>JBBRYW010000194.1:0-5544 GCA_038237235.1 Gaiellales bacterium
CTCCCCGGTGCAGAACTTCTGCAGTGTGTCCGCGTCCACTCCCTCGGCCACCACCGGAGCGTTGTAGATCGGGGTGCCGGGTTGGTTGGTGATGCGGACGTACGGGCTGTAGTCCTTGTCGCCCACGCTGCCAGGCTGGGCCGTCTTGGGCGGGAAGAAGTTCGGCGCGGCGCCCGGAACGACTTGCCGCGCCGGACCGAAGTCGACGCTACCCGACTCGAACGTCAGGCTGGCGTCCTTGCCACCGAGCGTCGCATCGCGGGCCACGACTCCGGCGTAGCGGAGCTTGGCGGAGAAGTTGAGGCCGAGCGCGTCCGCGTTCTGCTTGTCAGTGCTGTCGGTCAGGATGAACCAGGTGTTGCCGCCTGTCCGACCTCGACCCCGATCGTTCTTCGAGTGGCCGAGGTAGAGCGGCAAGGTGACCGTCTTGTGATCCGGGCTGACCGTGCCCGACTTGATCAACTCCTGCGGGCCGCGCAGGAACTTGGCTCCTTCCGAGAACGACCGCGTCGGGGGCGGTCCGAAGTACGTCTGCGGCACGTTTGTGCCGGTGGCAGGGGGTGCGGGCGTCACCGGGGTTTGGGCGAGCGACGGCATGACGCCGGATATGACCGCGATCGTCGAGCTGACGGCGACGACGCTGGCGATCCACGCTGCCCGCCTTCTCATCGACAGAGAACGCATGAAACCTCCTCATCTGAAGAACACGATGCGCGACCGACTTCCAGCCGGCGCGCTTTCGAGAGAAGACTCCGCGGCGCACGCTGAATTTCTTAACGATCTCTTACACGCGGCTTGCTGCGGTTCAGCCGGACGGCGAGCGGGTGTTCCAGTCGCCGAAGGCCCGCAGCAGCGTGTCGCGCGCTTCAGGCGAAAGCGACTCCTCCGTCAGGGCACCCGCTGTTCGGATCGTCTGCTGGATCTGCTCGATGTAGACCGGGCAGCTCTCGCAGGCCGCAACGTGGTGCTCGAAGCGGTCTCGATCGGCGGCCGGCAGTGCCCCTTCGAGGTAGTCGGTCACGAGCTCGACGAATTGCTTGCAGGTCAACTCGGTCGAGGCTTTCACGCCGGCTCCTCTGAGCCGCGGAAGTAGCGCTCGAGCGAGCGCCGGGCGCGCGAGCGCGCTCGATGCAATAGCAGGCGCTGGTTCTCCTCGGAGAGCTCGAGCGCATCGCAGACCTCGTCGGCGCTCCAGCCCTCGATGTCGCGTAGCGTGATCACGACGCGTTGGGTCGGCGGCAAGGCTCCGATGGCGCGGCTGATCCGCTCGCGCGTCTCGCGGGCGAAGAGCCGCTCTGCGGGGTCGTCGTCGGGCCAGCGCTGCAACGGAGTGGCCCACCAGCCCGCACGGTCTCCGTGCTCCGCGTTCAGGAATCGCTCGGGACTCACCGCGTGCTCATCCCCGAAACCCACAGGGGAGACGTCCGACAACGGGACGGTGCGTCCTTCGCGCTCCGCCCGGGTCTTCGCCGAGTTGGTGAGGATGCGGAAGACCCAGGTCTTCAGCGAGGAACGACCCTCGAAGCGATCGACGCCACCTAGCACGGCTATCCACGTGTCCTGCACGACTTCCTCAGCCACAGCGCGGCTCCTCACGTATGTGGAAGCGACGCGAAGCATCGCTGAGGCGTGTCGGTCGACGAGGGTCGCAAATGCTCCCGGGTCGCCGCGGCGAAGCGCGCGGAGGAGGCGATCATCGTCTGGTGACGAGAAAACTGCCTCGACGGTCTCTTCCTGTCCCCCTTCCACGAAGCGAATGCTAGGCCGCGAGCTCGGCCTGCGCGAGACCGAGGGCCGAGCCGTCGAACAGGCGGCGGGCCTCGTCCTCGCCCAGTCGCGCTGCAACAGCGTTGAAGGCCGCGTCGAGCCGCGCGGGCCGTGCCGGCCGGTGGCCATCTGAGGCTACGACCGCCGCGTAGCCGCCCTCGAGCAGCCGCCAGGCGACCGCCTTGATCTCCGGGCCGTGCCAGCCCGTAATGCTGGTCGCATTCAGCTGAAGCGGCCAGCCGCGCTCCGCGAGCCTGAAGGCCAGCTCGGGCTCGGCCAGCACTGCCTCGGCGCGCTCGGGATGGGCGATCACCGGGCGGAGCCCGTGAGCCTCGATGTGCTCCGCGAGCCGGGCAACAGCCTCGAGCGGCCCATGGAAAAGCGCCTCCATCAGCACACAGTCGGTGCCTCCAAGCAGGTAGCGCGCCGGATCGTCTCGGAGCAGCGCCGCGGTCGGCGTGAGCTCGAACCCGAGCCGTAGCTCGAGACGCGCCTGCCGTGAGAGCTCCGCGTGGGTGCAGCGGATCGCGCGCTCGCGCTCCTCTGTCAGCGTCAGGTGCGGCCAGACGTGCGGCGTCGCGAACAGCACTGTCGTCCCGCCGCGTGTCGCGTCCTCGCAAAGGGCGATCCCGTCCGCGACCGTCGTCGCCCCATCGTCTCCGGACGGCAGGACATGGCTGTGGCAGTCGACGAAGCCGGGTCTCACGCAGCCAGCGTACGTGGAGCTGCGGAGTGTTAGGACTCCGTGAAGACCGCTAACCCCTCCACTCGAGCCGCGTCAGAGCTTACGAGGAGCGCAGTTCGAGGGCGCTCGACCGAGGAGGGGCCGGAATCGGCTCCGGAAAGCTCCGACAATGTGTGGAATCGCCGGATACAGCATTCACCCTGACGCGACGCTCGATCGAACGCTCGCGGCGCAGACCCTACTAGCCGGGATCGCAGAGCGCGGAGCGGATGCGGTCGGCTACGCCTATCGCTCGGCTGAGGGCCAGGGCCAGATCGAGGTCCACAAGCAGCGCTCGGGAGCTCGCGCGCTGCTCGACCGGATCGACATCTCTCCTGCTGCCACCGACGTCCTGATCCACGTCCGCGACTACACCAAGGGCCACCCGCGCATCCTCGCGAACAACCACCCGGTCCGCCATGGCGCGGTCGTTGGTATCCACAACGGCATCATCTTCAACGATGACGAGCTGCTCGAGCGGCACGACATCAGCCGGGCTGCACCCGAGATGACTGTCGACTCCGAGGCGATCTTCGCGCTCGCCGAGCGCTCGGGCGGCCAGGCGGGCGCGCTCGAGGAGCTTCGGGGCTCGATGGCGACTGCCTGGCTCGACGAGCGGGCGCCGGGACGTGTCTACTGCGCCCGCGGCGTCGGCCGCCCGCTCTGGCTCGGCGAGGGTCACGGCGTCACGTTCTTCGCCTCGACCCGGCCCGCGCTCGAGCTTGTTGAGCGCTTCGTGCGGACGCGCCTGAAGCTGCGCGAGATCGCCGAGGGGACGCTCGTCGCGCTCGAGCATGGGCACCGCGTGTGGAGCGAAAGCTTCTCGCCGGATCGGCGCTTCGAGGAGGCACCGCTGCCGGCCGTTCGGGCGCCGGACGAGGGCGCCTCGTGCCTGCGGCGGCTCGCGATCCTCGCCGCCGCCGCGTAGCAGCGAGCGACCCTGGTGCCAGGCGGGTCGCGCTGTACGCTGAGGCTCGTGCGCGTCCCGCTTCCGCTCGCCGCCGAGGTGCTCGCCGCGCGGGCGGCGGGAAGCCTCTCGCGCCTCGCGCGAGCAGGGGGCGGAACCACCTTGCCCGGGAAGCTGCTCTGGAAGTTCGACCCGGGGGCGGTCGATCGGCTGGCCGCACGGCTGCCGCAGGGGTGCGCGCTCGTCTCGGCCACGAACGGCAAGACGACCACGGCAGCCATGGTTGCGGAGATTCTGGGCGACCGCGTTCGGCTTGCGCACAACAACGCGGGCGCGAACCTCGTCTCGGGCGTTGCGTCCGCCCTGCTCGCGGCCGACGACGCCGAGCTCGGCCTCTTCGAGGTCGACGAGGCGGCGTTGCCGGAGGTGACTCGCCGGGTCCAGCCGCGGGCGGTCTGCCTCGGGAATCTCTTCCGTGATCAACTCGACCGCTACGGCGAGCTCGAGCACGTCGCCGAACGCTGGAGGTCGGTTGTCCGCGAGCTCGACGAGAGCGTCTGCCTGATCGTGAACGGCGATGATCCTCAGGTCGGAGATCTCGCGCGGGAACGCAAGCCGGCGCTCACGTTCGGCATCGACGACCCTGCATGCTCGGCCCCGTCGCTGCAGCACGCGGCCGACTCGAAGTACTGCATTCTCTGCGGAACGCCCTACGTCTATGCGGCGGCGTACGTTGGGCACCTGGGCGACTACCGCTGCCCGGCCTGCGGACATGGCCGGCCGCACCTCGACGTGGTCGCGCGCTCGATCAGGCTCCAGGGGAGCACGAGCGCGTCGTTCCAGCTCGTTACCCAAAGGGGCGACCGCGCGATCAAGCTCAGGCTGCCGGCGCTCTACAACGTCTACAACGCCCTCGGGGCTGCCTCGCTGTCGCTTACGCTCGGCGCCACCCTGGACGACATCCAACGGGGGTTGGCCTCTTTCACAGGGGCGTTCGGCCGGTTCGAGCGAATTGCCGCCGGCGGGAAGGTCGCTCTCGTTCTCCTGATCAAGAACCCGGCGGGCGCCAACGAGGCGGTTCGCGCGCTCCTCGCGGGTGCGGCGCCCCGCGTCGCCGTCGTCGCGCTAAACGACGCCACGGCGGACGGAAAGGACGTGTCGTGGATCTGGGATGTCGACTTCGAGCCGCTGCTCGAGGGGCTCGAGACTGTGATCGCGTCTGGTGAGCGCGCTGCCGAGCTCGCGCTGCGCTTCAAGTACGGCGGCCTCGACGAGAGCGCGATCGAGGTCCTGCCCGCGCTCGAGGCCGCCCTCGACCGAGGGCTCGAGCTGACGCGGCCCGGCGGAGAGCTTCCCATTCTCCCCACGTACACGGCGATGCTCGCGCTTCGGCAGATTGCGACGGAGCGCGGCCTGGTGCGGCCGTACTGGGAGAAGCGCGCTGCATGAAGATCGTCGTCGGCCACCTGTATCCGGACTACCTGAACATCTACGCCGACCGAGGCAACATCGCGGTCTTCTCTCGGCGTGCCGAGTGGCGGGGTGTCGAGCTCGAGGTGCGTGCGATCAGCGTCGGCGATTCGATCGCTCCCGGGGAGCACGATCTCTTCTACGTCGGGGGCGGGCAAGACCGGGAGCAGGCGCTCGTCGCCTCCGACCTCGCCTCGAAGGGAGAGGAGCTCCGGGTGGCGCTCGACAACGGGGCAGCGCTGCTGGCTGTTTGCGGCGGCTACCAGCTGATGGGCCGCTTCTATCGAGACCGGCGCGGCGTCGAGCTGCCTGGTGTGGGTCTTCTGCCGCTTCAGACGGTCGCGGGCGAGCGGCGCATGATCGGAGACGTGTTGCTCGAGTGTGAGCTGGAGGCGGGCGAGCAGCGTACGCTCGCAGGCTTCGAGAACCACGCGGGCCGGACTCAGCTCGACGCTGGCGCGACGCCGCTCGGCCGTGTCGTCGCGGGGTTCGGAAACGACGGCGAGAGTGGCTACGAGGGCTGCCGGGCCGGGCGTGCGCTCGGGACCTACCTCCACGGGCCGCTCCTGCCGCGAAACCCCTGGCTCGCCGACTGGCTCCTCGAGCAGGCGATCGGCCACCGGACGGGCGAGACACCCGAGCTCGATCTCCTCCCCACCCCGCTCGAGGACGAGGC
>JBBRYW010000195.1:0-5485 GCA_038237235.1 Gaiellales bacterium
CGCTCGTGGCTCGATTCGGCGACGAAGGTGCTTCTCTCTCGCCGCTACGATCGAGAGACGGGCCACCGGCCCGCTACTTCGCATGGGAAAACACTTCGCAGTCCAGCTTCCGTTCGCCGCTCCCGGCGAGCCCGACACGCGCTCGCCGGCGCGCCTGCTCATCTGGGTCGGGCGGCACCAGCGCGCGACGCTCCTCGCGGGCATCTTCTTCGGCATCACCTGGATGGTCGCGCAGGCGCTGATGCCGTTCGCGATCGGCCGCTCGATCCAGAGCGGGATCGTCGATCACGACAACCGTGCGCTCGCGTTCTGGACGCTGACCCTGCTCGGACTCGGGCTGATCCAAGCCTTCTGTGGCGTGATGCGCCATCGCTACGCCGTCTTCAACTGGCTCCAGGCGTCATTCCGGCTCGCCCAGGTCGTGGCACACCACGCGGCTCGCTCCGGTCCTGCGGTGCGCGCGCGTCTCTCGACGGGCGAAGTCGTTGCCACGATCTCGACCGACGCAATGCGGGCGGGTGGCGCCTTCGACATCACGGCACGCCTCGCGGGCGCCCTCGTTGCGTACGTCGTCGTCGCATTCATCCTGCTCTCGTCGTCGGTTCTGCTCGGCCTCCTCGTGCTGCTTGGCGTGCCCGTCCTCGTCCTTCTGCTCGGCCTGATCATCAAGCCGCTGCAGACGCGCCAGCGCGACCAGCGCGAGCAGGTCGGACAGCTGACCGCTCTCGGCGCAGACACCGCAGCCGGTCTCCGGGTACTACGCGGGATTGGCGGCGAGCAGGAGTTCTTCGACCGCTACCGGCGGCGATCGCAGGAGGTTCGTCAGGCGGGCGTACGAGTCGCACTCCCACAGGCGACGCTCGATGCCGCACAGGTCTTCATCCCCGGCCTGTTCGTCGTGCTCGTCACGTGGCTCGGCGCGCGCTTCGCGCTCTCGGGGAAGATCGGCACGGGCGACCTCGTCGCGTTCTACGGCTACGCCGCGTTCCTCGTCATCCCACTGCGCACGTCGACGGAGGCCGTCGACAAGATCACGCGCTCGCTGGTTGGTGCCCGCCGGATGCTCACTGTGCTCGCGATCGAGCGCCCGATCACAGAGCCCGAGACACCGGCCGCCGAGCCGCCGCCCGGCGTCCCGCTGACGGACCACGCCTCGGGGCTCGTCGTCGCGCCCGGCGAGCTGACCTGCCTCGTGTCGGCGTTGCCGGACGAGTCGGCGGCGATCGCAGATCGTCTCGGCCGCTTTGGCGACGAGGATGGTGTCGTCCTCGGGAACGTCCGGCTCTCCGACCTTCCGGTTGACGTCGTGCGCCGGCGCATCGTCGTCAGCGAGGCCGATCCGGTGCTGTTTGCAGGCACGCTGCGCACCGAGCTCGACCCGTGGGGCCGCAGCGAAGGAGACGAGGAGATCCTTGCCGCCGTCTCGGTCGCGAACGCCGAGGACATCCTCGACGCGCTCCCGGCCGGTCTCGACGCGCCCGTGGAAGAGCGCGGCCGTTCGTTCTCCGGGGGCCAGCGCCAGCGGCTGGTGCTCGCGCGCTCGCTGCTCTCCGACGCGGAGGTGCTCGTGCTCGTCGAGCCCACCAGCGCCGTCGATGCACATACCGAGGCCCGAATCGCCGATCGTCTCCGCGAGAACCGAGCCGGGCGGACGACGGTGATCGTGACCACGAGCCCGCTCGTGCTCGACCGCGCCGACCGCGTTGTGCTGATCGACGACACCCGAGTGGTCGCCGAGGGCGAGCATCGCGAACTGCTGCGGACGCGGCCCGACTACCGTGAGATCGTCACCCGCGGGGAAGACGAATGAGCACGCTACGCGTCCGGGATCGCCGAGGTAGCGGGTGCGATCAACTATCGACGACCCCGCATCAGCCACAAGAAGTTGACCCATGAGCGAGCTGTTGCCGATTGCCTCGGGACCCGAGCTCCGGGATCAGGCACGCACGCTCGCGCGACGACACCGGAGCGGTCTCCTCGGGGTCGTCGGGCTGCACGCGGCTGCCGCTGCCTTCGGCCTCGCCGGACCGCCCATTCTCGGGCGCCTCGTCGAGTCGGTTCGACAGGGAACGACGCACGCGCACGTCGACAAGCTCGTGCTCGTACTGGCCTGCTTCCTGCTTGCACAGACGGTCGTGACGTGGCTCGCGCGGCGCGCGTCGTTCGTGCTCTCGGAGAAGTTGTTCGCGGAGTTGCGCGAGGACTTCATGCGCCGCGTGCTCGCGCTGCCGCTCTCGACCGTGGAGCGCGCGGGCACGGGCGACCTCATCTCGCGCACGACGGCCGACGTCGACGCGATGGCGCGCACAATCCGCTTCGCCGTGCCCGAGACGCTGATCGCGGCGGTGACGTCCATCCTCACGGTCGCCGCGGCCGTTTGGATCAGCCCGGCGGCTGCTCTCCCGTGCATCGTTGGCGTACCGGCACTCGTGATCGGGACGCGCTGGTACCTGAAGCGCGCCCCCGCCGGTTACCTGTGGGAGCGCGCCGCCTACGCGACCCTCGCCGGTACCGTCGGCGAAACGGTCGAGGGCGGACGCACCGTCGAAGCGCTGGGGCTGAACGAGGCGCGCGTGCGGCGGGTCGACGCCGACCTGACCGAGGCGTACCGGGCCGAGCGCCGCACGCTCTTCCTGCGCACGATCTGGTTCCCGACGGCCGAGTTTGCCTACGTGCTGCCCGTCGCGGCGGCGCTCGGCTGGGGTGGCTGGCTCGTCTCCAGTGGTCATGCCACCCTCGGGGAGGTGACGGCAGTGGCGCTCTATGTCGTCCAGCTCGCCGACCCGGTAGACCGGCTGATCTCGTGGCTCGACGAGATCCAGGTCGGAACGACGTCGTTCGCGCGTCTTGTCGGCGTCGCACGTGTGCCCGCCGATCGGGCGGCGACCGGCGACACACCGGAGGACGACCACCTCGTCGCAGAGGCGGTGCGGTACGCCTACGTCGACGACCGGGACGTCCTGCACGGCATCGACCTCGACCTCGAGCCGGGAGAGCGCGTAGCGGTGGTCGGCCCTTCGGGTGCGGGCAAGTCCACGCTCGGGCGGCTGCTGGCCGGGATCCATCCGCCCCGCCGTGGTCGCGTCGTGGTCGGTGGCGTCCGGCTCGTCGACCTGCCGCTGGACACGCTGCGGAAGGAGGTCGCGCTCGTCACACAGGAGCAGCACGTCTTCGTCGGAACCCTCGACGAGAATCTGAGTCTCGCGCGACCAGGCGCGACCGAAGAGCAGCTCGCGGGCGCACTCGCAGCGGTGGAGGCGCTCGAGTGGGTGCGGGCGCTGCCGCAAGGGCGAGACACGGTCGTGGGCGCCGGCGGATATCCGCTGACTCCCGCGCAGGCCCAGCAGGTCGCGCTCGCGCGACTTGTGCTCGCTGACCCGCACACGCTCGTGCTCGACGAAGCGACGTCGCTGCTCGACCCGCGCGCGGCGCGCCACCTGGAGCGCTCGCTCGCCTCGGTGCTCGAAGGGCGCACGGTCGTCGCGATCGCGCACCGCCTGCACACCGCCCACGACGCCGATCGCGTCGCGGTCGTCGAGGACGGCCTGCTGGAGGAGATCGGGACGCATGACGAGCTGGTCGCACGGCGCGGCTCGTACGCGGCCCTCTGGGACTCGTGGCACAGCGAGAACTAGTAGACGCGACCGGACACGTAGACGGCGGCGGCGCGTGGCCAGGCCGGCTGCGAGATCACGGTTTCGCCGCGGGCCGGCTTCGCGTGAGCGCGACCCCTGCCAGGCAGAGCGCGCCGCCGGGAAGCGCGAGCAGCGGCGGCGTCTCGGCGAGCAGCAGCCACCCGAGCAGGATCGCGAGCGGCGGGACGAGATACGTCGTCGAGCCCATACGGCCGGCGGTCGTGCGCGCGAGCGCGTACGCCCAGGTCATGAAGCCGATCGCGGTCGGGACCATCCCGAGGTAGATCGTCCACGCGATCGTAGACCCGTGCGCGTGCCCGAGCTCGCGCGCGAGCTGCGGCGCAAACGGGAGGCACGTGAGCGCCCCGATGGTGCAGGCGAGCCACGTGACCTGCAGCGCAGACGCGATTCCAAGCACAGGCTTCTGCGCGACCACGCCGGCCGCATAAGCGAACGCCGCCACGACGCAGAGTGCTGCGCCCCAGCCCGCCTTCAGGCCGTGGCCGGACGTCGCGAGCCCGATGATCGCGGCGCCCACGAAGGCGACGGCGCAACCGGCGAGCAGCCGGCGCGGAAATCCCTCTCCGAGGAGCACGCCGGCGAAGAGCGCGATCAGAATCGGGCCGACGTTCACCAGCATCGCGGCCGTCCCCGCATCGACTCGCCGCTCCGCCTCGTTCAAAACGACGTTGTACACGCCGAACCAGAGGACGCCGCAGAAGACGATTCCCGGCAGTGCGCGCCGTGCCGGCATTCCCTCGCCTCTCAGCAGCAACACACCGCCGAGGGCCGCGCTGCCAACGAGCAGCCGGCCGAACGCCAGCGCGCCGGGGGCGAGCTCATGGCCCGCAGAACGGATGCCGACGAACGCGGACGCCCAGAGCCCCACCGTCACAAGCGCCGCGACGATGGCCGGCAGCTGCTCCCTCCGGGCGCGAGCCTGACTTGGAACTGCAGGAGCGGCGGTGGTCATCGACAGTTGAAACGCCATGAGCTCATGAGCTGTGAGAACGAGCGAGCGAGCTTGCAAAATCCTTACGCCGCGCACGTCGCGCTCACTTGACCCGACAGCCCAATACTGCACTAGGATCGGAAAGCGAAAAGTGGGGTCTCCGCTGATCGAGCGGAGGCAGGAAGAGAACATCCGCCGCCCCTCACGACGAAGATCGCTGTTGAGCTCGCCCGAGCTCAGCTTGGCAGGCCGGCCGTATCATGCCGGAGTGGCTGGTCCGACTCCGTTCCCGGACCTAAATGGCGTCCTCGCCGAACTGGTAGCGGGCGCGCAGACAAGCCTCCGCGGGAACTTCTGCGGCGCGTACTTACAAGGGTCGTTTGCAGTCGGGGATGCCGATGTTTACAGCGACGTTGACTTCATCGTCGTAACGCACGACGACCTCACGGATGACCAGCAGGCGGCGCTTCAAGGCATGCACGCCCGGACGTACAAGCTCGACATTCCGTGGGCCAAGCACATTCCGCGCTCCCTACCTCTATCTCGACAACGGCGCTACCGAGCTCATCTGGGACAACCACTGCAACACGGCCGTGGTCCGGTGGTCACTCCCGAGAGCACGGAGTCATCCTCGCAGGGCCAGACCCAAAGGCCCTTCTCGAGCCCTACCTCGTTCTTTCCTTGTGCCGGATGCTGCATACGCTGAACAGCGGGACCGTGACCTCGAAACCGGAGGCAGGCGAGTGGGCCTTGGGTATCCTTGACCCCTGCTGGGCGAGTCTTATCGAACGAGCGCTGGATGACCGGCCCGACCCGTGGGCACGGGTTCATCAGCCTGCCGAAGCCGAACCCGTAGCAAGTACGTTGGAGTTCCTCGACTACGCGCTGGACCAGACCG
>JBBRYW010000196.1:0-5482 GCA_038237235.1 Gaiellales bacterium
CCTGGACTGCGCCGGCGACGCGACCGAGACGGGCAAGGTGCCCGGAACGGATCTTCGCGAGGGGACGCCCACGCTTCCGCTCCTCCTGGCCGCGCGAGAGGATCCGGTCGTGCGTCGGGCGCTCGGCGGAGGGTCGCCGGAGGGAGCGCTCGTTCGCGTCGCAGCGACCGGCGCGCTCGAGCGCTCGCGAGATGTCGCCCTGCAGTACGCGGCCCAAGCCCGAGCAGCGCTAAACGGTGCGCTGCATCGCGGCGAGCTCGAGGCGCTCACCTACGCTGTCGTGGATCGTGAGAAGTAGGCAGGAGTGACCCTCGCGGGAGCTGTCTCGTCCTTGGCCCTCATCCGCGACAAGGTGGAGGCGAACGAGCGCCTCGATTTCGAGGACGGGCTCATCCTGCTCGAGTCCGACGACCTGCTCGCGCTCGGGGAGCTCGCGGATCTAGCGCGCCGGAGGCGGGGCGGGACGGATCACGTCTACTTCGTCCAGAACCTCTACCTGAACCAGACGAATGTCTGCCGGGTGAAGTGCAAGTTCTGCGCGTTCGCCGTGACGCAGAAGCAGGCCGAGGCGTACACCTACACCGGCCAGGATCTGGTGGACGATGCCCTGCGGCAGCGGGAGCTGACGGGCTTCACTGAGATCCACATGGTGGGCGGGGAGTCTCCGCACGTCGACCTCGGCTACTACGTCGAGATCGTGAGCCGGCTCCACGAGGCGTTGCCCGACGTGCACCTGAAGCTCTTCACCGCGAGCGAGATCCACCACATGACGAAGCTCTCCGGCCTCTCCCACGAGGCGGTCCTGCGCGAGCTACGCGCGGCCGGGCTCGGCTCGCTTCCCGGCGGGGGCGCAGAGGTCTTCGCGGATCGCGTGCGGCGGCTCGTCGCTCCCGGCAAGGAGCCTTCGGACATCTGGCTCCACGTGCATCGGACGGCGCACGGGCTCGGGATCCCCACGCATTGCACGATGCTCTACGGCCATGTCGAGACCTATGAGGAGCGGGTCGACCACCTGCTTCGCCTCCGCGAGCTCCAGGACTCCACAGGCGGCTTCCTCGCCTTCATCCCGCTTGCGTTTCATCCGGAGAACACGGTCTTCGAGCGACGTGGCTGGCGGCACACGACGGGCAGCGACGACCTGAAGATGATCGCCGTCTCGCGCCTGATGCTCGACAACATCCCGAACATCAAGGCCTACTGGATCATGATGGGGCTGCCGCTCGCCCAGGTCGCGCTCCACTTCGGCGCGAACGACGTCCAGGGAACGGTCGTCCGCGAGCAGATCTTCCACGCGGCGGGTGCGCGCACCGAGACGGAGCAGAAGGTCGATGAGCTCGTCCGCTTCGTCCGTGCGGCCGGCCGGACGCCGGTTCAGCGCGACACGCTCTACAACCCGTTACGAACCTGGAACAATTCTTCCCCAGGTGCCTCTCCGGGACCGGACCGGGGACAGTCCCCGGTCATGTCGGCCCCGGACAGGCCCGCGGGGGAGTTGGCCGGATGATCCGCCTCGGCCGCATCGGCTACGTGAACATGGCGCCGGTCTTCTACCGGCTCGAGGCCGCCGTCGAGGAGATCGTCGGCGTCCCGACGGAGCTCAACGGGCTGCTGCTTGCCGGCGGTTGCGACGTCGCGCCGATCTCGTCGATCGAGTACGCGCGCCACGCCGACCGCCTCCGCCTGCTGCCGCGGCTCTGCGTGTCGTCGGAGGGCGCGGTCGACTCGATCCAGCTCGTCACCCGGCTGCCGCTCGACCAAGTCCGCTCAGTCGCCGTCACGCCCGAGAGCGCGACCTCGGTCGTACTGACGAAGGTGCTCCTGCCCGAGGCGGCGCACGTCCCGCTCGGCGAGAAGGCGGACGCCAAGCTGCTGATCGGCGACGCCGCCCTCCAGAGCGCGTTCGAGGACCCCACGCCGCACCACGACCTCGGTCGCCTCTGGCTCGCGCGCACCGGGCTGCCCATGGTGTTCGCGGTCTGGGCGGCCCGCGAGCCGGCCGCCCCAGGGCTCGCCGAGCTCGAGGACGCTCTCGTCGCTTCCGTCCGCCGGGCAAGGTCCGAGCCCGAGCGCCTGGCGCGCGAGGCGAGCGAGCGCTACGGCTACCCGGCAGGCTTCCTCGCCCGCTACTTCGAGAAGCTGCGCTACAGCTTCGGGCCCCGCGAGCGAGCGGGGCTGATGACGTTCCTCGAGCTCGCCCAAGAAGCAGGCGAGCTCGAGAGGGTTCCGGAGCTCCGTTTCGTAAGGGAGGAAGTGCCGGCGTGACGGTCGCGGCAGTTCTCGACAAGGCGGTCGCCGGCGAACGTATCGACGACGCGGACGCACTCGAACTCCTCGAGTCGCGCGACCTCGTCGCCGTCGGCCGGGCCGCCGATCAGCTCCGCGCGCGCAAGACCGACGCGCGACGCGTGACGTTCATCATCGACCGGAACCTCAACTACACGAACATCTGCTACACGGATTGCGACTTCTGCGCGTTCTACCGCTCCCCCGGCGATCGCGCGGAGGGCTATCTCCTGCCGAAGCCCGTCATCTTCAAGAAGATCGAGGAGACGCTCGCCCTCGGCGGCACCGGCCTACTCATGCAGGGCGGCCACCATCCCGACCTCGCCGTCGACTACTACGAGGACCTCTTCCGCTCGATCAAGGAGCGCTACCGGGTGCACCTGCACGCGCTCTCGCCCTCCGAGATCCAGCACATCGCGCGCCGCTCGAAGCTCGACATCCCGCAGACACTGTCCCGCTTGCGCGACGCGGGGCTCGACTCGATTCCGGGCGGCGGTGCTGAGGTGCTCGTCGACCGCGTGCGCGACATCATCGCCCCCAAGAAGACGACCTCGGCCGAGTGGCTCGGAGTCATGCGCCACGCGCATCGCTTGGGCATCTCGACCACGGCAACGATGATGTACGGGCATGTCGAGACGCTCGCCGAGCGCATCGAGCACATGCGGTTGATCCGTGAGCTGCAGGACGACACACACGGCTTTCGCGCCTTCATCTCCTGGACGTTCCAGCGCGACGGCAACCGCCTCTCGGACCGGGTCCCGGACGAGGCGATGCCGACGTCCTTCGACTACCTCCTGACCCAGTCGGTCAGCCGGATCTACCTCGACAACGTCGACCACATCCAGTCCTCCTGGGTGACACAGGGACTCAAGATCGGCCAGGTCGCGCTCGGCTTCGGCGCGGACGACATGGGCTCGGTGATGATCGAGGAGAACGTCGTCTCGGCCGCCGGGACGACGCACCGAACCTCCGCGGACGAGCTCGCGCAGCTGATCAAGGCGCTCGGCAAGACGCCGGTTCAGCGCGACACCCTCTACAGGGACGTCAAGGTCTGGAACTAGGGGCTAGGCCGTGGAAAGTGCGACGCGCTTACGCGACGCACTTTCACGGAGACCTTGGCTCGCCCTCTGGCTCGGCGGATGTCCGGTGTCGGACATCGCCTGCGAGTGCGACCGCCGATGCCTGGCCACGTTTGAGGTCGGCCTCGCCGATGCGGAGGCCGCCCGCGCGGGCGCCCGACCCTGCTCGCGCACGGCTGGCGCCAACGCACAGGCCCCCAAGTGTTCCGCTACCGTGACCCGCGGGTCATGCTTGGACGTATCGTCATCGCCTGCCTGACGGCGGGCTTCGCCGTGCCAGGCGCTGCCACCGCCGCAACGACGCTGATGCCCGGCGTCACCTACGAGCGCGACATCCAGTTCACGAGCCACGGACCCGTCGTGATGCACGTCCTGACCGCGCCGCGGCCGGGTGGGCTGTACGACCTCCGCCCCGAGGTGTCGAACGGCATCATCCCCGGACTCGAGAGAGTGACCTCGATCGAGCGGCGCATCTCCCCGCAGGCGACCGTCGCGGGCGTGAGCGGCGACGAGCAGACGAGCGGCCTGAACCTCCGTGGCGGGGTGCTCGGAAGCCGACCGCTGTCCGGCCAGTCGAGCATCGGGATCGACGCCTCCGGAAATCTGCACGTCGAGCGGGTCGCCTTTTTCGCCACCTGGGCCGGAACCGGTGCGCGCCATCCCGGTATCGCGCTGAACCAGTTGCCGACAACCAATGGAATCACCCTCTACACGCCGATCTGGGGTGCCGCGACGCCGGCGGGGATCGGAACGGTGGAGGCCGTTCTCCCGAGCTTCCCCGCCGTCGCCTCGAACGTCGACCTCTCGGGCGCCGTCTCAGAGGTACGAGCCGGCGGAGGCACCGCAATTCCGCCTGCCGGCGCGGTCCTCGTCGCCCGCGGGACGGCTGCCCAGAGCCTGACCGCCGAGGTGCCCGCCGGCTCGAGGGTCACGGTGCGGATGCTGCTGGGCTCGGGCTGGTCGCAGTTCCCGAACGGGATGGGTGGCGGGCCGCTGCTCGTCAAGGCCGGCCGGCCGATCTTCCGCGCCGGCGAGCAGTTCTCGATCGACCAGCTTGCGCTGCGCCAGGGGCGGTGCGCTGTCGGTCAGCGCGCGGACGGCAGCATCGTGCTCGTCACGGTCGACGGCGGACAGCCGGGGTACAGCGCCGGGATGACGAACCTCGAGCTCGCGCAGGCGCTCGCACGCTTGCGCGCCGTGACTGCCGCCGGGCTCTCGATCGGGAATTCGGCCGCGATGGCCTTCGAGGGGACGCTGCTCAGCCGACCCTCCGGCGCGAGGGGCGAGCGCGCGGTCGCAGATGCCCTCCTCGTCTCGTATGCCGGCGTTCAGGTGACGCAGCCGGATGGGATGGTCTCGTCCCCGAACGGGGACGGCTTCGCGGACACCCAGCCGCTCGCCTACAAGGTCGTCCGCCCTTCCACGGTCACCGCCGAGCTGGTCGGCCCCGGCCGGGCGATCCAGTACGCGAGCGGCACGTCGAGGCTGCCGGGTACCTACCGGTTCTCCTTTCCCGGCGAGGGCTTCCCGCCGCCCACCGAGGGGCTCTGGCGCTGGGTCGTGACGGCGGTCGACGACGCGGGACGGACCTCGAAGGCCGAGCGCTCGTTTGTCGTGAACAACACGCTCGGGTACCTGCAGCTCGACCAGGCGATCGTGCCTCGACGCGGCCGGCTCGCGATCGGCTTCAAGCTCTCACGCGCCGCGCGGGTCACGGCGGCGATCGAGCGGCCGACGGGCATCCTCGCTCGGACGCTCCTCTCGAGCGTTCAGGAGCCGGCAGGAGACGTCGCGCTGGCATGGGACGGGCGCACCGGTCGCCGCCAGGCTGCCTCGCCGGGCCGCTATCGCGTCCGGATCACCGCCTCGAACGAGCTCGGGCGTGTCGACCTGACGCGCGACTTCATCGTCTCGTCCGGCTAAGGTCCGCCCGTGCTGCTCTCGGTCAGCGGCTCGATCACGTCGGCGATCGGCAATCACGGCGTCTACGCCATCTTCGGGCTCATGCTCGTGGACGCCGTTTTTCCGGCCGCCAGCGAGCTCGTGATGCTCTACGCGGGCGCGCTGGCGGCCGGGGCGTTTGCCGGCCAGAGCGTCGTCGTCTTCGGCGACCGGCTCCA
>JBBRYW010000197.1:0-5447 GCA_038237235.1 Gaiellales bacterium
CAAGAATCAAGGACACATCGAGACGCCGTAGCCGTACGCCTTCGGCTTGGCGCAGGGGTAGAGCCCGGGCGCGTCCGTGGCCATCCGCTGCCGCTGCATGACCCGCCCCGCGTGGTTGTAGGCCAGCAGCTCGCTCAGGCGCCTGCCGCGCGGATAGTGGCGCGAGGGGATCGGCCAGACCAAGTACCCCTGTCTGGGGTAGAGGCTGATCCGCTCGCCGTCCTGGAAGCGAGCCTCCACGCGCGCGACCGGCGGCCCGACGCCGCAGCAGAGCGTGACGTGCTTTCCGCCACCCTGGAAATTGAGCTCGAGCGGGCGCGGTGCCTCTCGTCGGACGGCACGTCCGACGTTGCTGCAGAAAACCGCCTGGTTCGTCCAGAAGCAGCGGCCGCCGCCGCGTTCAGGCGCGATCCAGAGGCCGATGCGGGCGCCGTCGTCGGCACGCAGGTCAAAGATCTGGTGGCGCCTCCCCCAGTCCGCCCGCGCGGGAACGGTCAGGTGCGGGAAGCCGGGCAGGCGGTGCATTACGAACGGCATCGGCCGGCTGTTGAGAATCGGCTCGCGCGCGAGGACCCGCCCCGAGCCGTCGAATAGCGTCAGCCGCGTCGCTCGGTGCGCGGCGCTGCGGTGGGCGTCGGGAACTCGGTAGAGATAGAAGCCGGCGTTGATCGGTGCGGTCACCCAGACAAAGGGCAGCTCGGCCTTCTGGCCGTCGGCGTAGGCCAGCTCGAGTCGCGCCCCGGCCGACTGGAAGAAGGAGCCCTCGATCACGGTGATGCCCCCGGCCCCCTGCGAGCCGCCGACGTCGAGCCGCTTGGCCCATTTGTCGTGGCGGTTGGCGCGGCAGCCTCCCGCGAACCTCGACCACTGGAAGCAGAAGCCGCCTCGCTTGGTGGGCGCGACCCAGAGCACGTGCGGCTTGCCGTCGACGCGAACGCTCGTGATCCGGCGCGCCTGGTGCGGCAGCACCCCGGGGACCATGCCTGGCGGGGCGCCGACCTGCAAGCTGCCGAAGCTGTTGACGACGGTGCGCGGCCCCTTGCTCGTCCGGCCGAAGTCGACCACTGGGTGCCCGAGCGCGTAGGCCGAGGCCAATCCGACCAGCGCGACGGCTGCCAGTGCAACGAATGCGAAGCCGCCGCGGCGGCGGCGCTGGCGCCGCGCCCGTCGAAGGACGTCCTGCCAGTCGCCGTCGTCCGTGCCGGGTAGCAGCGCCTGCGACCAGGGCAGGGCGTCAATCACGATCTGACCTCCTCCGCGGCGAGCAGCCCCTGCAGCTCGCCGCGGGCCTGAGCGAGCGTCGCCGCCACCGTGCCCTCCGAGATGCCGACGGCGTTCGCGATCTCCGCGTAGGAGAGATCGGCGTAGTAGCGCAGGAAGACGACCAGCCGGCGCCGCGGCGGCAACCGGCGCACCGCGGCGCGCAGCTCGTGGTCGGTCGCGGCGTCACTGGCCGCCGGCTCGTACTCGTCGAGCTGCCAGTTGCGACGCAGATCCTGCCGCATCTTGAGTGCGACGTTGACGCAAATCCGCCAGACCCAGGCCTCGAGGCTGCCCTCGCCGCGGAACCTGCGCCGCTCGCGCAGCGCGCGTGCGAAGGCCTCCTGCACGACCTCGCGGGCCAGCTCTCGGCTGCCCACGACGCCGACCAAGACGTCGCGGAAGCTGCGGTACCGCTCACGGTAGAGTCGCTCGAGCGCTTCAGCATCCTGATCCACCTTTAGGTACCGATTCTCGGGGATGCGAATTTCTTTAGCGAGGCTTTAGGCAAGAGCCCGCGCCGAGACTCGGCAGGAGCCACCATTTGTCCAGCCACGCGAAATAGTGGCTCGTGCGCTCGCCGGTCCTCCCCCTACGAGCCGATCAGCCCGAGAGGCGGCGTCGCGCTCCAGTCCCAGGCGAGCTGCGCCGCGAGAAACGAGGTCGGCCGCGCCGGCCCACCATGTGGGCTCCACCAGAGCCGCGTTCGCCCGCTCGCGGCGAGCGCGCGCGAAAAGACGATGCCCGCTCCTCCCCAGTCCGGAGAGCCGTCACCCGCTCCGCCACGGCTCAGCAGGCGCAGGAAGCGACCGCTCGCCGAGAGCAGTGCCAGCCGCGACTTGGCGCTGCTCGCGCCGTTCGGCGTGCGAACAGCTGCGATTCGACCGCCCTGCGGCGAGCAGGCAGGTGCGAGATAGGCATAGCGGCGGGGCGTGAGCAAGCGAGCCGCTCGCCGGGGATAGAGGTACGCGAGCCGCTCGTTCTCGATCGTCGGATAGGGACGCGGGCCGCCGAGGGCCGCGAGCAGACGCCGGCCGCAGGGAACGACGGAGCGAGCACTCGGAAGTGAACGTGCCGGTCCGCGCGACGCGTTGAAGAGCCGCGGCGTGCCTCCTCGCAGGAGATCGAGCCGGGAGATCGTCCAGCCGTCCTGCATCACCGACGACCCCGGGCCTGCCCAGAACAGCAGCGTCCGCCCGTCGGGCGTGATACGGCCGAGGCTGACACAGCAGATGCCAGGGGGCAGCGCGGCGAGCCGGTGCAGCGTGCCGGCGGCGAGGTCGACGCGATAGAAGGCGATTCGCTGCCGCGGTGTCGTGCCGCTGCTGACGACGACCACGAGGCGGCGGCCGTCAGGCGTGAAGGCGAGGGTCTGGATCGCCCCGCGCAAGAAAGGTTGGGGGCGATGGCCCGGCTCCGCGACGGAGAGCCTCTTGCTTGCCGAACTGCCCTCGACACCGCCGGTGAAGCCAAGCGCGCAGTCGCCCGCCGGTGACCAGCTCCAGGGACCGGTCAGCCGGCTGAACAGCCGCCCCAACGAGCGCCCGCCCGCGCTCCAGAGCCTGCCATCCGAGGTGCCGAGAAAACGGCCGTCGACACTCCAGCCAACAGCGGGGAAGACAGCGTCCGAGGCCGCCATCGCCTCGAGCCGGCGCGGCCGGCCGTCGAGCGCTCCGAGCTCGACCGAATCGGCTGAGGCGGCGGCGATTGTGCCGATGCCCGAGACGCGGTGCCGGGAGCGAAGGCACGCGACCGGGTAGCGGCCCGAGAGCGCGAGCGGCACGGGAGGACGGGCGGCGGCGGCGCGGCGGCGGCGGCCCACGATCTGACCAGTCGCGCCGGCGGCGCGTATGCGGCCGTCCACGCGAAGGACGATCGGCTCTGCCGCCGCCTGCATGATCGAGCCGACCGGGGGCAGGGAGGCGCCCCAGACGAGTTGGTCCGCGCGCTCACCCGCCGAGGCGGAAACGCGCAGATTGCGGCTGCCATAGAACGAGAAGTTGCAGCCGCGCAAGGTCATCCGCCCATGCCCCACGGTCGCGTACGCGCTGAGCGAGGCGCGGCGGTAGGGCGCGCCGCGGCGGGCCGTCTGCCTGCGCGAACGGTCGGGAGCCCGGTTCCAGAAGCGCAGGCAGGCTTGTCGGGCGACGATCGCGTGCGCCCGCGCAAGTGGCGTCGCGGCTTGGAGTGCGGGATCACGTGCCTCTGCAGTTGGTCGGCGATACCGAGCCGCCCTATCAGCTCCATCTGTGCGGTCCAGCACGTGCTTACCTTGGTGTGCACGGGCCGACCGTTGAAGCGGCCAGTCAGCGTGAGGTTCCACCACGACCACGGCCCGCCGCGGCAGAGGAATGCGCGCGGCCGGAAGAGGTCGTCGGCGTGGTGCTCGAGCGCCGAGCAGGCCCGCGCTGGCGCTGTGATGTCACCGCCGGGCGGATTGCAGCGAAGCGTGAACGTGGCGCGGCCGACCTCCGGGTCGCGAGCCTCGACAACGATCTGCGGAGCCGATTGAAGGGGGCGGCGCACGCTGAGCCGTCGAAGCGAAAAGTGATAAGTGGCGCGCCGCTTGCCGCAGCTGTTGCAGCAGCTTCTGCTTGCCCGGACTGGGGAACCGCGTGCCCGGATGCTGGGGCGCCGAGCGCTAGCTCGCGCTGCCAGAGGCCTTTGACGGCGCGAGCCGCCTCGAGCGACTGAGAGGCCGTTCGCACAAGCGCGATTCTCCTCGACTCGAGCGTGCCTGGATCAATCGCCCGCTCGTGTTTTCGCCCCTGACAACCGCCAAGCAGGGCAAGGGCGGCGAGGACGAGCGACAGGCGAGTCGGAGGCTTGAGCTTCGCTGTCACACCGCCCTCCCTCCCATTTGCCTCTCGCTTCGCAGTCCCCCGCTACCGCCGTGGGACACCGTGCTGACCGGGTGCCCCGAGAACTCCTGCGTCCAGGGCTGCGCAGGCAACGAAGGAGGGCGGCGTCGCCCTTTGCGGCGGCGCAGCTGTCTCCCTCGACGTAGAGCACTCGTCGCTGCGGGCGGTCGCCAAGCGCTACACGCGGGGCGATTTCCTTCAGTCGCGCGAGCGGGACCTGCGCGCCGGTTCGTGTTTCCTGCTCGACGACGCAGTCAGCGTGCGGCTGCCTTGGCGGGGTCGACTCGGGGCAGCCGCCGAGGGCGAGCATGCAGCGGACGAGCTCACCACGGCCTGCCTGCCCGACGTGGATGGGGCCGCCCGCGCGCAGGTGGACGATCCGGAAGCGCGCAGCGCCAACCCGCAAGCCTTGGCCGTCGCAGGAGCGGCCGCTGCCGGCAGCCGCGTCCGTCCCCGCGCTCGCGCTCGGGAAGAAGAGGCAAAGCAGCAGTGTGGCCAACACGGCTACACGTGTTCGCACGGCATTCGCTCCGCTTCGATTGGGATCTCTGCCGACGATAGCCCCCGCTCGTAAGCAAATCGTGAGCACGCTCGCGACGAGCTTTCTGCCGAGACTCTCGCCACCGGCTCATGGCCCCGTGCAGCTGGCCCCCACATCAGCGCGACAGGCGAATGCACGCGGTGTAGTTGCCCACGCCATAGCCGCGCTTGCCAGTCGATAGGACGAAGACACCGTCGTTACGGACGACCCAACTGATGGACCGTGCTGCATGCAGCGCCAGTACCGCGGCGCCCCGTGCGGCCGGCCGCGGCCGTAGAGCTCGAGCACCGCTCGCTGCGACGCGAGCGATATCCGCGCGACACCGAAATGAGCTCGCGCGACCCGGGCACGCCTACGCTCATTGCCCGGTGCGTTCCAGGCGGCGAAGCAACGCTCGCTCGCCGAAGGCTTCGGACCATTCGCGTACCCGCGACGGATGGGAGCGGAAGCTACGGAGCAGGGCCAGCAGCGCGATGGCGCAAGCCGAAGCCGCCATACGCGGAAGCGAGACCCAGCGACGCTGATGTGCGACCCTTCAGGGCCGACCCCGCGGAAGCAAACGCAGGCGACCATCCGCCCCCAGCGCTACGGCCGCGGCCGCCGCCTGAATGACGCCGTCGGCTCGCCAGGGAACCCGCCAGAGCAGGCGCCCGGCGCGCTCGCCGGCCGTCACCTGCACGCGCAGGTTGCGCGACCCGTAGAAGAGGTACTCGCAGCCGCGCAGCGTCATCCGACCCCTGACCACCGTCGCGTGCGCGCCGAGCGAGGCCCGGCGGTAGGGCGCG
>JBBRYW010000198.1:0-5445 GCA_038237235.1 Gaiellales bacterium
CACGGCGGCGCGGCCGTTGATCGCCAGCAGCGTCTTGACGTGCTGGACGAAGTTGAGCTGCTTGTTCGAGGTCGAGGCCCAGAAGTCGTCGCGGACGATCACGAGCTGCTCGCGCTCGCTCTCGCCCTCGGCGTTCACGACGGTCATCGACGACTTCCTGCCGAACGGCGGATTGGTGAGCACCAGCTCGAAACGGTCGCCGGGGTCGGCCTTGAGCGCGTCGTCGACGCGGATCGGGCTGTCGCTCTCCTCGGCGCCGATCCCGTGCAGGAGCAGGTTCATCACGCAGAGGCGGGCGGTGTTGTCGACGATCTCCCAGCCGTGCAGCGCGTCGAAGCGGAGGCGCCGCTTCTCGTCGGGATCGAGGTACGGGTAGCTCTTCGAGATCCACTCGTGCGCGGCGAGCAGGAAGCCGCCGGTGCCGCAGGCGGGGTCGCAGATCGCCATCCCGGGCTCGGGCCGCATCACCTCGACGAGCGCGCGGATCAGCGGCCGCGGCGTGAAGTACTGGCCGGCACCCGACTTCACGTCCTCGGCGTTCTTCTCGAGCAGCCCCTCGTAGGCGTCGCCCTTGACGTCGACGTCGAGCGTCAGCCAGGTCTCGCGGTCGATCAGATCGACGATCAGCCGGCGCAGCTTGGCTGGGTCCTGGATCCGGTTCTGCGCCTTGCGGAAGACGACTCCGAGCATCCCCGGCCGCCGCCCGAGCTCGGTCAGCAGATGCCGGTAGTGCACCTCGAGCTCGTCGCCGTCGCGGGCAAGCAGGCTCGGCCAGTCGAGCCCCTCCGGGATGAACGGCTCGGCGTCGAACGGCGGTTTCGTCTGCTCGTCGGCCATCTTGAGGAAGAGCAAATAGGTGAGCTGCTCGAGGTAGTCGCCGTAGGAGAGCCCGTCGTCGCGGAGGACGTTGCAGTAGTTCCAGAGACGCTGGACGAGACCGTTCGAGCTCATTAGGGGAAGACTCTCACGATCTGCTTTGCGTGTACCGCGTACAGGAACGGGCCCGGCCGCATACACGCGGTCTCGATCCGCCGTCCGTTCCCGAGAAACCGCTCGGCCTGCCCGGCAGCGGTCAGGTTCCCACTCGTGAGGGCAAACGCCTTCACCCGGTGGCGACGCACTGCGGCGATCTCGGCCGGCCGGTAGCGGATGCGGCGGTCCATCGTGAGTGCCGGCCAATTCTCTCGTCCGCATAGCTCGAGCCACTCGACGTCGTGGACGTTCTGATCACGAACTCCGTAGACCTCGACGTGCGTACGGATGATCCAACCAGCGTCGCGGAGGGCGTCGGCGACGTCTCGCCCGCCGAGGCTCCTGTCGAGGAAGAACTCAGGCGGCGAGTGGGACGGCGGCACGCAGGTAGTCCTCGACGTCGGCAGGGGGAACACCGAAATCGAGCGCGACGTCTGCGAGCGGGTCGCCGGCCTTCCAGCGGCTGACGACGCTCTCGACGGGTGCGGCCCCGTGGACGAAGATCGGTTGGCCGAACGCGCGCCGCGGATCGACGACCACGATCCGGTCGCGTGTGGTCGGCGCGATGAGCTGCTCCGCCCAGCCGTCGTTTCCGTACTCGATGCGCTTCAGGTACTCCTGAACGATGGGCGCGAACACCCGCTGACGAGAGACGACCTCCGTCAGACCCGCGAGCTCTTCGTCGTGCTTGGCGTCGGCGTAGTCGAACAGGATCACCGCTCCATCCGTGTAGAGGCGGTGCGAAGCTAGGGCGTACTCGATCCCGATCTGGCTGTCGAGGATCGAGACGGCTTTCCGGATGTGCTGCAGGCTCACACCGCCCCGCCGGAACGCGGCGAGCACCATCCCCTCGGCGAGGCCGATGAATGGGATGGTCGGGAAGTTGCGCGGGGCATCGGCGCTCGTGACGATCCGATTGCCGCGCACAGGGGGCCGACCCGGCGGGCGGCGAACGTATCCCTTCGCCCAGGTGCCGAACGTCGACGTGGGTACGCCGAGGAAACGCGCAGCCTCGGCGAGGGTGTAGAGCGGCGCCGTAAAGCGGATGTCTTGGGTGTCTCTGCTCGTTATGACCCCTGCATGGTCGCACGACGGCGCGGACGGTGCCCAGTCGCCTCTCCGGCCGTGGCCCGCTCGGCGGCGATGCGCTCGATCAGGGCGGACGCCGGCTCGTCGGACGGGTCCTGCGGGCCGAGCTCGCCGCGGAAGGCGCGCTCGAGGATCGAGCGGCGGAGGGCGGCGCTGCGGCGCCGGGCCGATTGGACTGAATCGCTCATCGCGTCGATCAGCGAGAGCTGGCGTACGACCTGAGCAACAACTCGCCGCTGTTCGTCGATTGGCGGCAGCGGGACGCTGAGACGCTCGACTGCGCCCTGGTCGATCTTCGGCATGGTCCCTGCGATGCCCTGCGCCGCGGCCTGGAAGTAGCGACGTGAGGGTTGCGACTTGAGGACTACGTCGAGGAATTCTGGCAACAACCTCTCAGCGACGCGCACGCGAATCAGCAAGTCCGGGAAGATCGCCCAGCGCTCGGCACCGCGATAGAGCGCTGCCGTTCCCACGAGCTCGGGCGTATTCGACCGCTCGATCAAGACGTCGCCGGACTCGAGCCAAAGGTTCTCGATCCGCGCCGGATCAGCGCTCGTCAGCTTCGTGTTCGCGTCAGTGAAGTCGCCGCGCGTTACTGCCGTTAGCGTGAGCGTCCGCACGGTGCCGCCCTTGGATGCCTTGGCTGAATGACCGTTCCGGAGGGGCTCACGCAGCAACTCTCCGAGTCTGACCGCCGGCCATTCGCAAGACGTCGCGATGCCAAAGACGGTGTTGCGGAGAGAAGCGATTCTTGCTCTCGCCTTCTGCAGAGATTTCTCGGCGGCGTCGAGGCGGGAGAACTGCTCCTCGATCGCCCCCACGATCCGCTGCTGCTCGTTCAGGGGCGGCACTGGGACGTTCCAGGCTGAAAGTCTCGTGGCACCGATGTGGTGAATGCCCACGCCTGGTGCTGCATCACCGAGTCGTCCTGAGCTCGCCTCGGCGAAGAGGAAGTAGCGCAGGTACTCAGGCAGGGGACCCCGCGATCGAACTCTGATCAGCGTGTTTTGGAAGCAGCAGCCGGTGATCTCTCCCTTCCAGAGCGCCGGCTTTCCGACCTCGCCAGCACTCCCGGAAGCTTCGGCAACGAGGACGTCACCGAGACGGAGCCCATAGGTCACGCTCTCCTGCTCGGTGAAATTCATCTCTTTCACGTCGGAGAGGTCGAGACCGCTCCAGGTGACGTTGCCGGCGCGAAGGTACGGTCGCATGCGGGAGCCGGCATGATTCTTGGGCGATCGTTGTCGGCCGAGCCGCACGTCGGCAAGTTCAGCGAGCCGCGCCTCGGCCCATCCGGAAGGAGCCCCGCTCATACGACGAGCGCGTCGTTCAGCTCGTCCAGCAGCGGCTCGAGCTCGGGCCCGAATACCTGGCCGGCTCTGCCGAGGCCGCCGTGCTGGATGAACGGGGCGTACTGGAAGTCGTCGGTCGTGATCCCGAGCGAGGCGGCGACGTGGTCGCGGATCCGCTCGAGCCAAGCGAGCTGCTCGGGCGTGAACGCGCGGCCCGCGTTCTCCTGCTGGAGGAGCCAGGCGTCGTAGCGCTCGCGGACGCGGTCTGGGTACGGGACGAGCTCGCCGTCCTGGTGCAGCGCGTAGCCGACGAGCGAGACGATGTCCGTCAGCACGCGCTGCCCGGAGCCGCGCACCTTCGAGCGGTCGAGCGCTTCGTAGGCGGCCCAAAGCTTCTCCGGCGTCCACTGGTACGGCGGGCGGCCGATCGCGTTCGCGAGCTCCTTCACCTCCCGGAACGTGAGACGCTGGGCGTAGGGACGGCTGTAGAGGATCTGGAGCGCGACGATCTCGTCCTTGTGCTCTTCGATGAAGCGCTCGAAGGATTCGACGGTCTTGCGCGCGCGGTCGGTCGTCGGCCCGGCGTCGATCAGCCTGTCCTTGCCCTCGTCGATCGCCTGCTCGTAGGAGCGGCGCACCTCGACGATCCGCTCGCGCAGCTCCGGGTTCGTCGCGAGCGGCGCCAGTGCAGCATCGAGGCGCGGCTCGAGCTCCTCCTCCGGCAGGTCGGGGTCGAGCGCCTCGACGATCCCGCGGGCGATCTCCTGGAGGCCGAGCCCGCCGGCGAGGGCTGCGAGCTCGTCGCGGTCATCCTTCGTCAGCCGCCGCTCGAGCCGGGAAAGCCGGCCCGCGATCGTCGAGGCGAGGTCGGGGTCGCGGACTCCGAAGGAGATCTGCTTCAACAGCTTGTCGAGAGCGACCGTTGGCTTGCGGTCGAGCGGCTGGGTCTCGACGAGGTCGGTCTCGGTGACGCCGACGGCATCGACGATCACGAAGCGCTCCTTCGCGAGCGCGTCCGGGGTGACGGCCTGGAAGTCGGTGTCGCCGATGATGCGGACGCCGCGGCCCTTCATCTGCTCGAAGTAGGTGCGGCTCTTGACCGAGCGCATGAAGAACACGCACTCGAGCGGGCGGACGTCGGTGCCGGTGGCGATCATGTCGACGGTGACCGCAACGCGCGGAAGCGGCGAGTTCCGGAAGGACTTGATCATCTCGTCGGTCTTGCGGCCGGTCGACTTGTAGGTGATCTTGACCGCCCAGTCGTCGCCCTTGCCGAACTCGTCACGGACGATCTGGACGATGTCGTCGGCGTGCGAGTCGTCCTTGGCGAAGATCAGCGTCTTCGGCACCTCGCTGCGGCCGGGGAAGATCTCGGTGAAGAGCCGCTCCTTGAAGGTACGGACGACGGTGCGGATCTGATCCCTGGCGACGACGGCGCGGTCGAGCGCCTCGGCGCCGTAGGCGACCTCGTCGTCGAGCGTTTCCCAGCGGGTGCGCCGCGTCTGCCGGTCGCGGAACTGCGTCACGAGGCCGGCGTCGATCGTCGAGCCCCGCTCGCTGATCTCGGTGCGGATCCGGTAGACGTCGAAGTCGACGTTGACCGAGTCGGCGACCGCCTGCTCGTGCGTGTACTCCATCACGAGGTTCTGGTTGAAGAAGCCGAACGCTTGCTTGTTCGGCGTCGCGGTGAGCCCGATCGTGAACGCGTCGAAGTAGTCGAGCACCTGCCGCCAGAGCCCGAAGATCGAGCGGTGGCACTCGTCGACGATCACGAAGTCGAAGCTCTCGATCGGGACGCGCGGGTTGTACTCGACCGGCATCGGCTCGATCGGCAGCAGGTCGTAGGCGGAGTGCTCGTCGAGCTCCGGATCGAGCTCCTGCTCGCCGCGGAGCGTCGAGTAGAGGCGCTGGATCGTCGAGATCGTGACGCGCGCGACCGGGTCGATCGTGTTCGAGCTCAGGTGCTGGACGTTGTAGAGCTCGGTGAACTTGCGCCCGTCGTCGGGCGTCGTGAAGCTCTGGAACTCCTTCAGCGTCTGCCGGCCGAGGTTGGCGCGGTCGACGAGGAAGAGGATGCGGCGCGCGTCGGCGA
>JBBRYW010000199.1:0-5400 GCA_038237235.1 Gaiellales bacterium
CCCTCGAAGATGCAGTAGGCGCCTCGCCCTTCCCCGGGGCGCCAGCGCGCCTCGCGCGCGTTCAGGACGAACCAGCCGTCGCCCGTGGGGACGAGCCCGTGTTCGGTCGGTTCGAGCCGCGACTCGGGAGCCATCACCCGGTAGCCTGCCACACCGCCAGACAGCGCCGCAACGCTGAGCGGCTACCGTTCGTGCATGAGCGAATCGCTGCGAGTGACGATCGTGTTCGAGCAGGGAGAGGACGGCTGGATAGTCGCTTCGATCCCTGAGGTTCCCGGCGCGCACAGCCAGGGACAGACGCGCGAGGAGGCGCGGGCCAACGTGATCGACGCCCTACGAGGGATCCTCGAGTTGCGCTTCGGTGGACACCCTGACGCTGCCGCAGCCGCCGATAGCGAGTCGCTCGAGGTCGTCATCGGCGCGTGAAGCGCCGCGACCTGGAGCGCCACCTGCGCGACCACGGTGCACGGCTGCTGCGCGAAGGTGGCAACCACAGCTTCTGGGGCTTCGACGCCGAACGGTCAACGGCAGTGCCGCGTCATCGCGAGATCGACTTCCGACTCGCGCGCAGGATCTGCGCCGAGCTCGGCATCCCGGAACCAACCGGTTCGCGCTGAGCGCCGGTGTGGGGTAGCTGTGGGGAAGTCTTACACCGAAACGGGCCGATTCCGGCGGTCTTGAGCGGATCAGCACGATGTATTCGGGAGGCCGCAACCCCGTTCCACAACTAGGTTTGCGGCTCCCTGAGCCGAAGCGGGCGGCGGGGATCGAACCCGCATAACCAGCTTGGAAGGCTGGGGCTCTACCATTGAGCTACGCCCGCCCGCCAGGCGCCACTAGCGTAGCGGCATGCACCCGTACGCGTGGGCGTGGGATCTCGAGGCCCTCTTTCTCGTCCCCGCGCTCTTGCTCGGCTACGCCGCCGCCGCCCACAAGCATGCGGTTCCCCGCTGGCGAGTCGCCTGCTTCTTCACCGGCCAGGCGCTCATCCTCGCCGCGTTCGTCTCGCCGCTCGAGACGCTGTCGCTCCATTACCTGCTGACGGCGCACCTGCTCCAGAACGTGGTGCTCGCGGAGTGGGCCCCCGCGCTGTGCGTGCTCGGTCTCTCGGATGATCTCGCCCGCTGCGTCAGCGCCGCGCCTGCAGTGCGGTTGCTGACTCGCCCCTGGGTCGCGCTTCCGGTCTGGCTCGGCACGTACTTCGTCTGGCACGTCCCCGCGATCTACGACACCGCCCTCCGGAACCCGTCGTCGCTGCTGCACCTCGAGCACGGCTGCTATTTCGCCGCCGGCTGCCTGCTCTGGTGGCCGGTGCTCCGGGCGCAGCCTCAGTCGCAGTCGACGGCCGCGAAGACTGTGTACCTCTTCGCAGCGTTCGTGCTGGCGAGTCCTCTCGGCTTGCTCTTCGCACTCCTGCCGAACGCCGTCTACGACTTCTACGAGCAGGCTCCCAGAATCTGGTTCTCGTCAGCTCTGACCGATCAGCAGATTGCCGGGGTCACGATGGCCGGGGAGCAGGCGATCGTCTTCTTCGCGGCGTTCCTCTTCTTCCTGCTCCGCTTCCTCGCCGAAGAGGAGCGGGGGACCGAGGCGTCGAGCTAGACCGAGCAGCCCGGCCCGTCAGCGTCGTCTCCGGCCAGCCGGCCCAGAAGCCCGTTCAGAAGCTTGAGCTCGACCTGATCGAAGCGGCCGAGGAACAACCGGTCCACCCCGGCCAGATGGGTCTTCGAGGCTGTCTTGAGCCGGGCGTGCCCGTCGTCCGTCAGACGGGCGTACACGACGCGCCCATCCGACGGGCAGCTCGCCCGCTCGACGAGGCCGGCTCGCTCCAGGCCCTCGAGCAGGCGCGTGATGCCCGACGGCGTCAGGAGCAGCCGCTCCGAAAGATCAATCCGGCGAAGCACGCGATCCGGCGCGTGGGCCAGGTGCAAGAGAACCTCGTAGTCGTTGACCGTCAGGTCGTGGGTGGTCACGAGGTCGGCGTTTAGGCGACGGGTGATTGCAGCATGCGCTCTCAGGAACCGCATCCAGGTCTCGAGCTCCAAGCCGCGCTCGGGAACTTGCGTGGTCAACATTACGTCTGTACCATCATTGAGAACTCAAGTATAGCGGCCCGCTACGCGAGGCCGAGAAAGAAAGGATTACAAATGTCGCAGACAGATACCGCCAACACCACGACTCCGACCCTGCCCGCGGGGACCTGGGCGATCGACGCCGCACATTCCGGCATCGAGTTCGGCATCAAGCACCTGCTGATCACCACAGTCAAGGGCAGCTTCAACGACTTCGAAGGTACGGTCACAATTGGCGAGGAAGGCAAGATCTCCGCAACGGGCATCATCCGCGCCGGGAGCATCGACACGAACCAGCCGCAGCGCGACGAGCATCTCCGCTCCCCCGACTTCTTCGATGCCGAGCAGTTCCCCGAGATTCGGTTCGAGTCGACCTCGGTGGAGCACGTCGAAGGCAACCGCTTCCGAGTGGCCGGCGAGCTGACGATCAAGGGCGTCACGCGCGCAATCGATCTCGACACCGAGCTTGCGGGCAGCGCGCTCGACCCGTGGGGCAAAGAGCGGATCGGCCTGGTGCTGAAGGGCCAGCTTGATCCGACCGAGTACGGCGTCGACTGGAACCAGGAGCTCGAGACGGGCGGCAATCTGCTCGGTGACCGGGTGGACTTCACCGCGGACGTGTCCGCGATCAAGGAAGGTTGATGCTCGGCTCCGTCCCGGGCGACGGCGCACAGGCCGAAGGGACACGCGTCCTCGGTATCTGCGGCAGCCTGCGGGCGGGGTCGTACAATCGCGCGCTGCTCCGCGTCGCCCGCGAGCTCACCCCGGACGGCATGGAGATCGATATCTTCGAGGATCTGGGGCACGTTCCCCCCTACAACGGAGATGTCGAGGCCGAGGGCGACCCGCCGGAGGTAACCGCGTTCAAGCGAGCCATCGCGGACGCCGATGGCGTTCTCATTGCGACGCCCGAGTACAACTACGGCACGACGGGCGTGCTGAAGAATGCGATCGACTGGGCCTCCCGCCCGCCGCGCCAGTCGGTTCTCGATCGGAAGCCGGTCGCACTGATGGGAGCCTCGACCGGCATCGGCGGGACGGCGCAGGCCCAGCTGCAGGTGCGGCAGGCACTCGCGTTTCCCGGCGCGCAGACCATGCCCGAGCCGGAGCTCCTCGTCTCGCGCGTGCGGGACAAGTTCGACGGCGACGGCCGCCTGACGGACGAGCTGGTGCGTACGGCCTTGGGAGCACTGCTCGAGTCCTTCTCCGAGTGGGTCGAGCAAGTGGAGGCAATCTCGGCCGCGGCGTAAGAGCCGGAGCTCGGCAGCGCTAGACTCGGTCTCCGGACGGGGCGTAGCGCAGCCTGGTTAGCGCACCTGGTTTGGGACCAGGAGGTCGCCGGTTCGAATCCGGCCGCCCCGACTCGACCTAGGAGCGTGGGTCTGTATGTCCACGCGCTCGACCGGTCTGTTCAGACGGAACGCGGGCGGAGCCCGGGTTCCTGAGGTCGGCACCGCAAGCGGCGCCTAGCCGGCCGCCTTGGAGTCAGGCCAGGACGCGCCGGTCAGCGTCAACGACGTGGCGTGTCTCTGCTAAAGCTAAAGGCGTCTGCGCAGCCTGAGGCCGAGGGCCAGCAGGCCGAGCACGGCGGGGATGCCGAGGGCGAAGGGAAGGATGCCACCCGAGTCGAGGGTCTGCCGCTGCGCGACGTCGACGCGCCGTCCCAGCGAGGTCAGCGGCGTGCCCCTCCTCGACCATCCCGCGACGGATCAGGCTCGCCATCTTCGGTTCGTCCTCGACGATCAACACGCGCACTCCACCGATGATCGCGCCGTTTGATGAGAGAGAGATGAGCGGCGGGCCTCGACGATCTTGCCGCGACACGCGTGATCGTGTGCGCCGCGATGAACCTGCGAGGGCTCGCTCTGCCGAGCGAACCGCCATTATCCCTCTAGGAGCCGAGCCTGGCGCGAAGCTCCGCGAGCCTCACGTGCCGCCGCGCCTCGCCATGACCGTGCTCCATGTTCGCGAGCACGGTGCGAACGAGCGGCGCGAGGCCGACCGGGTTGAACGGCTTCGTGACGAACTCGATTCCACCGAGATCGAGCGCCTGCTCCTCGTGCCGCATCTCGGCGCGCGCCGTGAGGAACACGATCGGAATGTCGCTCGTGGCCGGGTCGCGCAGCAACTCCTCCGCCACGCCCCACCCATCGAGGCGAGGCATCATCACGTCGAGCAGGACCACGTCGGGCCGCTCGGCCCGCGCCTGCTCGAGCCCCACGACTCCGTCGGCGGCCTCGACCACCTCGATCCCCTCGGCCTCGAGGTTGACCCTGCACAGGAGGCGAATCGGGGCCTCGTCGTCGACGATGAGGACTTTCGTCATGCCGCCGGCAGCTCGACGACGAAGCTCGAGCCTTCTCCCTCAACAGACGAGACCGACAGCCGCCCTCCCATCGCGGTCACGAGCCCTCGCGCGATAAAGAGGCTCAAGCCGGGGCCCCTCTCGCCGTCGAGCGGAGCGCTGACACCGCGGTAGAACTTCGTGAAGATGCGAGGCTGCTCGGCGGGCGCGATCCCGATGCCCTCGTCGACGACCCGCAGCTCCACGGCGTTGGTTCTTTCCCGTGCTGCGATCGTTACGGTCCCGCCACCGGGTGAATACTTGACCGCGTTGTCGATCAGGGCGCCGAGCACTTGCCTCAGCTTGCTTCCGTCCGCGCGCGCGGCAACCGGGCCGTCGGGCAACTCGACGACGAAGCGGTGGCCATCTCGTGCCACCGCCTCAGCGCCGGCAACGACCTCTGCAACCACCTCGCCCACGCTCGTGGAACCGAGCTGAAGCTCCAGGTCTCCGCTGTCGAGGCGAGCTACGTGAAGGAGAGCGTCCAGAACCCGGGTCAGCCGCTCGGATTCCGATGCGATGTAGGTCAGGAACGTCAGCCTCTCCTCGTCGTCGAAGGTCAGATCACCCCGTAGGAGCGTCGCCGAGAAGCCGTAGATCGACGTGAGCGGCGTCCGCAGCTCGTGCGACACCGTCGAGACGAAGTCAGACTTCATCTGTTCCACGACACGCTCGCCCGAGATGTCGCGGAACGCGAACACCCGCCCGGTCACGCTGCCCTCGTGGTCGCTCATGACCGCCTCCGTCAGCGAGAGCCAGACGTCGTGGCCCCCGCGTGTGATCGAGATTACGCGGTCGCCCGAGGGAGCCTCGCCCTCGGAGGCGAGCTCGCGCTGAAGCACATCGCTCGGTTGTCGCCCAAGCGCTTCGGCAGCCGGCACGCCGGTGATCCGCTCGGCTTCCGCGTTCCAGAGGACCACTCGGCTCTGAGCATCCGTTGCGACGATTCCGTCTGCGATCGCCGCCAGGATCGCTTCGTTTCGC
>JBBRYW010000200.1:0-5348 GCA_038237235.1 Gaiellales bacterium
CAGATCTATCTTTCCGCGAGCTCGGGGTGTCCGCGCCTATCGCCGACGCGCTCGCCGCTCGCTCAATTCACCGTCCCTTCATGATCCAGTCGCTCGTCCTGCCAGACGCTCTGGCCGGGCTCGACGTGCTCGCCCGCTCCCCGACCGGGTCGGGCAAGACGCTCGCGTTCGCGGTGCCGATCGTCGAGCGTACGACTGCGTCCGACGTCCGGCCGTCCGCGCTCGTGCTCGTTCCGACCAGGGAGCTGGCGGCGCAGGTGACCGACGAGTTCGAGTCGCTCGCGCCTCTCAAGAAGCTGCGCGTCGCGTCGGTCTACGGCGGCGTTCCGCTCCGGGCGCAGGCCACCCGTGCCGCCAAGGCGCACATCCTCGTCGCGACGCCCGGCCGGGTGGAGGATCTCGCGCAGCGGCGCCTGATCGACCTCTCGCAGATCCGGGTGCTCGTCCTGGACGAGGCTGACCGGATGCTCGACATGGGCTTCCAGCCGCAGGTCGATCGAATCGTTCGGCGCCTGCCCCGGAACCGGCAGACGATGTTCTTCTCGGCCACCCTCGACGGCCCCGTCTCCGAGCTTGCCCGCGCGTACACGAACAGCCCCTCCCGCTTCGAGGCCGAGCTCTCCCAGGAGCTGGAGCCGGGCGAGATCGAGCATCGCTTCGTCTCGGTGACCGCCGATACGAAGGTCGAGGCGCTCGCGAAGCAAATCGCCTCTGCGAACGGGCTGACGCTCGTCTTCGTCCGCACCAAGCGGGGGGCCGAGCGCCTGGTCAAGAAGCTCGACCGCCAGGGCGTGCCCGCCGTCACGATGCACGGCGACATGTCCCAGAACGCCCGCGAGCGCTCGCTCGAGCGCTTCGACAGCGGCAAGGTCAAGACTCTGATCGCTACCGATATCGCCGCGCGGGGACTCGACCTCGACAACGTCACGCAGGTGATCAACTTCGACCCCCCGGAGGAGGACAAGGGCTACCTCCACCGGACGGGCCGCACCGGCAGGGCCGGCCGGCGTGGCACGGCGATCACCTTCGTACTCCCCGAGCAGCAGGCCGAGACGGGCCGCGTCGTAGGCCGGCTCGGACATGCCGATCAGTTTCAGGAGTCGGGCATGAAGGCCGCGCGGCCGCGCGTGCTGTACACGAGCCGCCGGGGTCGCCGCTCAAAGTGGTAGGCCGCCGGTGGGCTCGCGGGATGCGCCGGCGCCAGAGCCGGCGCGCCGCCTAGCGCGGGGGCGTCGATCGATCTATCGCTTTGAAGACGCGGCGAGCCTCGTCGTAGGCCGGCTCGTACCCACTCTTTGAGCCGATTCCCCTTCCCGAGCGGCGAGCAGGCCGTATGCTTCACGCAGGCGTGCGCGCGGCCAGCCAGGATCCCGGCGGGGATACGGCCATCTCCGGTACGGAGGCAGCCGCGCGGAACGGAACGTCCGCGGTGCGCCTCGAAGGAATCAGGAAGAGCTTCGGAAGCCTCGTCGTCCTCGACGGGATCGACCTCACGGTGGCTCCGGGCGAAGTGCTCGTCGTGATCGGACCGAGCGGCAGCGGCAAGAGCACGCTTCTGCGCTGCGTGAACCTGCTCGAGCCGGTCGACGCGGGTCGGGTCTACCTCGAGGGCGAGGAGATCACGCGCAGGGGGACCGACGTCTCGGGCGTGCGTCAGCGGATCGGGATGGTCTTCCAGCAGTTCAACCTGTTCCCGCAACTTCGTGCGCTCGACAACGTGACGCTCGCCGCGCGGCGCATTCGCAAGATCCCGCGGGCGCGGGCGGAGGCGCGCGCGCACGAGCTCATGGCTAGCGTCGGGCTCGAGGACAAGGCCCGCCATTACCCGCATCAGCTTTCCGGGGGCCAGCAACAGCGAGTGGCGATCGCGCGGGCGCTGATGATGGAACCCCACGTGATGCTCTTCGACGAGGTCACCTCCGCGCTCGACCCGGAGCTCGTCGGCGAGGTGCTGATCGTGATGCGGGACCTCGCTCGGTCAGGGATGACGATGCTCGTCGTCACGCACGAGATGCAATTCGCGCGCGAGGTGGGCGACCACGTCGTCTTCATGGACGAGGGGCGGATCGTCGAGCGAGGCGTTCCGGCTGACGTGCTCGATCGGCCGAAGGAGGAGCGGACGCGACGGTTCCTTCGTCGCAGCCTGCAGCTTGCGCACTCGCTCGAGGATCTGACGGTGGACGAAGCTGTCGACGAGGAAGGAGATGGTCAATGAAGGGTCTCGCAGTAGCCGGAGCCGCCGCCCTGGCGGCGGCCGCTTTCGCGGCATGGAGCCTCGCCGCCCCTGTGGGCAAGGTGAGCGAGGGAACGCGGTCAGGCGTGGAGGTAAAGAAGCCTAAGCTGCCCCCTCTTCCGCCCGACGTCAAGGGAAGGAAGAAGTGGATCATCGGCGTAAAGTGCGACTTCCCGCCGTTCGGATACATCAACGTGCGAGGCGACAACTCCGGCTACGACGTCGAGGTCGCGCAGCGTTTCGCGCAGCTCTCCTTTAACAGCAAGAGCAAGGTCCAGTTCGAGTGCGTGACGACGCCGAGCCGGATCCCGACGCTCCAGGCAAAGCGGGTCGACATCATCATCTCGACGCTGACCTGGACGAAGGCGCGCACCGAGCAGATCGACTTCTCGGTCCCCTACTACTCGGCGACCGGCAGGCTCCTCGTCCCGAACAACTCGTCGATCAGGACGCTGGGCGACCTGTCCGGGAAGAGCGTCGTAACGACGACGAACTCGATCTACGACCGCTGGTTGACGAACTGCTTCAAGTCGACCAAGCTCGTTCGCGTCGACGGCACCGCGGCCGCCGTCCTCGCGCTGACGGACGGGCGTGCGGATGCGTTCATGTTCGACGACGCGTTCGTGCTCGGCGTCGCCACGCAGAACAAGACGCTCAGGCTCGCGAGCCCGAAGTTCCTGAACGTCCCGTGGGGGATCGGGATCCGCAAGGGTGACACGGCGACGAAGAGGTGGGTGGACGCGGCCCTTCGTTTGATGAAGGGGCGGAACGAGTTCCTCCCGATCCTCAAGCGGAATACGCCGAAGTCGTACTTCAAGAGCTTCCTCGACAACATTCCCGGACCGAAGAGCAAGTTCAAGTACCCGACGGGCGCCGATCCGGAGACCGTTTGCCCGTAGCGGTCGAGAAACGTAAAACCTCTGGGGGCGGTCGCGCGAGGCGCGGCCGCCCCTGACCGCCGGGCCTCGGCATGCCGCTCGCGCTGCAGTTCTCGTTCATCTTCCACGAGCCGTACCGCTCGGACCTGCTCCACGGCCTCCTCCGGACCCTCGAGGTCGCCGGAATCGGCATCGCGGGGGCATTCGTGATCGGCCTCGTCCTGGGCGCGGCGCGCGCGCACCGGGTGCCGGTCGTCAGCCAGCTGGCGGCGATCTACGTCGAGGTGATCCGGAACACGCCGATCCTTGCCCAGATCTTCTTCCTCTTCTTCGGCTTGCCGCGCCTGGGGACGAGCTTCCGCTTCGAGCCGTTCACCGTTGCGTGGATGGCGGTCGTGATCTGGGGGGGCGCGTTCAACACCGAGAACTTCCGCGCCGGCTTCGAGGCGGTCCCGCAGCGCTTCCGCGAGGCCGGTCAGGCGCTCGGCTTCGGACGGCTCGCCACGTTCACGAACGTCACGCTCCCGATCGGAGGCCGGATCGCGCTGCCGTCGTCGATCAACACCTACATCTCCGTGCTCAAGAACACCTCGCTGATGATCGCGATCGGTTACCCGGAGCTGACGAACACGGCGAACGCGATCGGCTCGGTGACGTTCCGCGTCTTCGAGATGCTGGTGGTGCTGGCCGCGACATACCTCGCGATCGTGTGGACGCTGTCGGCGCTGATCCGCCTGCTCGAGAGCCGGCTCGCCCTGCCGGAGAGGGCATAGGCGATGTGGGGCTGGCTCCCCGACTGGGTGCACCCGGTCGCCGACTACATGCTGAAGGAGGGGCTCAAGAACACCGGGCAGCTCGTCGTGACGTCGCTCCTCGGCGCGACGACGATCGGGATCGTGCTGGGCACGTTGCTGACGATTCGCTGGCTTCCGTCGAGGGCGCTGATCCGGCTCTACATCGAGGTCTGGCGGGGCCTGCCGATCGTCGTCACGATCTTCGTCATCTACTTCGGCCTGCCGAACCTCACTGATCGGCTGCGTTTCGACGCCTTCACGGCCGCGGCGATCGGCCTAACGCTCTGGGGCAGCGCCCAGGTGGCCGAGACGACGCGCGGAGCGATCCAGTCGATTCCCCGCGAGCAGCACGAGGCGGCGGCCGCGCTCGGCTTCGGCTGGGTGGGGCGGCACACCTATGTCGTCCTCCCGCAGGCGCTTCGTCGCCTGCTCCCGCCGCTCGTCGGCCTGCTCGTGAACGTGATCCAGAATACGACCGTCGCGTACGTGATCGGCGTCGGCGAGTTTCTCCAGTCGGGCCAGCGCCAGGTCGAGCGGCTCACGCTCTCGACCGGCGACCCGCACGCCTTCGAGATCTACGCTGCCGTGATGGCCGTCTTCTTCCTGATCTCGTTTCCGCTGACGCGCCTGGCCGCGTTGCTCGAGCGCCGGCTCGTCTAGGCGCCGCCGCCTCCAGGATCGTCCATACTCACCGCGCGCCCATGCGCCAGCTGCCCTCCGGCACCGTCACCCTGCTCTTCACGGACATCGAAGGCTCGACGCGGCTCCTCCACGAGCTCGGCGAAGGCTATGCGGAAGCACTCGCCGAGCACCGGCGGGCGCTTCGGGGGGCCTTTGCCTGCCATGGCGGCGTCGAGGTCGATACCCAGGGCGACTCCTTCTTCGTCGCATTCGCCAGCGCACGCGCCGCTGTACGGGCGGCCGACGAGGGCCGGGCGGCGCTCGCCGGCGGCCCCGTCCGCGTACGCATGGGACTGCATACCGGCGAGCCGACGCCGACGCAGGAGGGGTATGTCGGCCTCGACGTGCACCGTGCCGCGCGGATAGCGGCCGCCGCTCACGGCGGGCAGGTCGTCCTGTCCCAGTCGACGCGCGACCTGCTCGCGGCCGATGCGGCCCTGCGCGAGCTGGGGCGGCATCGCCTGAAGGACGTCGGAGAGGTCCGCATCTTTCAGCTCGGCGACGGCACGTTCCCGCCGCTTCGCAGCCTCAACAACACGAACCTGCCGGCGCAGCCGACAGCGCTCGTCGGTCGGCAGCGGGAGCTGGCCGACGTCGATGTCCTGCTCGCGGAGCATCGACTCGTCACGCTCGTCGGCCCCGGCGGCACGGGCAAGACACGGCTTGCGCTCGAGCTTGCCGCCGAAGCGGCCCCAAGGTTCGACGACGGCGTCTTCTGGGTTCCCCTCGCAGCCGTGGCCGATGCGCGGCTCGTCGAGCCGA
>JBBRYW010000201.1:0-5318 GCA_038237235.1 Gaiellales bacterium
GCGGTGCGCGGAGAGGTCTACGAGGTTGCGCTGAGCGCGGCGCCGGAGGTTCTACTTCCCGCGCGAGATCTTCTTCTTCGCCTTTGGCTTCGGCGGAACCTCCTTGCCGGCAGCCGCCGCGCGTTTCTTTTGCTTCTTTGTTGCCACGACCTCTCCTCTGCCCGCGTGATTCGCCGATTGTCCTGATCCTATACCGTCCTTAGCCCTGGACGGCGTAACCTCCTAGCTCCGTCGAGTGGACGAACGGGCGCTCGTACAGACTGCCCGGGGACATCCACAGGAGGGGGTCGCCTTTTTGGCGCAGGCGCTCGCGGTCGCGCTCGAGCACGATCTTCCCGAGCGGGCAACCAGCATGTACATGCACCTCTCGGACCGCTCCTTCCGGCGCGACCGCTACACCGATGCGCTCGGCTACCTTCAGCCTGCGCTCGAGCTCGCCCGCAGGCTCGGCAACCGGCCGGAGGAGTGGTCGACGCTTGCCGAGCTGACCTACCCCCTCTACATGACCGGGAGCTGGGACGAGGCGCTCGCCGCTCTCGAGGATCTGACGGAGGAGCAGATCCGCTCCGGGGCGATGTTCCTCAGCATGCTGACCTCCGTGCTCGAGATCTACATCCACCGCGGCCAGCTCGAGCAGGCGCAGCGCCTGTTCTCGCTGTTCTCGCGCCTCGAGACGTCGGTCGACCTCCAGGAGCAGGGCATCTGCAGGAGTGCGACGGCGGCCCTGCGCCGCGCCGAGGGTCGCTTTCGCGAGGCGCTCGAGGCGGGCTCGGCGAGCGTCGAGCTGGCTCGAAACGTCGGAGCCGGCCACCAGCTCGTCAAGCAGGGCCTCGTCGAGGCAATCGAGGCGGCACTCGCGCTCGGCGAGCGGGCGAAGGCTGCAGAGCTGCTGGCGACGATCGTGCACCTCCCCCCGGGCCTCCGGCCGCCGTACCTCGAGGCACAGGCACACCGCTTCCGTGCGTGGCTGGACGGAGACGAGGCCGGCTACAGAGCGGCGACCGCCCGCTTCCGCGAGCTCGAGACCCCGTTTTGGCTCGGGGTCACACTGCTCGAGCACGGTGAGCAGCCGGGCCTGGCCGAGGCGCGCGAGATCTTCGAGCAGCTCGGCGCGGCACCCTGGCTCGAACGGGTCACAGTCGCTGCCGCCGAGCAGCAGGCGCACGTCCCCGCATGACAGGACCGCACACGGGAGAGTCCCGTCCTTCGTTGACGTGTTTCACTACCAACTCGAGCAGGGGCTCAGCCCGGCCCCTCGCGGCGACAGCCGACGCGACCGCTCCGGGCGGTACGGTGAGTCTGACACATCTTCCGAGAGGCGAATGCTCGAGTGAAGGGAGCTTGATGAGTCCGAAAGCGAAGCGAACCACGATGGCGAAGATGCAGCGCGAGCAAAAAGTTAGGGAGCGCCGCGCGCTTAAACAGGGCAAGAAGGATGCTGCGGCGGCCGCGCGCAGCGGCGAGGCCGCCGAGAGTGGGCCGGCGACTGGGGCCCCCGATGAAGCAGCGAGCGGGCCAAGCTCTTAGCGTCGTTTCCGCCGCCACAAGCGCCCGCTGCCTCGGCGCTACGGGAAGCGAGAGCGAAGAGTCCCGGTGACTTCCTGTACATCCCGGCCGGCGTTCCCCACCTGCCCGCAGATGGGAGCGCCTTCGAGCCGGCCGTGCCGGTGCTCGCCCGCACGGACTGCTAACGAGCAGGAGAGCGCGATCGCGCTGCACGCGCTCGACTCGTCGCCGCACTATCAACAACGGGAGGAGATTGGATGAAGGTCGAGGCGAAGCTCGAGCAGCTGGGCCTGACTCTTCCGGCGCCTCTTGAGCCGCCTGGCAACTTCCAGCTGATCAAGGTACACGGCGGCCTCGCCTACATTGCCGGGCACGGCCCATTCGACGGAGCCACGCCCCTCGTCCAAGGGCTTGTCGGCCGCGACCTTACGGTGGACGAGGCATACGACGCTGCGCGGCTGACGGCGCTCTCGATCCTCGCGTCGCTCATGCGCGAGCTCGGAGACCTCGACCGAGTCACACAATGGATTCGAGCTGTGGGCTACGTCCACTGCGAACCGGGATTCGGGCAGAACGCCACCGTCGTCAATGGCTTCAGCGACCTCATCGTCGAGCTGTGGGGCGATGCGGGACGACACGCACGCTCCGCACCCGGACAGGGTCCGTCACCCTCCAACGTCCCGATCATCGTGGACGCGATCGTCGCCGTAGAGTGAGAGTGAGTAGATGACCGGGTTGCGGCACGATCCCCCAAGAGATCTGTTTCGATCGGGGTTTGCGCCGCTGCGTGCGCCGTCCCACGGCAGGAAACGGGCGCCGGAGCGCTCGAAGCCTCTTGGACGGGGGATCGTCAGGCAACGTGCTGATCCCAGCCATGAGAATGTTGGCTCTGATGTCGGCTGAGGCTGCGACAAGCAGAAGGGCGGTTCGTCCTCGAAGAGAATCTGTCGTGGTGCCTCGCCTGCGAGAAGACCCATCCGTCGCCGTCATCCTGGCGGCGGGGAGCGGAACACGGCTCGGGCAGCCCTCGAAGCCGCTCGCACTCGTCGCGCGTCTGACGCTCCTCGAGCGGGCCGTGGCGACGTTGCAAGCGGCGGGAGTCGGACGGGTTATCGTCGTCGTCGGGCACGCAAAAGACGAGGTCGAGCGGTTCGTCCGCGAGCGGGAGCTACAGGTGGAGCTGGTCGAGAACGAGGACTTCGTCGCCGGCAATGGCTCCTCCGCGATCGTCGGCGGGCGAGCGGCGGGTCAGCGATTCCTCTTGATGATGGCCGATCACCTACTCGAGCCCGAGGTCGTCAAGCGCATGCTCAGCTGTAAAGCGCCCTTTGCCGTTGCGGTCGATACGCGCCCGCGCTCTTGCGAGCTCGACGACGCGACGAAGCTGCGCGTGCACGACGGCCGGGTCGTCGCCGTGGCGCGCGAGCTCGAGGACTGGAACGCAATCGACGCCGGCGTCTTCGCCTGCGACGGGGCCGTCGTGCACGCAGCGGAGCAAGCCATGGCCGCCGGTGAGGGGACGTGGAATGCCGTCAAGCGCCACTGGATAGCCGGCGGCCGCCGGCTCGACGCCGTCGACGTCGCGGGTCTCTTCTGGATCGACGTCGATACGCCCGAAGACGCCGCGCGGGCGGAGCGCCTGTTGCTCCAGCAGGCAGGCGCCAAGCCACTGGACGGGCCGGTGGCGCGACACCTCAACCGACGTCTCTCTCGGCCGCTCTCGCTCTTGTTGACCCGGCTCGGGATCGCGCCGAACGCCGTGACGGTGGCTTCGTTCCTCCTCACATGCCTGGCAGCCGGCGTCCTTGCGGCGGGAGCGACTGCAACCGCGGCGCTGGTCGTTGGCGGCGTTCTCGTCCAAGCGGCATCGATCTTCGACGGTTGCGACGGAGAGATGGCGCGCGCGACGCTGCGTACATCGCCGGCCGGCGCCTTCCTCGACACGACGCTTGATCGCGTCGCCGACGCAGCGGTGCTCGTCGCGCTCGCCGTCGCCGCGGGGCTCGATACCCTTACCTGGGCCGTGCTCGCCGCGGCCCTCTTCGGCTGCCTGCTGGCGCCCTACGTCAAGGCAGCGTACGAAGCGGCGTTCTCAAGGCCATTCCCATCGGGCGCCATTCGTTTTGGCGCCGGGCGGGACGTCAGGCTCTTGCTGATCGCCGCGTCGGCCGTCACGTTGCAGCCGCTCTGGGGCCTGATCGTTGTCGCTGCGCTTGCGAACCTCGAGGCGGGTCGTCGCGCGGTTGCCGGATGGCGCGCGCGCTCGTGAACGCCCTCGGGCTCGCATTCCCCACATGAATGGTCGTCGATCCGCACGCCGGGACAGGTGCTTCGCCTGGCCAACAGGGAAGGTCACGCCCGACAGCCAGGAGGTGATCTGCGCCGCGGACGAAGCGCTGCCGCGACGGCCGGCGATGCCTCGCTGATCCTGCTGCGGTCAGGCGCGGGGGCGGTACTCCGACGGGCCGGCGAGGATGACGAGGTACCCGTCGGGGTCGCGGACCCAGATCTCCTGTTGGCGGGCGTTGGGGTTGGTGTGCACGTCGTGCACGACGTGCGCGCCCGAGGCACGGACCTGCTCCACCGTGGCCTTGAAGTCGGCGACCTCGAACCACAGCAGGACTCCGTTACCCAACGGCTGGTCGGGATCGGCCAAGGGGCCGTGGTGGTCCTCGACGTCGAAGGCGTGCAGCTGCAGCAGGATCTCGTCGTCGCTGACGATCTGCTCGTACTCGTCGCCACCGTGGCCGCTGTCAGCGGCGAGCACCTGCTGGTAGAAGCGGCTGGACGCAGGGACGTCGCGGACGACCAGCATCGGCTGTGGCCAAGTCTGGGCTGTCACGGCGCCAGTTTAGGCCGCCGGATCCGGCGCGATACTCATAAGCGTGAGGACGCTCATCCTTGTCGTGTCGCTTGTCGCCGCGTGCGCACTGGCCGCGCCCGCGTCGGCGCGCACGGTGCTGCTCGGCCGTTCCTGGCAGGGGCGGCCGATCCGAGCGGTCGAGGTTGGCAGTCCGTCGGGGACGCCCGTACTGGTCGTCGGTTGCATCCACGGCAACGAGGTGGGCGGGATCGCGATCGCGCGGGCGCTCGAGCGTCTGTCGCCACGGGGGCTCGATCTCTGGATCGTGCCCGACCTGAACCCGGACGGCGTTGCCGCGGGCACGCGCCAGAACGCGCACGGCGTCGACCTGAACCGCAACTTCCCCTGGCGCTGGCGGCCGCTGAGCGGCGTGTACGAGTCGGGGCCGCATCCCTTGTCGGAGCGCGAGGCGCGGATCGCGCATGCCCTGATCCTGCGTCTGCGCCCGCATCTGACGATCTGGTTCCACCAACATCTCGACCTGGTCTGGGCCTCGGGCGGCGACCGACGGACCGAAAAGCTGTTCGCGCGCCTCTCCGGCTTGCCCTTCCGCTCGCTGCCGCCGCTGGCCGGGAGCGCGATCGACTGGCAGAACGAGAGGCTTCGCGAGACGACGGCATTCGCGGCGGAGCTGCCGGCTGGCGAACCCGGACGAGCGGCGGTCAAGCGCTACGTCCGCGCCGTTCTCGCGGCGGCACGCGCGCGCTGAGGCGGAAGAGCCGTAATCCCCGCGACGACCGGCGACGCACTGCGGCCCCACCGGCGTGGCTTCTCCGCAGAGCCGCGCGTCGGCGGACTCAGCCAGATGGCCGAACGCGCGAGCCTCAGCGCACGATCTCGAAGGCGCGCTTGCGGTCGCGGCCGAAGCGAAAGATTGCGAAATGCTCGTCGAGGGCGGCCGCCCGCAAGACCCCGAGCCGTTGCATGACGGCGAAGCTCGTTCGGTCGA
>JBBRYW010000202.1:0-5314 GCA_038237235.1 Gaiellales bacterium
AACAGCCCCGCCGAGCGAGCACAACGCAAAATCGAAGCCGCAAAAAGGCGCCGACGCCGAACCGCCAAGACCACGACCGAGCTCAAGCTCGCCGCCTGAACAATGATGGAGTTTCAGGTGCAACGTTACGAGAGGCCGCACTAGAGAATGGAGGGGCTTGCCGGGGTCATCACGGGAGCAGCCAGCGGCATCGGAGCCGCCACGGCGCGCGAGTTCGCCCGTCTGGGATCGACTCTGCTGCTCACGTCGCGGCCGGGAGACGATCTCGAGCCAGTCGCGGCAGCCGTCCGAGACCTCGGAGGGGAGGCTGTTGTATTCCCGGCAGACGTCCGCGATCCGCGTGCGCTCGGAGCCGCCGCCGACCTCGCCCGAGAGCGCTTTGGCCGTATCGACTTCCTCTTCGCCAACGCCGGCATCGTCTACCAGAGCTCGGTCGAGAGCGGTGATCCGGACCGCTGGCGCCAGGTCGTGGAGACGAACCTGCTTGGTGCCGCCTTCTCGGCGCGTGCGGTGTTGCCGACGATGATGGGGCAAGGGACGGGCGACATCGTCCTCATGGCCTCGGTGTCGGGACGGGAGATCTACGTTGGGGAGCCGATCTACATCGCGAGCAAGTGGGGCGTCGTCGGGTTCGGCCACGCGCTCCGGAAGGAGGTCGCCCGATTCGGGATCAGAGTGACGCTGATCGAGCCCGGCATGGTCGACACGCCGCTGACCAGGCTCAACCCGGCGATCAGGCCTCTGCTCGAGGCAGCGGAGCCGCTGCAGCCAGAAGACGTCGCGCGCGCCATCGTCTACGCCTGCACGCAGCCTCCGCACGTCGTCATCAGTGAGCTGACGATCAGGCCCCAACGACAACCCGACCTCGTCGCGGTGGGAACGGGGACGGCGCCCGGCGCAGAGGAACGAGCGCGATGAGGTCCGACCTGACCAAGTGCGGCAAGGCCGTCGACCCCGGAAGCGGGCTGGGCGCCAAGCTTGAAGTCGCGATCGAGCGAAGCCGGATCGCAGTCGTTACTGCTTCACTGGTCTTACGGAGTCGATCGTCGACGCCCGGAAGCGCGCCAATCCGGGATGGCGAGGCCGTGCGGCTCCGCCTGCGGCCGTCGCGCATGCACTTCTTCGGCAGCGACGGCCTACTTCCCGCGGAAACCGACTAGCGATGGAGATCATCGGTTATACGAACCGCCTCTCCGTGGCGCCCGGCGAGAGGATCCGGTTCCACGTCAGCTCGCGTGCGCCGCGCTATCGGGCAAAGCTCGTGCGCCTGATCCACGGAGACGAGAACCCGCTGGGGCCCGGTTTGAAGGAGGAGGAAGTCGACTCGCCGATCGACGGCGAGTACGACGGCCGCGAACAGGCCATCTCGAGCGGCTCGTACGCACTCGTCGAAGGCGTCGAGCTCGAAGAGGAATGCGCGCTCGAGGCATGGATCTTCCCGACGACCCCGACGCTTGGGCCGCAGGGGATCATCACACTGGGCACATTCGGGCTCGGGATCGGCGAGAAAGGCGACCTCGAGCTGCGCGTCGGTGACAGGCGCGTCGGAACCGGCGTGCCGCTCCGTGCCTCGACGTGGTACCGCGTCCGGGGCGACGTCGAGAGCGGTCGTGTCCGCGTCGAGCAAGAACCGGTGCCGAGCCTACCTCTCGAGCAGACGGGCGCCGTCGTTGTAGGCGAGGCGGCATATCGCCGTGCCTCGGGAACGCTGGTGCTGGCTGGTTGGCTTGACGGTGATCGCGTCCACGGCTACTTCAACGGCAAGATCGACTCGCCTCGTGTCGTCGCGGGCGACGAGCTGGTCGCCGCCTGGGACTTCGCCCTACGCGAACCGGGGTCGATGGAGATCTACGACACCGGGCCGCGTCGGCTGAACGGGCGCTGTATCAACGTTCCGATGCGAGCGGTCACCGGCGTGCGCTGGACCGGCAACGAGCACGACTGGCGCCGCGCGCCGGAGGAGTATTCCGCGATACATTTCCACGACGACGACCTCGAGGACGCACGCTGGGAGCCGGACCTCGAGCTACAAGTGCCGGATGACCTCCGCTCGGGTATCTACGCGGCCCGGTTGCGTACAGAGGGTGGCGCCGAGGACTACCTCCCGTTCATCGTTCGCCCGCGGCGCGGCCATTCAGGCTCGCGAGTCGCCTTGCTCGTGCCGACGCTCAGCTACCTCGCCTACGGAAGCGAGCACATGGTGCTCGCCGCGCCGACGCTGCCGGAGTTCGACCATTCGACGCCGCCCGCCGACCTCGACAGCTACTCGTTCGAGCACAAGCTGCGGAGCCTGTACGACGTGCATACGGACGGTCGCGGCGTCGCGCTCGCAACGCGGCTGCGCCCGCTGACGAACCTGCGACCGAAGTACGTCATGCCGGCCATCGGCTTCGTGCATCAGTTCAACGCCGACCTGCACCTCGTCGACTGGCTCGACGCACAGGGTCATGAGGTCGACTTCATCACCGACGAGGACCTGCATCACGAAGGGCTCGAGCTTCTGCGCTCCTATCGCGTTGTGCTAACCGGATCACACCCGGAGTATTGGACGCAGTCGATGCTGGACGCGCTCGGCGATTATCTCGACGCCGGAGGCCGCGTCATTTACCTCGGCGGCAACGGCCTCTACTGGGTGACGGAGATCGATCCCGAGCGGCCGCACGTGATCGAGGTACGGCGCGGCCAGCGCGGCACCGGTACGTGGAATTCGGAGGAAGGCGAAAATCATCTGCAGACGACCGGGGAGCGCGGCGGTCTCTGGCGCGAGCGGAACCGGGCGCCGCAGCGGTATGTCGGTCTGGGCATGACCGCGCAGGGCTTCGACAAGGCCCTGCCGTACGTGCGAGAGGAGGGCAGCCTCGACCCGCGCGCCGCGTGGATCTTCGACGGCGTCGACGAGGATCCGATCGGTGGCTACGGCCTCTGCATCGGCGGCGCCGGCGGCTTCGAGATCGATCGTTTCGACCATGCGCTCGGGACACCACAGCATGCGTTGCTGCTCGCGACGGCGAGTGGCTTTTCGGACAGCTATCAGCACGTGATCGAGGAAGTCGGGATGGCGAACTCGCTCCAGGGGGGCAGCGTCGAGCCGCGCGTGCGGGCCGACATGACCTTCTTCGAAACGCCGAACGGCGGCGCCGTCTTCTCGGTGGGCTCGATCTGCTGGTGCGGCTCGCTCTCGTGGAACGGCTACGACAACGGCGTCTCCCGGGTCACGGACAACGTTCTGCGCCGGTTCGCAGCAGACGGCACCTTCTGAGTGCGCTGCTCTAGGTCGCCGCGTCGCTTCGGGCCGCGAGAGCGGCGCCGAACTGGAGGATCATGTCCTCCTGGCCGATCACGGCCTTGCGGCGCCCGAGCTCGACGAGGATCTCGCGCGCATCGACGCCGAACCGCTCCGGCGCCCCGCTCGGCGTGCAGGAGGTAGCTCGACGGCACACCGGCGTAGCCGAGGCTGAGAGTGAGCCGATCGACCTCCTGCGGCCGTGTCATCACGACTTTGCGGACGTAGTCGTCGGCGACGTCCTGCAGAGCCCACAGGTCGACCCCGGTCTCGAACCCGAGGCGCCCGAGCGCCGCGACGATCGCCTCGGTCTGGCAGTTGCCCGCGCCGGCTCCGAGCCTAGCGAGCGTCGCGTCGACAAGGGTCGCGCCCTCCTGGACGGCGGCTAGGCTGTTGGCAACCGCAAGCGAGAGGTTGCTGTGGGCGTGCATGCCGAGGGCGACTTCCTCGGGTACGACGTCGCGCATGGCCGCGATGCGCGCGCGGACATCGTCGGGCATGAGACGTCCTGTGTCAACCCTCGGCGGTGAGCAGCCGGTTGAGGCTGCCGTGGCGGCTGGGTTGGTGGGTCTGTTGGTCTTGCCAGAGGCGCCAGATGATGCGGAGCCAGGCGCGGCCGGGGATGCGGATCGCGTGCGGGTGGTCGTGGCCGCGGGCGCGGGCTCGTTGGTAGATGTCGTTGGCCCATGGGTTGTGGTGGCGGCTGCTGTCGGCGAGGACGCTGACGGCGGCGCGGAGGTTTTTGTTGCAGGCCTAGCGGAAGCAGGCGACCTTTTTCTTGCCGGATTGGACGGCGACGGGTGCTTGGCCTGCGATCGCTTCGAGCGAGGCGCTGCTGGGGTGGCGGCTGCGGTTGTCGCCGATCTCGGCGAGCAGCTCGGCTGCTGTGACGACGGACTTAGGGTCGCGGAAGAGCGAGAGGAAGATCGCTCCGTCGTCGTGTGCGCGGACGGCGCCGGCGATCTGGCTGGTCAGGAGCCGGATCTGCTCGCGGAGCGGCTTGAGGGCGGCGACGAGCGCAAGCACGACGGCGCGGCGTGCTTCGAGTTCGGCCTCGCCGGCGCGGCCTTCCGGGGCTGTGCGGAGCCGGGCGAGCAGCTCCTCGGGGCTTCTGCGGCCGCTGTAGCCGTTGCGGGCGAGGAAGCCCGCGAGTCGCTTCGTGCCGAGGGAGTGGGCGTCGGTGGGACTGGGGTAGCGCTCGAGGAAGGCGAGCGCGATCGCCGAGTCGACGTCGAAGAAGATCCGCCTGGCGCCGGGCCAGAAGGCATCGAGCTGGGCGCGCAGCTGGTTGGCGAGCGCGACCTTCTGCTCGACCAGGTCCTCGCGGGTGCGGGTCAGCGCTCTGAGCGCCTTCGTCTCGTCCGAGTCGGGCTCGAGCAAGCGCAGCCGGTGCATGTCGGTGCGGGCGAGCTCGGCGAGCACGTAGGCGTCGAAGCTATCCGACTTGCCACCGCCGGAGCGGTAGCGGTCGCGGGCGGCCGCGAGCTGGTTGGGGTGGACGGCGACGACAGCGATGCCGGCGTCAAGCAGCCGGTCGACGACGAGGCGATTCGGCTGTTCGATCGCGACCCGCGCGACCCGCAGCTCGCGCAGATGGCGGACGAGCGCCTCCAAGCCGTCCTCGTTGTGGACGACGCGCCGCTCCTCGAGCCGGCGTCCGTCCTGCTCGACGACGACCAGGCGGTGCTCCTCACTCGCCAGGTCGATCCCGGCGGTGCGCTTTTCCATCGATGCTCCTTCGCTCGGGTTGCTGGATGCGGGCCGACCGGCGAGGTACCGTGGCGGATGCTCATAGACGGGCCCTCGGCGGGGCGACGTCCTGTCGCCGCTCCGGGCGCCTCACACCGCCGGGAGGCGCAAGTCTCATGCGGGCCGTCTACGCGGCAAGCGACGAGGGCGCTCTCCCGGCGGTGGTCAGCCACCAGCCGACGCTACGAACCGCGCCGGTCGACACCCGCGCTGACTGCGTGCGGGCGGGCTCTCAGTTTTCAAAGAACAAGCAAAACCAAAAGCAAGGTTGACCTATGAGCG
>JBBRYW010000203.1:0-5222 GCA_038237235.1 Gaiellales bacterium
CGCTCACGCCAGGATCGCCGCGGCTCGTCGGCCACGCGCTCGAGCACCCGCTCGCGCAGCGCCTCAGGCACGGCCGGCTGCTGGCGGAGCGCGCGGAGCGTGTCGACGAGCCGGAGCTCCTCGTACGAGACGGCGGGCTTGCCCTCGACGAGGGCGTTGATGCGCTCTTTGGCGACGCTAGACATCGGTCTCTCCCAGGCTCGTTTGCAGTTTCTGAAGGGCGCGGCTGAGCCGCGTCGTGCAGGCGGTGGCGCTGACGCGGAGCAGGCGAGCCGCAGCTTCGGTGTCGAGCTCGAGCACGACGCGCAGCGCGATCACCTCACGCTCACCGGCCGAGAGCGAGCGAAGAGCGCGCTCGAGCTCGGGCGAAAGCCCCTCGGCGAGCCGGTCGGCGGCCGCCTCGCCCTCCCGGGCGGCGTAGGCCTCCTCGCGGCGGTGCCGGCGCGCCTCGGAGCGAAGGTGATCGAGCGCGGTCGAGCGCGCGATCTGGCAGAGCCACGTCTTCGGCGATCCGCGGCGGGAGTCGTACCTGCGCCAGCTCTTCAGGGCTCGCTCGAAGGTCTCGCTCGTCAGATCCTCGGCGGCCACGCGGTCGCCGAGGAGATAGAGCAGGTAGGCGTACACATCGCCGAGGTGATCCTCGGCCACCGCGGCGAAGCCGCGCCGCTCCGCAGAGACACGCGGAGCTCGTGCCGTCAGGGTTGTGGCGATCTCGTTCACCGTTCCCTTATACGCCGCCGGCCGCGGGCCTGGTCACATCTAACAGGGCACTACCATGGCACTCGTGGCAAATCGCTTCCTCGAGCGGCTTCGAAGCGGCCCCGTGATCGTCGCCGACGGCGGCATGGGCGCGCTCCTGACGAGCGCGGTCCCACGCCTGCGCTCGCCCGAGGAAGCCAACGTGCGCGCACCGGAGACCGTCGTGTCCCTGCACGTCAGCTTCATCAACGCCGGCGCCGACCTGATCGAGACGAACACCTTCGGCGCGAACCGGCGCAAGCTCGCGCAGCACTTCCTCGAGGAAGACATGGAGCGCATCAACTCGGCCGCCGTCAAGCTGGCCCGGGAGGCCCGGGAGATCACGGGTCGCGACGTCTTCATCGGCGGCTCGATCGGGCCGATCGGCGAGGTCGCGACCTCACGCGTACGCCATGAGCTGTTCGCGGAGCAGGCGACCGTGCTCGAGGGCCGCGGCGCCGACCTCTTCATGATCGAGACGTTCTACGACCTGATGGAGCTCGTCGACGCAGTCGAGGCCGTCCGGAGCGTCTCCAGCCTGCCGATCGTCACCCTTCTGACCTTCGACGAGGAGGCTGAGACGCTGGCCGGCGTGACCGCGCGGGAGGCGGCGGAAAGGCTGGCCGACCTCGACATCGCCGCGATCGGCGCCAATCACGGGGCGGGCCTGCTCGCGGCACTCGCGGCACTCGAGCAGATGCGAAGCGACGGCAAGCCGCTCGCTGCGCTGCCGAACATCGGCCTCGCCAGCATGTCGGGAGGCCGCGTCGTCTACCCCCACGCGACTCCCGAGTACTTCGCGGAGTTCGCCGCGCACGCGCGCGACCTCGGCGCGCGCCTGATCGGCGGCTGCTGCGGGACGACGCCGGCCGAGATCGCCGCGATTCATGACGCGCTCGAGGAAGAGCGCGCGGCGCGAACTCCGCTCGTCTTCTCGGAGCGAGAGCTCGTCGTCTCGCTCGGCGAGGAGCGGACCGAGACGGGGTTGGAACGAGCGTTTCGAGCAGGCGAATGGGTCGTCTCGGCCCAGCTCGATCCTCCGCTCGGAGCCAACCTGAGGGGGCTGATCGAGGTCGCGAAGGGCCTCAAGGAGTCCGGCCGAGTCGGCTTTGCGGACATCAACGACAACGCCGGGGCGCGAGCGGGCATGAGCGCCGTCATGGCGTCGGCGGCGATCGAGCGCCTGTGCGGCATCGAGACGATCCCGCACCTGACGACGCGCGACTCGACTGTGATGGGCCTCGAGTCGGCACTGTTCGGCGCTCACGCGGAGGGCGTTCGCAACATCCTCGCCGTGACGGGTGATCCGCCCGAGGTCGGCGACTACCCGGGCTCGCGCGGCGTGTACGAGATCGACTCGATCGGGCTGACACGGCTGCTGGCGAGCCTGAACCGCGGCGAGGACTACAACGGGCGCCCGATCGACGCGCCGGCTTCCTTCTTCATCGGCATCGCCGTCAATCCCTCGGCCGACGACCTCGAGCAGGAGCTGGACCGCTTCCACCAGAAGATCGAGGCCGGCGCGCAGTTTGCGATGACGCAGCTCCTGTTCGACCTGGAGTACCTCGACCGTTTCCTCGACCGGCTCGGCGGCGCGACGCCGATCCCGCTCTTGCTCGGGGTCTGTCCGCTCTGGAGCTACAGCCTGGCTCTGCGCTTCCACAACGAGCTGCCGGGGATCATCGTCCCGGAGGCCCTGCAAGAGGCGCTTCGCGACGCGGGCGCCGACGCGGCCGACGTCGGAATGGATTGCGCCCGCGAGCTGCTCACCGAGGCTCGCGACCGCGTGGCAGGCGTCTACATCGTCGTTCCGTACCGCCGGCCGCTCCGGGTGCTCGAGCTGCTCGCGGGCTAGAGACTTCTGAAACGAGACGCCCGTCCGAAAGACACGCTAGGGTGATTCCTGCCGGGGTTTTCGACCCACCTAACTGATCTCACACCTGACTCGACAGATTTGCCGAGCCACGGTCCTCATTGCGCTTGCAGCGCTGCTGACGGCCGTCTCACCGCCGGACGCCGCCGCGCGCTCGCGTCTTCTCGTGGGCATTTTCGACGATGCCCAGACGCTGTACGGCAACCCGGCCAAGACGTTTCCACTGCTCCGGTCGCTGCGCACGCAGGTGCTGCGCATCAACCTCTACTGGGGCGGCCGACTCGGTGCCGAGCCGCCGAAGCTCGTCGCGCCGCGCTTTGACGATCCCGCACTCTACGAAGTGGCCGGGGAGCCGTCCACCGGCGTCAGCTCGCTCGGCCGCCAGCTGGGCGCGCCCGCGGCCGGCCACCGCTTCTCCTACGCCGTCCTGCAGTCCTGGGACAAGGACAAGATCTCGGGCTTGAAGGCAGCCAGCCCCGGCCTGAACGCGCTGGCAATCAAGGACATGGCCGCGAGCTTCAGCCCGGCAACGACTGACGGCAAGGACAACGAGCTCCTGCCGGCGGGCGTCGGCTACGCCGGTGCGAGCACCGACCACACGGATTGGTTCCTCACCGATCCGAGCGGCGACCGCCTCGAGTCGTGCGCGCAGAGCGGGCGTTGGCTGATGGACGTCGGGAACCCGGACTACCAGGCGGCGTGGCTCGCTAACGTCGGGGAGGATCTCAAGGATCACGGCTGGAACGGCGTCCTGATCGACGGAGCTAGCTGGAGCGCCTCGAGCGAGCTTTGCGGGCGAACGATCGCGAAGTACCCGAGCGACGCGGATTACACGGCCGCGGTCAACAGCTTCCTCGCGCGAGTCGCGCCGGCGCTCCGCGCCCGTGGCTTCACCGTAGTAGCGAGCATGCGCGTGCCCGCCACCTCCGACGGTCAGGCACTCTGGGCAAAATGGCTCTCGTACCTCTCCGGTGGTGCGCTCGCCGGGTGGACCAAGAGCGGAGAGGCTCAGGTCGGGAGCACTGCCTGGGAGTTCCAGCAGCAGCTCCTGAACGTGACCGAGGCGACCGGGAAGCCCTTCCTCGCTCTCACCGCCGGGGGCGAGCGAGACGCGCGCTCGATCCGCTTTGCGAAAGCGAGCTTCCTGCTCGGCCGAAGCGCCGGCAAGAGCGCGTTCCTGTACTCGCCGACCGGGGAAACGGACGGTTGGTCGCCAGAGACCGCGGTTGAGGTCGGCAAGCCGCTCGGGGCGCCGCGCAGGGTCGGTTCGGCCTGGCAGCGCGACTTCAGCGAGGGGACGGTTCTCGTCAACCCGTCGGACGCCGCGACGACGATCAAGCTCGACAACACCTACTTCACGCCGGCCGGCGAGGCAGTGACCTCCGTGCTGCTGGCACCCGCGTCGGGCATCGTCCTTCGCTTCCCCGACCTCGTGGGAGGCAACGACACCGCGGTCGCCCGCCGCCGTCCGAGGAACGCCGCCGATCCGGCCGATCAGGCCTACGACTGGTCGATTTACGACCGGACCGTCACGGCCGCCGCCCAGCACGGGATCCAGGTCGTCTTCTCCATTCTCGGGACGCCGCCATGGGCGAACAACGGTCTCGGCCTCCGCTTTGCACCGGCCGACCCGGCCGAGCTCGCGTCGTTCGCGTACGCCGCCGCCAAGCGCTATAGCGGCACCTACCGAGGCCCAGACGGGAAGCGCCTGCCGGCCGTTCGCCTCTGGCTCGCCTGGAACGAGCCGAACAACCCGGTCTTCCTGCAGCCTCAGTACAAGCGCGTGGGCGGTAAGTGGGTCGTGCAGAGCGCCCGCGACTACACCGCAATCTGCGAGGCCATCTACCGGGGCGTCCACACCACGCTGCTCCGAGGCGAGAAGGTGGGGTGCGGCGCGACGGCGCCGCGCGGCAGCAACGCTCCAGCGAGCAAGCGCCCGTCCGTCACGCCGCTCATGTTTCTGCGGGAGCTGAAGCGCGCAGGGCTCAAGCACTTCGACGCCTACGCGCACCATCCGTACTACAACCTGCCGAACGAGTCGCCGCACTCGCAGCCGAACGACTGGGGAGCGATCGAGCTGGGCAACATCGACAAGCTGATCGGGAAGCTGACGAAGCTCTACGGGCCGAAGCGGCTCTGGATCACCGAGTACGGCTACCAGACGAACGACCCGAAGTTCGGCGTCTCCTGGGCGCGGCAGGCGCGCTACCTGCGCGAGGCGTACTCGATCGCGCGAAAGACGCACCGGGTAGACATGCTCGTGTGGTTTCTGCTCCGGGACGATGCGCGAATCAAAGCGGGCTGGCAGTCCGGCTTCTTCACGGCCAAGGGAAAGCGCAAGCCCGCGGCGAACGCCTTCAAGCAGCTGCCCCGCTAGGCGCCGCTTGCGGTGCCGACCTCAGGAACCCGGGCTCCGCCCGCGTTCCGTCTGAACAGACCGGTCGAGCGCCTGGACATACAGACCCCCGCTCCTAGGCCTCATTCCGTGCATGCTCCGGTCGAGGCGCGGTCGCCGGCCCGGCCGTGCGCGATCGCCCTCCGAACCGGATCGTCCGGCACGCCGTAGCCGCCTCCGACCGCGACCCGGGAAGCGAACACCGTCGTCTCGACG
>JBBRYW010000204.1:0-5127 GCA_038237235.1 Gaiellales bacterium
GCTCGACCCGCTCGACGTCCGAACGGTTTGGCACGATCAGGAAGGGGTCGCCGTCGAGCGACTCCGAATAGCACTCGAGCAGACGCGCGACTTTGCCCGAGTTGGCGGGCCCGGCGAGCAGCGTCAGGGCCATCTGCCTATCGTAGTGTTGCCGCCTGACGGCCTCGTTCTTGCAGCTCTATCAGCGCGTCACGAAAACGCGCTGCGAGCGTGAAACGTGCGTCGTTTCTCTACGCGGCAGCCGACTTCGGACGACGCCCGCGACGTGCTGCGGCATGGCCGGGCATCTTGGCGGCACAGTCGTCGCAGAGATCGGCCTGCTTGGCGCCGCGGCGTGCGTCCGCAAACGTCATGCGCAATACGGCTCCCTTGCTCTCTTCGATTTCCCTTCCGCAGTTGTCACACACGAGCACCGTTTTACGCGCCACGTTTCCTCCTTCAGCGTCTGATAAGGACGGAAGTGTAGCGAAAAGGCCGGCGTAAATCTACGCCGCCACGCGTGCCCGTCGAATTCGCCACGAACGAAGAAGGCTCAAGAGCGCCTGCTCCTCCAGATCAAGTCCGACATCGCGTGCACCCACGACGCGGAGATGGCGCGGCCGAAAATCCTCGATCGTTCGTCCGTCGAGATACTGCTCGACCACTGCCGGGCTCACGTACGACGAGCGTGCGACGGCCGGCGTATTGCCGAGCCGCTCGCCGACACGACGCATGACGGCCGCCACCACCCGCTTCGCCTCCGCTTCCCTCTCAACGACGCCGCGCTCCGCAAGTACGACGGCCGCCGTGAGAGTGCCGCCCCAGGTTCGAAAGTCCTTCGCCGAGAAGTCGTCGCCCATGTACTCGCGGATGTAGTCGTTCAGCTTGCGGCCGTTGAGGTTGTACAGCTCCCCGTCACGCTCGTAGCGGAAGAGACGGCGCCCGCCCGGTACGGCTTGCAGCTGCTTCACAGCGACCGCGAGCTCGCGGTCGAGGAGCGCGGTGCGTACCCACACATTGTGCTTGCCCTTGAAGCTGAAGCTGATGCGACTGCCGCGCACGTTCACGTGCCGTTTCGCGAGCGTCGTGATGCCAAATGTCTTCGACGTCCTCGCGTACCGCTCGGTGCCGACCCGGAACCAGCCGAGATTGATGAGCCGAACGGCGACGGCGCTGACGCGTCGGTGATCGAGCGGATCGAGCGACATGTGTCCGGCCATCGTCTCCCGGAACGCAGGTAGCCGCTCGGCGAAATGAATCAGCTTGTCGTATTTCGCCTGCTCCTGTTGGGCGCGGAAATCCGGGTGATAGAGGTACTGACGACGCCCGGCAGCGTCCACGCCGGTCGCCTGCAGCTTCGCGTGCAGACGAGGCGAAATCCAGACATCTGTCCACGCGGGCGGAATGCGCAGCAACTCGATCCGCTCGACCTTCGCCTCGTCAGTGATCTGATTTCCGCGAGAGTCGAAGTAGCGAAACCTTCGTCTGCCCGTTCTGGTCCACCCACCACTCCGCGCCATATGCAGTGTGTAGCCACCGTGGACGTGCGCTAATCGCGCCGCGTACTATTCGATCGCATGAACGCGAGCACGATCGTCGCCCTCGAGGGCGACGAAACGGGTCAGGAACTGCTGGAGGAAGCGCTCCGCGTGCTCGCGCCGGACGTGATCGGGCTCGAGCTGGAATTTCAGCGTTTCGATCTGTCGCTGGAGTCTCGAAGAGCGACCCGAAACGGCGTCGTGCACGAGGCCGCAGCGGCCGTTCGCGAGGCCGGGCTGGGACTGAAGGCAGCAACGATCACCCCCGAGGGGCGCGGTGACGTCGGCTCACCGAACCGGATCCTGCGAGAGGAGATCGGCGGGCGCGTGATCGTCCGCACCGGCCGTCGCATTCCGGGGATCGTCCCGCTCGGAGGGGTGCACGCTCCCATCTCCGTGGTGCGGATGGCGGTCGGCGACGCGTACGGCGCGAAGGAGTGGCGCGAAGGGGAGGGTGACGAGGAGGTCGCGTTTCGCACCGAGCGCATCGAGCGGCGAATCTGCCGGGCGGTCTCCGAGTTCGCCTTCCGCCAGGCCGAGCGCACCGGCGCGAGCGTCTTCGGAGGCCCCAAGTACACCGTCAGCCCGATTTACGAGGGCCTGCTGAAGGAAGAGATGGACGCCGCCGCGGCGCGACACCCTGCCGTGCCGTACCGGCCGCAATTGATCGACGCGACCTTCGCCCTCCTCCTCTCGTCAAGCGGCGCCCCGCTCGTGATCCCTGCTCTGAACCGCGACGGCGACATCCTGTCCGACCTCGTCCTGCCGCTCTTCGGCTCGATCGCGGGCGCCGAATCTCTGCTCGTCGCCTTCGATGACGACTTCACGACGCAGGCGCTCGTCGCCGAGGCGGCTCACGGAACTGCGCCGTCGCTCCAGGGCAAGAACGTCGCGAACCCGATGGCGATGATTCTCGCGGGTGCGGCGGTGCTCGGCTACGTCGGCGCACGCGGCGAGGCGGCGTCGCGCGCGATCCGCGAGGCGTGCTTCGAGGCCGTCGCCGACGGCGTTCGCACGGCCGATTTGGGCGGCCACGCGGGCACGAGCGAGTTCACGAACGAGGTCGCGAGCCGCACACGCTCCAAGCTCGACGTCTGGGCAGCGCTGTAGGCACCGCTTGCGGTGCCGACCTCAGGAATGCGGGCTCCGCCCGCGTCTCCGTCTGAACAGACCGGTCGCGCCGCCTGGATACGGACTGCGCTCCTAGCGCCCGCCCGCATAGAGTTCCCGCGCGCATGGTGAACGTTGGAGTCCTCAAGGAGACGGCGCCCGGAGAACGGCGCGTCGCACTCGTTCCGGAGGCCGCGGGCCGGCTGGCCCCGAGCGGTATCTCCTTCCTCGTCGAGGCGGGCGCGGGAACGGAGGCTTCGTACGGCGACGGCGACTACCGCGACGCCGGCGCCGAGGTCGTTACGTCCTCGGACGTGTACGCCCAGGCCGATGCGATCGCGAAGGTGCAGAAGCCGGACGAGCGCGAGAGCGAGGCGCTCCGCGAGGGGGTCGTTCTGATCGGGTTCCTACAGCCGCTCACGGACCCGGAGGGGATCGAGCGACTCGTCGCGCGAGGCGTGACCGGCTTCGCGCTCGAGTCGATCCCGCGGATCACGCGCGCGCAGGCGATGGACGCTCTCTCGTCGCAGAGCACGGTGGCGGGCTACAAGGCCGTCCTGATCGCAGCCGACCGGCTGCCGAGATTCTTCCCCATGCTGATGACCGCGGCGGGCACGGTCGCGCCGGCCAAGGCGCTCATCCTCGGCGCCGGGGTCGCCGGCCTGCAGGCGATCGCCACCGCCCGACGCCTCGGCGCCGTCGTCTCCGGATTCGACGTCCGGCCGACTGTCCGGGAGCAGGTCGAGTCGCTCGGCGCAGCCTTCCTCGACCTCGGGATCGTCGGCGAGGAGACGGAAGGCGGCTATGCCCGCGAGCTCACCCCCGAGGAGCAAACACGGCAGCAGGAGGAGCTCGCCGGGCGGATCCCGGAGTTCGACGTGGTGATCACGACCGCGCTGGTGCCTGGACGGGCGGCGCCGAAGCTGATTCCGGCGAAAGCCGTCTCGGCGATGCGACCGGGCTCGGTGATCGTCGATCTTGCCGCGGAGGCGGGCGGCAACTGCGAGCTGACCGAGCCGGGTGAGGAGGTCGTCCGCGAGGGCGTGACGATCGTCGGGCTCACCAACGTGCCGAGCCTGATGCCCTCCCATGCGAGCCAGCTCCTCTCGCGCAACGTGGCGGCCGTCCTCCAGCACCTCGTCTCGGACGGCGAGCTGCTCCTCGACTTCGACGACGAGATCACGGCGGGGGCGTGCGTGACGCGGCGAGAGGAGGTTCCGGCGTGAGACCTGCCCAGCTGATCATCGAGCTCACCGTGCTGGGGCTCGCGATCTTCCTCGGCTTCGAGGTGATCTCGAAGGTGCCGACACTCCTGCACACGCCGCTCATGTCAGGAACGAACGCGATTCACGGAATCGTCCTCGTCGGGGCGATCATCGTTGCCGGCCTGCCGGGTCAGGCGACCTGGATCCGGATCGTCTCGCTGGCGGCGGTGGCACTCGGCACGCTCAACGTCGTCGGCGGCTTCGTGGTGACCGACCGGATGCTGGAGATGTTCAAACGTCGGCCGGCCAGCGGCCCGCCGCCCGACGGCGGACCGGTGAGGGGGGCTCGGGGGAACCGGGAGGTTCCGCCGACGGAGCAGTGACGCGCTCCGACGCGATCGGCCTGGCGTACCTGGCCGCGATGGTGACGTTCATCCTGGCGCTCCGATTCCTCTCCTCGCCGGCCCACGCGAGGCTGGGGAACCGCCTCGGTGCCGTGGGCATGGCGATCGCGGTCGTCGCGACCTTCTTCCAGGCCGGGCTGCACAACAGGCTCGCGATCATCATCGTGATGGCGCTGTCGACGCCGGTCGGCCTCTATGCCGCGCGAACGGTGCAAATGACCGCGATGCCGCAGTTGGTTGCACTCTTCAACGGCGTCGGCGGTGGTGCGGCAGCCCTGATCGCGGTCTCCGAGTTCCACGCGGAAGCGCCCGCACCCGGGCGCCTGGCTGGAAACGTGAGCGTGTCGATCCTGCTCTCGGCGCTGATCGGCAGCATCTCGTTCTCCGGCAGCCTGATCGCCTTCGGGAAGCTGCAGGAGGTGATCAGCGGCCGGCCGATCACATACCCGCAGCAGAAGCTCGGCAACGGAGCGCTGCTCGTGACGCTCCTCGTGATCTCGATCGTCGTTCTCGTCGGCCTGCAGAAGCAGAGCCTTCTGCTCCTCCTGGTCGCCGGCGCGCTCGTGTTCGGCATCCTGTTCGTGCTCCCGATCGGCGGCGCCGACATGCCGGTCGTGATCTCGCTGCTGAATGCCTTCACGGGAGTCGCTGCCTCGGCCACCGGCTTCGTCCTGCACCAGAACGTGCTCATCGTCGCCGGCATGCTCGTCGGGGCGTCGGGAACGCTCCTGACGCTGATGATGGCGCGGTCGATGGGCCGCTCGATCACGAACGTCCTGTTCGGAGCGTTCGGATCGGCGGTGCTCGCGCCGGAAGCGCTCGCGGCCGCCGATGGTGAAGTTCGCTCGGCGACGGCGGAGGACGTCGCCGTCATGCTCGCCTACGCGCGCC
>JBBRYW010000205.1:0-5126 GCA_038237235.1 Gaiellales bacterium
CGAGCGCGAGGCAAAGGAGGAATCCGAGGACGAGCAGCCGGCCGCGCACGATCACCGGTTCGCCTCGCATGCCGCGCCTCCTTTCGAGTCCCCGCCGCTATGCGGTGACGGCGACGATCAGGACGAGTCCGTTGAAGAGGCCGTGCACGATCATTCCCGGGTAGACGCTGTCCGTGCGGCTGCGGATGTAAGCTAGACCGGCGCCGATCCCCACGAGGAGGGGAAGGCCCTGCACCAGCCCGTGCGCGAGGCCGAAGGCAAGCCCGACGAGAGCGATCGCGATCCACGTTCCGAACGGCTCGAGCAAGCTGAACCCGAGGCCGCGAAAGGTCGTCTCCTCCACGAGCGGCGCCACGACCGCGATGACGACGAAGTTCGCGACGAAGGGCGCCGCCTTGCTCGGCTCCCAGCTGTCCGGTATCAACCCCTGCTCCCGGCCGGGATCGAGAAATTGATCGAGGATCGACCCGAGCAGGAGAACGCCGGTGATGACGGCGAGGCCGAGCCCGGCGGCCCGACTCCACGACCGGGGTCGTCTTAGCGCGAGCAGCTGGCGGCTCCGCGGTCGGCTGATCAGCAAGACGATCCCGAGTATCAGCGCGTACTGGACGAGGCCGGAGACGGCCGCTCCCCACGTGTAGAGGACATCGTCCGGGGTCGTGGTCGTGAAGCGGAGCGCATAGCTCAGCGCGGAGAAGCAGACGACGAACGCCGTCCACGCGAGCAGGCGCCAGCGCAGGATCACGTCCGGTGGCCGCCCGCCGTGACCGGCGGTGCCGGTCGCGACCGCGCCCAGGTCAGCGAAAGGCATGCGGGTGGAGCAGTCGCGCGACGGCGACGAGCCCCTTCGCGACACCCGGCCCCGGCTCGAGCAGCGCCGATCTGACCAGACTGAAGCGACCGTCTCGCACGGCGTTGAGCCGGCGCGTGACGTGGTTCTTCCTGAGCGCCCGCAGTGAGGTTCCGCTGTCGGAGGTGGCGATGTAGACGCGCGGTCTCAGGCGGACGAGATCGGAGGGATTGAGCGGACCAGGATCGGGGCTCGGCCCGGCGACGTTGCGACCGTGTGCGATCCGAATCATGTCTCCGATCAGACTCCGGTCCGGCACGGTGGTGAAGAACCCGGTGTCGACGAACACGCTGACCAGTGCCGTGCCGGCGACTCGTGCCTCCACGCGGCGCCGGGCGTCCTCGATCTTGCCGATGATGCTTCGTGCAGCGACAGGCTCGTCGGTGAGCAAGCCGACGTCGCCAACCGCCCGCTCGACGTCGCCGACCGAGTTGGTCGGCGCGACGTAGACCGGCGTATGAACCCGTGCACTGACGCGTGCGAGCTCGTCGGCCGAGAAGTCTGGCGAGGCCACGACCAGGTCGGGCTGGAGGCTCGTGAGCCGGCCGAGGACGACGTGTCCCCGACCGTCGACGACGATCTTTGCTCTCGGCGCCGCGCCCCGCCGGCCATTCGCGGGTCGGCCGATCACCCGGCCTCCCGCACCCAGCGCGGCCAGAATCTCCGCTCCTCCGGGTGTGAGGACCGCCACTCGCTGCGGGGCGCGCGTCAACGCGATCGCCTTGCCTGTCGCGCTTCGCACAGTGACGGGGTAGATCGCAACGCTCGTGCCTGTCGGCTCGGAGCGCTCGCCGCAACCGGCCACGAGGGCAGCCCCGGCAAGCGCAACGGCAGCCCCGGCCCACCTCATGCGACCCACTGCCAGAGCGCCCATTGCGAGACGGCCACGCCGAGCATGACGGCGCTCACGGTCACGATCGCCGTGTGCACGCGCGGCCGCCCGCCGAGCGCCGCGAGAGCGAGGAAGAGGGGAAATGCGACGAGCCCGAACCGCGGCATCGAGAGCAAGGGCCACCGCTCCGTAGGCATGCTGAGCGGGATCGCCAGGCTGAGGGCGGCGAAGACTCCGTACGGCGCCCCGAACCGTCGCCACGCGACGACGGTCAGCGCGATGAAGAGGCCGGTGAACGCCAACGTCTCCAGGTTGACCGCGGCGGCGCGCATTGGATCGGTGCCGAGCACGGGCCAGTACGGGTGGGTGTGCGACCCGGAGCCGAGCTGCCGGACGGACGCCACCCCGGCCTGCAGGCCCAGCCAGAGGCCGCCGAAGGGACCCGCCGGGGAGAGATGCCGGTGCCAGGTGCCCTGGTCGTGCACGAAAGCCAACGGGTCCCCGACGTCTCGCCAGAGCAAGAGAGGATAGAGCAGCCCGAGAGCGGGAGCGACTGTCAGCTCGGCCAGGGCCCGCGTGCGGTTCGAGGCGCGCAAGGCGATCAGCGCAAGGGCGGGAAGCAGGGCCAGGCCGGTGACGCGGGTGAGCAGGGCCAGGCCGGCGGCGCCGCCCGCAGCGAGGAAGCGCCCGCGGCTCGCGAGCGCGAACGAGCCGAGGGCGAGGAAGAGAAAGAGCGACTCGCTGTAGACCGCCCCCAGAAAGAGGGCCATCGGGAAGACGGCGAGGTACAGCACCGCCCGGCGTGCCCCTTCCGCGCCGAGATGCGACTCGGCGAGGCGGAACAGGAGGCAGAAAGCGCCGAGGCAAGCCGCGAGCGAGATCACGATTCCACCGAGGACGTAATGGCCGCCCAGGAGGCGCCCTGCGATCGCGACGAGAGCCGGGTAGAGAGGGTAAAAGGCGGCGTCCGCATGGGAGCCGGGGTCGTAGCCGTGCTCGGCGATGCGCAGGAAGAAGACGCTGTCCCACCGGGCCCATACGTCCGTGAGCCATCCGAGATCGTGGGTGAGCGAGGGGACGTCCCAACGGCCGGCTCTGGGATGGCGGTTCGGCTCGAACGTCAGGAAGGCAAAGACGGCAGCGCCCCAGATCGCGATGCGGCTCCAGACGAAGATCTCGACCGCGGGGCTGCGCCCCGCCCGGAACTCCAGCTGTGCAGCGACCGCGGGGTGCTCCTCGGCGGTATGTGCTTCGGCACGCACGGCGCCCGATCGTAGTCGCTGAGGAGCCGGCCGGCCTTCGTCGAATAGAGGTCGCATGCCATTCTGGGAGCGAGCGGTGATCGTCGCCGGAGTCCTTGCGGTTGCAATAGTGGCCGCCAAGCTGATCGACCGGCGGATCGCGCGCCGCCCGCTTCCGCCCGAGGCTGTCACCCGGTACCGCGTGTTGCGCCGAGGTCTCGCGAGCATGATCGTCGCGATCGGCCTCCTGTCGGCGCTACTCGTGATTCCACAGGTACGCGCGGTCGCGGGTGGAATCCTCGCGTCCTCGGCCATCGCCGGGCTCGTGATCGGCTTCGCCTCACGCTCCCCGATCGCGAACTTCGTCTCGGGCTTCCTGATCGCGTTCACCCAGCCGCTTCGGCTCGGCGACACCGTGGAGGTTGGCGGCGTGGAGGGCGTCGTCGAGGAGATCGGTTTGACGTACACGTTCATCCGAACGGCCGACAACTCCCGCCTCGTGATCCCGAACGAGCTTCTTGCCTCGGATACGATTCGGAATTCGACCATCAGGAGCCGAGAGAAGCTCGCTGAAGTGACCGTGCAGGTTTCCCCGGATACCGATCTCGGCGCAGTGGTCGGACTGCTCTCAGAAGCGCTCGCAGGCCGGCCGGACGCCCAGGTGCTCGTCAGCGGGCTCGGCGAGCGGGCGACGCTTACCCTGCGCGCGCGAGCTCGTGACGAGACGGCGGTCGAGAAGCTCGAGAGCGAACTCCGGCTGCTCGCCCACGAGCGGTTGCGAACGGCCGGGCTGCTCTCGTGAGCCCCCCGAGACGCCACCGCGAGCCGGTGACGCGTCCTTCCCGCGGCCGCGGCCGCCAGCGCCGCCGCCGAGCTAAAGGAGGACACCATCGCGGCGCTCTTGTCCTCGTCGCGCTCGCGATCATCGTTCCGCTCGCGCTCGTGGGTCTCGGTTTCGGCGGCGCGTCCGCCTTCAAGTCGAGCTGCAATCTGACCACGCTGCATCCGTCGGACGTCGGCGAGAACTCCTTCGTCTTCGCAGCCGACGGCTCAATGCTTGGTGCGATCCCGGCCGAGCGAAATCGGCAGCCCCTTCCGTTCGACGAGATCGACCCGCTCCTTCGCAAGGCCACGGTCTCGATCGAGGATCGCCGCTTCTATCGGCATGGCGGCGTGGACTACGAGGGCATCGCGCGGGCACTCTGGCGAGACCTCAAGGCCGGCCGCGCCGTCGAGGGCGGCTCGACGATCACCCAGCAACTCGTGCGCGACATGTACATCTCGCGCGAGCGGACGCTGCACCGAAAGCTGGAGGAGGCCTGCCTCGCGATCAAGCTGTCGCGGAAGTGGTCGAAGAACCGGATTCTCGCCACGTACCTGAACCGCGTCTACTACGGCAACCACGCCTACGGCGTCGAGGCCGCAGCCCAGACCTACTTCTCCCGGTCGGCCAGAAACCTGACGCTCGCGCAGGCGGCGCTCCTCGCCGGGCTGCCGCAGCGTCCGTCGGTGTACGACCCGTTCGAGCGGCCTCACCGGGCCCTCGTGCGTCGCAACGAGGTGCTGAAGGCCATGCTGGTCAATCACCAGATCACGCGCCGGCAATACCGAGCGGCGAGCGCGCATCGCCAGTTCAAGCTCCGGCGCGGCACTCTCTATACGCGCATTCACGAGCCGTACTTCTTCGGCTACGTCCGCCGGGAGCTGGCCAAGCACTACGGTGAGCGGGTTGTCCGCTTCGGAGGGCTCAAGGTCTACACGACGATCGACCCTCGACTGCAGCTGCTCGCGAGGAAGGCGGTTTGGCAGACGCTCACCGAGAGGACCGACCCGGCCGCCGCCGTGGTCTCGATCGATCCGTCCAACGGGTTCATCCGGGCGATGACCTCCGTCGCGCCGACTCTGAAGCGCAGCGAGTTCAACCTCGTCGCGCAGGCGCATCGCCAGGCCGGCTCAACGTTCAAGACGTTCGTACTCGCCACGGCGATCTCGAAGGGAATCAACCCGGCCTCCACGCCGTACGTCTCGGCACCGCTTCACTATCAGCCTGATGCCGCTTCCTTGCCGTGGGACGTCTCGACCTACGATCACACCTACAGCGGGTCGATCTCGATCGAGCGGGCGACTCTGAAGTCGGACAACACGGTCTACGCACGGCTGACGCTCGACATGGGGCCCGAGAACGTGGCTGCGATGGCAAGGA
>JBBRYW010000206.1:0-5079 GCA_038237235.1 Gaiellales bacterium
ACTTCCTCGTCGAGTTCAGGGAGCCCGGCACGGGGCTTCCTCAGCCGTCGTTCGATCTCTGGGAGGAGGACGAGGGCCGGCACGCGTACACGGCAGCCTCGGTGATCGGAGGCTTGCGCGCCGCGGCTTGCATGGCCGGGCGCCATGAGCGGCGGCTCGCAGAGGGGTACTCGCGGGCCGCGGACGAGGTGCGCGACGCGCTCGAGACCGAGCTCTGGAGCGAGGAGCAAGGACACTACGTTCGCTCGACCGACGATTCCAGGCTCGACTCCTCGCTCCTCGGGCTCGCCTGGCCGTTCGGCGCGGTTGACGCCCGTTCGCCGCGGATGCGCTCGACCGTGAAGGCGATCGAACGTGCCCTCGCCGCGGGTGCCGGTGGGCTCCGGCGCTACGAGGGCGACACGTACGCGGGGGGGAACGCCTGGGTCCTGGCGGCGCTCTGGCTGGGGCTCGTGCACCGGCAGGCGGGCCATGGAGCGGGCCATCTGCGCTCGCTCGCCTACGCGACAGACGTCCAGACCGTGCTGGGCCTCTTGCCCGAGCAGGTGACCGACGACGGCCGCCCGGCGTGGGTCGTGCCGCTGACATGGAGCCATGCGATGCTCGTGCTCGCGGCGCGGCCCGAGCTCTCGCTCGTCGATGAGCTTGCGTCGCAGGCGGGACAGCGTCGCACCGCCGCCCGGCTCGGCTAGCCCACAGGGCGCGGGCCTCGCGCCGGCGCCGACAAGGCGGCCCGCGGCGCGGGTCTACTTCGCGGCGGAACCCGAGTCTCGACGGCTTTCCGCCTCGCGGCTCCGCAGCTCCGCGCGGCGGATCTTCCCCGTCACGGTCAGTGGGAGCTCGGGGACGAACTCGAGCTGCCGGGGGTACTCGTAGGCGGCGAGGCGGGCACGGACGAAGCCTTTGATCTCTTCCTCGAGCTCACGAGAGGGCTCGACGCCATCGCGGAGCGTGAGGAAGGCCTTGATCGCCTCGCCACGTATTTGGTCAGGGACGCCGATCGCCGCCGCGAGCGAGACCGACGGGTGGCTGAGGAGGCACTGCTCGATCTCCTCCGGCCCGATCCTGTAGCCCGACGACGAGATCACGTCGTCGGTCCGGCCCTCGAACCAGAGGTAGTTGTCGTCGTCCATTCGCACGCGGTCGCCCGTTCGGAGCCACCCGTCTGACACCTTCGCCCTCGTCTGGTCTGGCTGACGCCAGTACTCGAGAAAGACGACAGGGTCCGGCGTCCGCACTGCTAGCTCACCCACCTCACCCGGCGGTGCCGGCTCCCCGTTTCCCACGAGAACTGCGACCTCGTGGCCGGGATAGGCGCGCCCCATCGACCCGCCTCGCACGTCCCAGACAGTGCTCGAGTTGCCGACGACGTAGTTCGCCTCTGTCTGACCCCAGATCTCGTTTGCCGTGACGCCGAGACGCTCGCGCGCCCACGCGAGCATCTCGGTACCGAGCGTCTCGCCGCCAGACATCACGGTCCGGAGCGATCCCGGCTCCAAAGCCACGTCGAGGCTTCGCATCAGCTTCAGCGCGGTGGGCGGCAGAAACGCATTCCGGATGCGCTCCCGTCGGATCAGCGCGAGGGCCCACTCCGGGTCGAAGGCACCCTCCCGAACGGCGCCGACGATCGGGCGGCCGTGCAGCCACGATGAGAGAAGGCAGTTGACGAGGCCGCCGATCCAGGCCCAGTCGGCCGGAGACCACATGCAGTCGTCCGCCTGCGGGAAGAAATCATGCGACAGCCGGAAGCCCGGTGCGTGCCCCAGCAGAACGCGATGCGCGTGCAGCGCACCCTTCGGCGGCCCGGTCGTCCCGGACGTGTAGATGAGGAGGGCAGGCGTCTCCGCGTCGGTGTCCACGGCCGTCAGGTGGTCGGATGCCGCCTCGAGCAGCGGCCAGAAGCCGTGATGCGGCGCGGAGGCGTTGCGGTCGACCACGATCACCTCGAGCCCGCCGAGCTCGGCGGCGACCGCCGCGACGCCCTCGAGGGAGCGCCCGTCGGTCACGACCGCTCGCGCAGCGCTGTCGCCGAGCCGGTGACGGAGAGCATCCGGACCGAAGAGAACGCTCATCGGCACGGCGACCGCACCGATCTTGTATGTCGCCAGATGCGCGATCGCAGTCTCGAGTAGTTGGGGCAGAACGATCGCGATACGGTCACCAGGCACGATGCGAAGGCGGCGCAGCGCGTTGCCGAACCGGTTCGAGAGCGAGGTCGTCTCGCCGAACGTCAGCTCGCGGCGGCTGCCGTCCGGGCCGACCGCGACGAGGGCACGGTTGCCGGGCGGTTGCCGGTCGGAGCAGGCGACGCCGATGTTGAAGCGGGCGGGCACCTCCCACCGGAAGCGCGAGCGAAGCTCCTCGTAGCTATCCAGCAACCACCCCGCCGTCGATCACCCACGCAGCGCCCGTGACGAACTCTGCGTCGTCCGAGGCGAGGTACGCGATCGCCGTTGCGATCTCCTCGGGCCGGCCCAGGCGGCCTAGCGGCTGGCGTGCAACGAGCTCGGCCCGAGCGGCGTCCGGGTCGCTCGCCTCGTCGAGCAGGCGTCTGACCCAGGGCGAGTCGACGGTGCCGGGGCAGACGCAGTTGCAGCGCACGCCGGTGCCGGCGTATTGGATCGCCACTTGCTTCGTGAACGAGACCACTGCGCCCTTGCTTGCGCAGTAGGCGGCTCGGTCGCGCAGGCCGACGAGGCCGGCGACCGAGGCGGTGTTGACGATGGCACCACGGCCATCGCGCAGCATGTGCGGCAGCGCCGCCTTCGTGCCGAGGAACACACCGCGCACGTTGACGGCGAAGACGCGCTCCCACTCCTCGACCGAGCACGAGACTGCGTCCGCGGTCGAGCCGATGCCGGCGTTGTTGCAGAGGACGTCGAGCCGGCCGGTCTCGTCGATCGCATGTCCCACGAGCTGCTGGACGTCCTCCTCGCGCGAGACGTCGCAAAAAATGTCTGCGCCGTGCAGGTCGGCGCCGATCACCACCGCTCCTTCGGCGCGAAGGCATGCGGCCAGTGCGAGACCGATTCCCGATCCGGCCCCGGTGACGATCGCGGTACGCCCCTCGAACCGCTTCACGGTGTGATCGACCATCTAGTGCCGTGTCCGGGGAGTACTGCGCGCCCTGGCGGCTGCAAAGCGGCGCCGCTCCGCGTCCTCAGTCGCGCCAATATGGAACATATTGACGCTCCCTGCGTCCTTGATCGGCTTGCTTTTCGCGCGCCAGGATCATCACCGTACTCCCCGGACACGGCACCAGCGCCCCGTTCCAGAAGTGCGGCGCGCCCCGGCGGCTGCAAAGCGGCGCCGGATCTGCGTCCTCGGTCGCGCCAAGATGACTGCATATTGACGCTCCCTGCGTCCTTGCCCGGCTTGCTTTTCGCGCGCCGGATCATCACCGAACTTCTGAAACCTGGCACTAGCAGCGGAAGCTACCGCGGGCTGTGCCACGGCTGCCGTTGATCCCGCGCGCGACGAACGTGCCGCTGCCCTGCGGCACGTTGAACGATAGGCCCACGCCGGTCCACCGCTTGCCCTTCGCATAGGCGAGCACGTCGCCGGAAATCGCATGAGGGGGTGCGCCGTAGAGCTCCAGGTTGAAGTACGCGCGACCTCCGTTCGTTCTGGAGCTCAGCGTGCGTGTTCCGATCGAGACGGTCAGTCGCGAGAAGTCGTTTCGCGTCGTCGACGTGCAGGATCCGTGCCTGTACGTCACGCGAGGAAACACGCTGAGATGCGCTGTCGCTGGTCCGCAGTAAGTACTGGAGGACGCCATGGACGATGATCGCCTTGATCTCGCCGAGACAGGCGACGCCGGCGGCCGGGCTCGACCCAGCCGCAACGCCTGAGACCGCACTCAACACCGCGAAGACGGTGGCCGCCACCACGCTCGCCGCGAAGCCGAGTGTTCTCAGCGCTTTCATCCGACCGCTCGCAGCAGCGCAGCGCTCTCGTCGACGACGCGGCTCACCTCGCCCCGCGCGACGTTCGAGTTGGTGATGCCGTAGGCCCAGCGGTAGTGCGTCTGGTCGAGGACGCCTCGGAGCGGGACGTCCGCGATGCGGTCGAAGTCCGCGTCAGGTGGCAGGTAGCCGAGGTAGTCGTTCGTGTAGCCCAGCACGAATGTGGTTACGAAAGGACTACGTCTTCGGATCTCGAGCCCGGGGGCCGCGAAGAGCTCGAACGGATTCGCGGCGATTGCGGCGTCGCCGACCGCAACGACCTGCAGCTCTGTGTGCAGCGGCTCGCCCTCGCGAGCCTTCAGCTCGGCGTACATCGTCGCCGCGGCTTTCCGGTAGGCGAGCTCGAACTCGGTCGCCGACGCAGCGGAATGAACGTGATCCGGCCAGCGCTCCGCGTAGTCCGGTTCCTGTTGGGCCTCGAGCTCGGCCGCGACGGTCGCGATCTCCGCCTTGTCCCAGGGCAGCCGGCGCCGCGCCAGCTCGACAGTCGTCGCCCGCGCCGCGATTCGTACGTCGTCACGCGTCGAGATCTCGGGCACGACCACGAGCACGGCCTGGGCGATCGCCCTCCCCAGAGAGTCTCGGTTGGCGAACGTCTGTGGCCGTGCGTCGCCGTTGCCGAACCAGTGATCCCAGGGCGCGATGTCTCCGGCGCAACCCTGGAGGAAGATGCAGGCCGCCTCGGGATAGGCCTCTTCGACGGCGGCGCGAAACGGCCCGGGGTAATCCGTGTTCCAGAGCAAGGTGTGCCCGGACATCGCCGTCGCGTGGCACGCGAACGAGGCGACGATCGCGAGCGGCTCACCGTCCTCGCCGTCGACTCGCAGGACGGGCACCCCCTCGTCGACGGGCCGCGAGGGATCGACGCGGTTGACGCTGACGCCCTCGGCGAGACCGAGGCCGGACCCGACCCGCGCGGGCTGCCGGTGGCGATCGGCTGCGTAGACGGCGCCGGCCAGCAGCTCGGGCAGCTCCGCCGCCCACGTGTCGAACCCTGGAACGTCGCGCAATCCGGCCACGGCACAGCCGCTCGAGAAACTGGGCGCGCTGTGGTTGTGGGTTGCGTGCACGAGCGCCGCCTCGGGCGGGATCCCGGTCAGCTCGCGGACGCGCC
>JBBRYW010000207.1:0-5003 GCA_038237235.1 Gaiellales bacterium
GTCCGCAGGCGCCTGCCAGAGGCGCGTTTGCCCTTCGAGCGGCCGGCCGTCATCGCGGCGACGATCGCGAGCACCGTTGCGGTCCGCTCCGTCCGTGAATCGCCGCGGCTCGGCGCAGCCGCCCGCGAGCTCCTGACCGCCTTCCTCTCGTTCGCGCCCGCCGCCACGGCCCTGCGCAATTCCTCTCTCGCCGCCTACCACGGCGCGGAGCACGTCTCGATCGGAACCTACGAGCACGGCGAGCTTCGCCAGAAGGAGCACGAGCGCTGCGGCTCGCACCTGCTCGGCCCTCTGCTGGCCACCTCGGCGTTCGGCAACGCGGTCGCGGCGAAGGCGCCGGAGCGTCTACGCGGAGGCGCCCGCGCGACTGCGCTGCTCGGCGCCCTGGCCGCGTCGACCGAGATCTTCAGCTGGATGGTGCGAAACCCTGATCATCCGGCTTCCCGCGCGCTCGCCAAGCCCGGGCACGAGCTGCAGCACCGGCTCGCGACCGCCGAGCCCTCGGCAGAGCAGCTCGAGGTCGCCGAGATCGCGCTCGACGCCTGCCTGCGGTTGGAAGATGGCGCTCCGCACACGCGCTGACAGGCTTCCGCCCGACATCTTCGACCTGCCCGTCGAGAAGATGCGGGAGGGCTACTACACCGACGCCTACTTCAACCGCACCCGCGAGACCCTTCTCGCGGACGGGAGGCACCCGCGGGTCGTGATGCAGGTCTTCCAGCGAAGGCAGGCGGTGCTCGGAGGCATGGACGAGGCGATCGCCGTCCTCAAGCTGTGCGCGGAGGACTGGGACGCGCTGACGGTTCACGCGCTCTACGACGGCGACGGGATCGAGCCGTGGGAGACCGTGATGACGATCGAGGGCGACTACACGCTCTTCACTCATCTCGAGACCGTCTACCTCGGCGTCCTGGCACGCCGCACGCTGATCGCGACCAGCGTGCGCAAGGTGATCGAGGCGGCGAACGGCAAGCCGATCATCTTCATGCCGGCGCGGCACGACCACCATCGCGTGCAGACCGGCGACGGCTATGCCGCTCACGTCGCGGGGGCGACGATCGGGATGGAGATCGGCGTCACCTCCGACGCTCAGGCCTCCTGGTGGGGCGGCCGCGGGATCGGCACCGTGCCGCACGGGCTGATCGCCGCCTACGGCGGCAACACCGTCCTCGCCGCCACCAAGTTCGCCGAGCACGCCGATCCGGATGCCAACATCACCGTCCTCGTCGACTTCGAGAACGATTCCGTCAGGACCGCCCTCGAGGTTGCCCGCGCGCTCGGCGACCGCCTGTGGGGCGTGCGGCTCGATACGTCCCGCAACCTCGTCGACCGGGCGCTCTGGCAGGACATGGGGGAGTTCGACCCGCGCGGCGTCAACGAGCAGCTCGTCTGGAAGGTCAGGCACGCGCTCGACGAGGACGGCTTCGAGCGCGTCAAGATCGTGGCGTCCGGCGGCTTCACGGCCGAGCGCATCCGCAGCTTCGAGGAGCAGGGGGTGCCGGTCGACTCGTACGGCGTCGGCTCCGACCTGATCCGCGGCGAGAACGACTACACCGCCGACGTCGTCCTGACCGACGGCCGGCCCGCCGCCAAGGTCGGGCGGCGCTACCGCCCCAATCCGCGGCTCGAGCTTGTCGACTAGCTCGCGCCGCGTCTTGTGGGACGTGGACACGCAGGTGGACTTCATGCTGCCGCACGGCAAGCTCTACATCCCCGGCGCGGAAACGACCACGCCTGCGATGAAGCGGCTCGTCGAGGCGGCGCGCGCGGCCGGCATCGTCCACGTCGCCTCGGCCGACGACCACGAGCTGACCGACCCCGAGATCTCAGACGCACCCGACTTCCGCAGCACGTATCCGCCCCACTGCCTGCGGGGAACGCCCGGCGCCGAGAAGATCTCCGAGACGAAGCAGCTCGATCCGTTGCCCTTCTCGCACGTGCCGTTCCCGCCCGGGCTCGTGCCCGGCCTCGTCGCCGAACGGCGCGAGATCCTCCTGCTGAAGAAGAGCTTCGACGTCTTCACGAATCCGAACGCCGACGCGCTGGTCGAGGCTCTCGACCCCGACGAGGTGATCCTCTTCGGCGTGGCGACAGACGTCTGCGACGACGCGGCGATCCTGGGCCTGCTGGTGCGCGGTCGCCGCGTTCGCTTCGTCGAGGAGGCGGCGCGCGGCCTCGACGACCAGGGCGTCAGCGCCTGCACCGCCGCCTGGCGGGAGCGCGGGGTCGAGTTCACGTCGGTCGACGAGGTCGTGTCGTCCCTCGGATAGCATCGACCTGAGTGGCGCTGCAGGGAATTCATCATCTCGGAGTCGCCGTCGAGGATCTCGACGAGGCGCTCGACACGTATCGACGTCTGTTCGCAGCGCGCGTGGAGCGCCGCGACACCGTGCAGGACCAGGGCGTCGAGGCCGCGGCGGTGCGGGTCGGTGCGAGCACCCTCGAGCTGCTCTCGTCGCTCGGCTCCGACACGCCGGTCGGGAAGTTTCTCGCCACGCGCGGGCCTGGCATGCATCATGTCGCCTACGAGGTCGACGACCTGACCGCCGAGCTCGAGCGGCTGGCGGAGGAGGGCGTGGAGCTGATCGACAACGAGCCGCGGCAGGGTCTCTTCGGGCTCGAAGTCGCGTTCATCCACCCGGACGCAGACCACGGCGTCCTCTCGGAGCTCGTTTCCCATGCCTGACGAGCGGGCTCGCATCGAGATCGCATTCGAGGGCGGCCAGATCATGGGCGCTCTCGTCCAGGCCTCGTCGATCGAGGAGCTCGAGCGGTCGCTCGCGAGCGGCGGAGAGGGAACGCTGGTCCTCGAGGCCGACGACGGGCACTACACCGTGGCCCTGCACCGGATCGTCTACGTCAAGCGATTCGCCCGCGAGGCGCGCGTCGGCTTCGGCGCGCAGTAAGCGCACAGGCCCCTAGTTGCCGCTCGAGGTTGGGATCGTCGGCCCGCCGAACGCGGGCAAGACGACACTCTTCAACGCGCTGACGCACGCCGGAGCGGAGGCGACCCCGTACGAGAGCGTCGGCGCCAAGCCGAACGTCGGTGTTGCGCCCGTCCGCGACGACCGCCTCGCTCACCTGACCGCGACCTTTGCCTCGGCCAAGACGACCGAGGCGACGTTCCGGGTGACCGATCCACCCGGCATGGGTGCGGCGCAGCTCGGCGATCTGAGGAAGGCCGACGCCTTGATCGCCGTACTCGACGGCCACTCCGCGCAGGCCGATCCGGCTTCCGGTCTCGAGAGCCTGCGGCTCGAGCTGCTCGTGGCCGATCGAGACCACGTGGAGAAGCGGCTGGAGCGCGTCCGCACGCAGGCGAAGTCGGGCGAGCAGCGCCTGCAGGCGGAGGTCGACGAGCTGGAGCGCGTACTCGCGCACGTCGACGCCGGCGGCAGCGTGGCCGACTACGCGGGCTCGCTACCCGCGGAGCTCGAGCCGCTGACAACGAAGCCCCTCGTTGCGATCGAGAACGGGCCCGCGGGAATCGACCTCGCGCTCGAGGCCGAGCTCGATGAGCTCGGCGAGGACGAGGCCGCCGAGTTCCGCGAAGGCCCGGCCGCCCTCGACGAGGTGCTCCGGCGCCTGCGGGTCGAGCTCGACCTGATCACGTTCTTCACGGCCAACGACAAGGAGGCCAGAGCCTGGACACTTCGTCGGGGCCAGACCGCGCTCGAGGCGGCCGGCTCGATTCATTCGGACATTGCCAAGGGGTTCATCCGTTGTGAGGTCGTGTCGTGGAACGAGCTCGTCGAGGCCGGCTCCTACGCGGAGGCGGCTCGCCGCGGCGTCCAGCGGCTCGAGGGGAAGGACTATGCGGTCACCGATGGCGACGTGCTCGCCATCCGCTTCTCGCCTCCCCAGCCGGCCCGGCGGTAGCATCCTGGCCGGAAACCGCGTGCTGCGAGTCGTGCGAATCCTTCCTCTGATGCTGATCGCCGGGCTCTGCGCGGGCGCCGGCTCTGCGGCTCCGCCCCTCGATCTCACGATCTCGCTCTCGAAGAGCATCGTCGTCTACGGGGATCCGATCGTGCTGAGCGGCAATGTGTCCCTCGCCCTGAGCTCGAAGATCGTGACGATCCTCGCCCTGAGCGAAGGCAAAGAGCAAAGCGAGCTCGGGACCGTGGGTCCCGGCATCACCGGCTGGCAATTCGTGGTGAGGCCCCGGATCCGCACGTCCTTCCTCTCGCAGGTCGAGTCGGTGGTGAGCGGAACGGTGACGGTCAAAGTCCGCCCGCGGGTGACGCTGTCGCTGCGGCGCGGCATCTTCGTCGCGAAGGTGACAGCCGGCAAGTCCTTCGAGGGCCGGAGCGTCCTTCTGCAACGGCTGTCGCCGAAGCGCCGGTGGCTCGGCGTCCGCAAGGCGGTCCTCCGCCGGAACCCGCTCGAGTTCAAGCTGAAGCTCAGGCCTGGACGAACGAAGGTCCGAGCCTTCGTTCCGAGATCCGTGGCCGATCCGGGCTACCTCAACGGGTTCAGCAAGCCGCTCGTCGTGACGCGCGGCGTTAGGGCTAGATCTTAGGGACGAGCGAGCCGAGCGCGTAGGCGAGCGCGACCGCGACGACGAGCGAGACGGCGAGCAGCGCCACGTACGAGCGCGCCTGCAGGAAGTTCTGCACCGGGACGGGCGTGAGGCGAACGATCCGCGGCGGCAGCATGGTGAAGCCGAACAGGATCAGCGCGCCGGCCAGGAGACCACCGAGCAGGAAGCCCAGGCGAAAGGCGGTCGAATCGGGCAGCAGTCTGATCGGCGCCAGGAGCGGCTGGGCCGCCGAGCTGACGACGTGCTCGACGGTCGAGATGGCGCTCCGACCGTGGGGCTGAACCGCGACCGGCGTCGTCTCGCCGGGTGCCCGCGGAACGGGCACGAGGCCGGTGAAAAGGGCGGGGTAACCCGAACCGAAGGCGAGCATGAACGGCGTGGAGGGGCCGGCGAATCCCGCCCCGTGCCCCTTGCCACCGGCGGCTCCGGGGTGCTGCCGCTGCCGCGGGAGGAGGAAGAA
>JBBRYW010000208.1:0-4946 GCA_038237235.1 Gaiellales bacterium
CTGCGGCATGCGGCGCCACGACGGAACCACTTCGGCGGACACCGTGAACCGCCCGTAGGAGTGCTCGGCGAAACGTCCGAGCGCGGAGACGGTGGCCGCCGAAAGCTGCGCTGCGTCCTGCGTCGCCGGCGCGTCCGGGAAATCGACCGCGATGACGACCGCGTTCACGTGCCCGCCTGTCGGCAGCGAGCCGGACGCGCTGAGTGGCCCCTCGTTGAGGAACGGGTAACCCTGGGATGCCTCGTACTGGGCAGCGGACGCGTTCTGCGCGAGCATGCACGGGGAACTCGCGGTCGGAACTACGAGTGCCGTGGGCGTCGCATTCGCCGCAGCCAGCTCGAAGGCCGCAACCTTGTTCCCTGCTGCATCCGCGAGCGGGCCGGCGGCAGGGCCAGCGTAAGCGACACGGACGACGTCGCCGGCAGCCACGCCGCGCGTGAGTGTGAGGAGAACGGACTTCCCCTTCACCACCGCGGCGGTGACGGCACGTCCGGTGTTGGCGACGGTCACGGAGAACGCCGTCGCCGCCGTCGCCGCCGTCGGCAAAAGGTCTTCGTCGAACGTGAGAGTCACCGTTGCGCCCGCGACCAGTGCGCCCGTCGCGACCGGCGCCGCGGTGTCGGCTGGAGGAGGAGGCACGGTGGGCGGGGCGGGGACGGTACGACGACGTTGCACGCGGCCGCCGCGCGCAGCCCGCGAAGCTTCGCCTGCTGCGCCTTCACGAACGTGCGGCGCTGCGCCGCCTTTCTATGCGTGCCGTAGTACGCCGCGCGCTGCTTCGGCATCGCCCTCTCGTAGACGGCGAGCGCCCGCTGCGCCGAGGCCTTCTGCGCCGCGCTGCAGTCGATGCGCGCGCGCGAGCCTGCGGACGGCGCCGCGACGAGCCCGACTGCCAGCAGGAGAAGGAGAACGACCCTCCGCATGACCCCGTCCGGAGTATAGGCCGCTTCCGCCGGCGCGAGCCGTGGCTTGTGAGTCGCGCTCCCCCACGGATCCACGACGTCAGGGCAGGCGCCAGGACTCCCCTGTGAGGCCGAGCCGATCGAGGATCGCCTGGCTTCGCTCCCGCGTGCGCGGCTGCCACTCGGGTGCCAGCCGGTCCCCCCACCAGGCGCGAGCAAGCTCGCTCAGCGTGCTCACCGGGATGGTGGCGCCCGCCGGGCGCCCTGCCAGCCAGCGCTCGATGTGCTCTTCCGACCGGAAGAGGTTCATCGTGCTTCAGGTGAAAACGATGTCGTCCCACCAGTGCGCCGCCGGCACGAGGCAGTGGAAGAGCAGGCGCTCGTCGTCGGGCCGCTCGCGTCGTACCTCGATCGAGATCGGATCCAGGCAGTCGGGGCAGGACGTCTCGATTCTCCCGTCGGCGCGAAGTGCAGCGCAGACGCCGAACGCATCCCAGGCGCAGTTCGCATACCAGGACCGCCCGGCGGCGTGAACCCTGTGGGGCGTCGGGACGGCGGAGAACGGGTTCGCCATCAGAATCTCCCCGGACGTTCCGTTCAAGACGAGCGCATGCGCGTCGTGGAGCCGCCACCAGCCGGCCTGCACGACGTCGATCGCCAAGCGCATGACGCTGGCCAGCTCTTCGGCCCGCGGCGCACGGCCCAGGTCGACGAAGAGCCCGTAGGTGAGGTTGCGCAGGGCGATGTCGCGTGCGTTCATCGAGTTAAATGGCTGACGGAGAAGGCGTCTCGGCCTCATAGCGGTCATGGGTACCGTAGGGAGCCGATCGGCGTGGGTGGCCTGGTGAGGCGGCCGCGGCGATGCCCGCGGCCACGTCAGCGGTGCACTGATTGGAAAGGCACACGTATGGCGAACCGATACCCCGAGCTCGAACCATACGTGCGGGGGATGCTCGATGTGGGTGAAGGCCAGCAGGTGTATTGGGAGATTTGCGGCGCACCGAGCGGCAAGCCCGCGGTCGTCCTGCACGGCGGCCCTGGTTCCGGTTGCACTCCCGGCCATCGACGCTACTTCGATCCCGACGCCTACCGGATCGTGCTGTTCGACCAGCGCGGCGCAGGTCGCAGTGTCCCGCACGCCGCCGAGCTCGCCACCGACCTGGCTGCCAACACGACCCACCACCTGGTCGCCGACATCGAGCTCCTGCGCGAACACCTCGGCGTCGAGCGGTGGCTGGTGTGGGGAGCTTCGTGGGGAGCGACGCTCGCGCTCGCCTACGCCGAGCGGCACCCGCGGCGGGTCAGCGAGATCGTGCTCGGTTCCGTCACCATGACGCGCCCGTCCGACATCCATTGGCTCTACCACGGCGTGGGCCGGTTCTTCCCCGAGCAATGGGCGCAGTTCCGCGCCGGCGTGCCGGACCCCGACCGGGACGGCAACCTGGTCGCCGCGTACCACCGCCTTCTCAACGATTCCGATCCCTCGCTTCGCGAGCGGGCCGCCCGCGACTGGTGCGAATGGGAGGACGCTGTCAATTCACTGGAGGAGGGCCACCAGCCCAGCCCTCGCTACGAGGATCCCCATTTTCGCCTCGCCTTCGCCCGGATCGTAACCCACTACTTCCACCACCACGCCTGGCTCGAGGACGGCGTCCTGCTGCGCGAGGTCGGGCGGCTCGCTGGGATTCCCGGCGTCCTGGTGCACGGTCGGCTCGACCTCGGCAGCCCAGCCATGGCGGCCTGGGAGCTCGCCCAGGCCTGGCCGGACGCTGACCTGCATCTCGTCGGCACCGGCCATTCCAGCGGGCCGGACATGACCGCGCACCTGGTCGCGGCCACCGACCGCTTCGCCGACCGGTGACCTGACGCACTCGCGCTTGATCAATCATCCGGGCCACCTCATCTCTGCTCCTCAAAGCGAGCCGCCGTTGATCGTGCTACTGGGCGCCGGCAGGTTTGTCGACCCGATGCGAGCGCGCTGCGTGACCGCCAGGCTGACGAGCACCGCCGCCGCCACGAGGATCGTCAGCGACCCGATGCGCTCCCCGAGCACGATCGCGCTCCAGCCGAGCGTCAGCGGGGTCTGAAAGAGCTGGAGCTGTCCCACTCGCGCCACGCCGCCTCGGGCAAGCCCCCCGTACCAGGCGAAAAAGCCGATGAACATCGAGCCGACGCTCACATAGGCGAAGCCGAAGAGAGCAGCCGCCGAAGTGTGCGTCGAGGGGGCCGTGGCGAGCGCTGCCGGCAACGTGAGCGGCAGGCTCAGGATCAGAGCCCAACAGATTGTCTGAGCAGCGCCGAGATCACGCGCGAGTACGCCGCCCTCCGCGTAGCCGAGCCCACAGGCGACAACCGCTCCGAGCAACAAGAGATCGCTTGCCTTCACGCCGCCCCCCGCCCGCGCGGCGAATCCCGCTACGACAGCCGCCCCGGCCCCGGCGGAGAGCCAGAAGAGCGTTCCCGGCCTCTCGCCCGCGCGCAGTACCGCGGCGACGGCGGTGGCAGCCGGCAGCACTGCTACCACCACGGCGCCGTGCGCCGAGCCGCTCGTCTCGAGAGCCAAAGCTGACAGAACCGGGAACCCGACCACGACCCCACCGGCCACGACGAGCAGGCGACCCCACTCCGGCCTCGTCGGCCGCCTCGCGCGCTGCAGCCGGAGCACGCAGGCTCCCAGCACGCCCGCCACGGCGGCTCTCCCGAATGCAATGAACCATGGATCGAAGCCCCGAAGCGCCAGCTTCGTCGCGGGGAAGGAAAAGGAGAAGATGGTCACGCCGAGCGCCCCAAGCAGCAGGCCCGTGGCCCGTTTGGAAACGAGAGGGGTCATCCCTTGCGCGTCGATCACGCTACCGCGAAGAAGGGCCCGCGTAGAGCGGGACCCTCGCGGAACCCGGGAACCGCTACGACCCGGTCTTGACGGCGCCGACCAAGTGGCCCTCGGGGTCGTTGAAGAGGCCTACCGGCTACCCCACGCTCTCTCCTCTCCACTCTCACCTCTCCGCGGCGGCCCACTGGCGCCTGATGACTACAACCTACGCGCAAGACCAGGATGTCCCGAGGCTCATCGTTGCAACATGACGTTGCGCGGTTCATGCCCGGCCTCGCCGGGGCCGGCGCCTGACTGGAGGTCCGGGCAGAATCCGTTCGGGCGACCAAGCCGGCTCGCTTCGTCGACAATCCGGCCTGCATGCAGGCCACGGGATACATTCGCATCGCGGCCGCATTGCTCTTACTCGTAGCGCCGGCCGATGCCGCCGCTGCCCGGGGGCAGCGGGTCGCGGTGCGGGTCCTCCCACGCTTTCCGCTCGCAAGGTTCGCCGACCGTGGAGCCGTCGGCTCAATGGTTCCCGCTTCGGGCTCGACCGTCAGCCGCGCGACAGCGCGCGCGTCGCTCCTCCGCGGCAAGCTCGAGAACGCACTCCTCGGAGGGAAGCCGACCGGGAGGTCACGAATTCGGCTCGGCGGACCGCCGGCGTCCGTGACGATCTATCTGACCCTGCCCCCGGCGGGCAAGCATCACAACCTGGCCCGCTATCCGATCGCGGTCGTCGGGGGCGGATACCACGGCTTGCTGCGCTCGAGCGGAACCCGCATCACCGGAATCGTCTCGATCGCCGACGTCGCGCCGACGGTCGAGGCGATCGAGCGTGGCGAGAAGCCGGTGCTCAGCTCACGGCCCTCCTCCGACGCACCGAGCGCGCTCGCCGATCTGAATACGCGCCTCGACGCGGCTCACTTCGCGCGCCGGGGTGCGAGCCGGGTTCTGATCGGCCTCGTGTTCGCCTTCGCCGCTGTCGCGTGGGCCTTCCGCTCGAAGGTCGCCGCCCGCGCCTCGCTCCTGTCGATTCCGGCGATCCTCGCCGCCGCGCTCGTCGTCTCGGCCCTACACGCCGAGCACCGGCTGCCGCTCTGGATCGCACTGATCGCGCTCGTGTCGGCAGTCTCCCTGGCTCTTGCCACCCGCACACCGGGGCGGTTGGCGGCGGCGCTAGCCGCGCTCCTCGCGACCTACGCACTAACGCTCCTCCTGTCCCCCACGAC
>JBBRYW010000209.1:0-4938 GCA_038237235.1 Gaiellales bacterium
GCCGCGTGCGGGCGGATCTCGTCGACGCTCACGGGCCGCTCGGCTTCGGAGGCGATCGTCGTAAACGCGGCGTCCTCGAGCCCGCAAGCCGTGATCCATTTCGTGAACGGAGCCGGATCGAGGTCGACGTTCAGCGCGTAGCCATGGGTCGTGATCCAGCGCGAGATATGGACTCCGATCGACGCGATCTTTCTCGGTGGCGGCTGTAGCCAGATGCCGGTAAGCCCCTCGATCCGCGTACCCTCGAGGCCGATCGGCGCGAGCGTCCGGATCAGCGCCTCCTCGAGATCGCGAACGTAGCGCCTCACATCCTTGCCGTGCCGGCGGAGATCGAGGATCGGGTAGCAGACGAGCTGCCCCGGCCCGTGGTAGGTCGACTTGCCGCCGCGGTTGGTCTCGACGATGTCGACTTCCGCGTCAGGCGGGACGTGAAGCTCGGCGGGATCCGCACGGCGGCCCAGCGTGACCACCGGGGGATGCTCGAGCAGAATCACCGTCGCTGGGATCGCGCCCTGCAGGACGGCCGCCGCGACCGAGCGCTGCACGTCCCACGCCTCTCTGTAGCCGACGCGGCCCAGATTGAGCAGGTACGCGCCTTGCACCATGGCCGTCCAGCGTAGCGTTCAGGCATGGAACCGAAGCCGAAAGGCTGGAGCCGGGCCTACGGCGGCGTCTTCGCAGAGCGGTCGGTCGTCGACCGCTATCACCTGCGCCCGCCCTACCCGCCGGACGCTCTCGATCTGCTTTCGGCGCTCGCGCGCGGTCGACCCGTCATCGAGGCCGGCTGCGGGATCGGTGAGCTCGCGCGTCGACTCGCGCCGCGCGTGCGGCGCGTCGACGCGGTCGATGTGTCGGAGCCGATGGTCGAGCACGGCCGGGGGCTAGCGGGCGGCGATGTGCAGAGCCTCCGCTGGATCGTCGCTGCGGTCGAGGAGGCGCCGCTCGACCCGCCGTACGGCCTCGTGGTCGCGGGCGAAAGCATTCACTGGTTCGACTGGGACATTGCGCTGCCGCGCTTCGCGGCCATCCTCGAGGCGGACGGCCTGCTCGCGCTCGTGCGCGCGCCCTACCGGCGGAGCACGAGCAGCGAACCCGTAGCCACGAGGATCAGCCCGGCTACGCGGGCCACGGTCACCGAGCTTCGCTCTGCGCCCAGCAACCCGAGGCTGTCGATCAGGAACGCCGCAACCAGCTGGCCGCCCAGGAACACGACGAGCGTCGCGAAGACGCCGATGCGGGCGGGGGCGTAGGAAACGGCGCTCACGGCGATCGTTCCACCGATGCCGCCGAGCCAGAGCCAGGCGGGTGCGTGCGCGAGCCCTCCCAGGCCTCCGCCGCCCCGGCGCACGACGACCAGCGCGGCGATCAGGAGAACGGTCGTGACCACCCCCGACAGCAGCGCCGTCTCGATGACGCCGATCCGCTGGCCCAGGATGCTGTTGACCGACGCCTGGAACGCCACGCCGACTCCGCCGGCAACCGCGAAGGCGGCCGCGAACCCGCTCGGCGACACGTCAGGCGGGATGGTTGATCAGTACGCCGCCTCGTCCCAGGTCTCGAGGCGCTGGCGCAGGTCGCGAAGGAAGCGTCCGGCGAGCGCCCCGTCGACGAGACGATGGTCGTACGTGAGGGTGAGGTTCATGATCGAGCGGATGGCGATCGTGTCGCCGCCGAGGGAGTCCTGGACGACCCACGGGCGCTTCGTGATCGCGTAGGTGCCGAGAATGCCGCTTTGCGGCTGGCTGATGACCGGCGTGCCGTGGAACGTGCCGTACCCGCCCGGGTTGGTGATCGTGAATGTCCCGCCGGCGACGTCGTCTGGCAGCAGGCGCTTGTCGCGGGCGCGCTGCGCGATCTCGGCGATGGCCTTCGCCATGCCGAGTAGGTTGAGCGTCTCGGTGTTCTTCACGACCGGCACGATCAGCCCCTTGCCATCCTGGAGCTCGACCGCGAAGCCGAGATTGACGAAATTCCGCGTCACGATCTGGTCGCCGCGGATCTCGCCGTTGACCCACGGATAGTCGCGGAGCGTCTCGACGGTCGCGCGCGCGATGAACGCAAGGTACGTCGGGTTGACTCCGTAGCCGGCCTGGAGCTCCTTCTTCAGCTTCTCGCGGATCGCCACGACCTTCGACATGTCCACCTCGATGGCGCTCGTCACATGCGCTGAGGTATCGAGCGAGCGCCGCATGTGATCCGCGATCCCTCTGCGCATCGCGTTCATCGGCTCGAGCTCCTCGCCCACACCCTGCGGCTGTGGGCTAGGGGTTGGCGCCGGAGCCGCGGTTGGCGCAGCGGGCGCAGCGGGAGCCTTACCTTGCGGAGGAGCCGCGACCTCCACCGGCTCTCTAGCCGTCATCGGCGCGCCAGCGTCGATGAAGGCAAGGATGTCCTTCTTCGTGACGCGGCCGCCCCGACCCGTTCCCGGAACCTCGCCCGGGTCGACGCCGTGCTCGGACGCGATGCGGGCAACGACCGGAGAGACGAACGTGCGGCCGTTCTCGCTCACCGCCGCGGGAGCCGGGACGGTGGAGCTACCGCTGACGATGCTCGGCGCGACGTCTCCGGCGCCCTCGCTTGCCGCGGCCATCGACCGATCCGCGGCGCCTTGCGTCGCGGGCTCCGGCTCGTCTTCGCTCGGCTTCGCTCCGGCAGCCGGCGCGGTCTCCTGAACCGGCTGCGCGGATCCCTCGTCGGCGCCGCCGATCACCGCGAGCTTGGTGCCGACATCGACCGTCTCGCCTTCGGCAACCAGGATCTGCTGCACGACTCCTTCGCCGGGGCTCGGCACCTCGGTATCGATCTTGTCCGTCGAGATCTCGAGCAGCGGCTCGTCGGCGGCGATCTCCTCGCCCTCGTGCTTCAGCCATTTCGTGATCGTCCCCTCGGAGACGGACACGCCCATCTGCGGCATCACGACGTCGATAGCGGTGTTCGTGGCCAAGTCTCCTCCTAGTATTCGGCAAGCTCCCGCAGGCCGGCAGCGACGTCCTCGACCTGCGGGATGAACGCGCGCTCGAGCGTGGGCGAGAAGGGAACTGGAGTGTCCGGCGCTGCGATTCGCTTCACCGGCGCGTCGAGCTGCTCGAACGCCTCCTCGGCGATCGTGGCGGCGATCTCGGCGCCGAACCCGCCGGTGCGGGTGTCTTCGTGCAGGACGAGCACCTTGGACGTCTTCGAGGCGCTTTCGAGCACGGCCTTCCGGTCCCAGGGGATCAGCGTGCGGAGATCGAGGATCTCCACCGAGACGCCGTCATCGGCGAGCTGTTTCGCGGCGTCATCGGCCGTGTAGACCATCGCGCCCCAGGTCACGACCGTCACATCATCGCCCTCCCGGTGGACGCGCGCCTTGCCGAACGGCGTCTGGTATCGCTCATCCGGAACCTCTCCCTTGATCCGCCGGTACAGGTGCTTGTGCTCGAAGTAGAGGACCGGGTTCGGATCCTCGATCGCGGTGACGAGCAGGCCCTTGGCATCCTCCGGCGTCGCCGGGCAGACCACCTTGAGACCGGGAATGTGCGCGAACGAGCTCTCGGGGTTCTGGGAATGGAACGGTCCGCCGGAGAAACCGCCGCCCGAGGGCAGCCGAACGACGATCGGCACGGGCGTCCCGGCTCGGTAGCGCTGCTTGGCGGCCACCGTCGTCAAGTGATCCCAGGCACAGGAGACGAAGTCGGCGAACTGCATCTCGGCCACGGGGCGCATACCCATGATCGCGGCGCCCGTACAGCCGCCGAGGATGGCGGTCTCGGCGAGCGGCGCATCGAACACGCGCCAGGGGCCGAACTCCTCCTGAAAGCCGAGAGTCACCTTGAAGGCACCCCCGTAGACGCCGACGTCCTGGCCGATCACGAACACACGCTGGTCGCGCCGCATCTCCTGGCGCAGGCCGTCGGAGATCGCCTGGAGGTACGTCTTCTCTGCCATTTGCTCTAGTGCCCCTGGCTACTTGTGGTGGGGGGTGTCGAGGTCTTCCGGAGTGGCGAAGACACCGTCGAGCAGCGTCGAGGGGTCCGGGTCCGGTGACGCGTCGGCCCGGCGAAGCGCGTCGTTCAGCAGCCGCTTCACGTCACCCGCGATCTCGTCTTCCTCCTCGTCGGACATGTCCGCGTTCTCTCGCAGCCAGCTGCGGAAGCGCTCGAGCGGGTCGAACTTCGCCCACTCCTCGAACAGCTCCTTGGGCACGTAGAAGGCATCGTCGTGGACGGCGTGGCCCTCCATGCGCAGCGTCAGACACTCGACCAGCGTCGGGCCGCCGCCGGAGCGCGCCTTCTCGATCGCGCGCTTCGCCTCGCGGTAGACGGCGAGGACGTCGGTCCCGTCCACCACGACTCCCTCGAAGCCGTAGGCCTCGGCGCGGTCGGCAACGTGCTCGGTCGGGAACTCGAGGTGCGCCGGCGTGGAGTAGGCCCACTGGTTGTTGTCGCAGACGAAGACGACCGGTAGGTGCCGCACGCCGGCGAGGGTCATGGCCTCGTGGGTGTCTCCCCGTGCCGAGGCGCCCTCGCCGAACCAGCCGAGGGCGACCCGCTTCTCCTCGCGGATCCGGAACGCCAGTGCGCAGCCGACCGCGACGGGCAGCATCGCGGGAAGGTGGCTGACCATCGCAAGCAAACCGAGCTTGGAGTCGGCCATGTGGACGTTGCCGTCCTTGCCCTTCGTAGGCCCGTCCGAGCGGCCCATGTACTGAGCGAGGATGCGCCAAGGCTCTACGCCGCGCGTCACGTGAACGCCCATGTCGCGGTGGAGCGGCGTGCCGACGTCGTCCGGGCCCATCGCCGTCGCCACTCCCACCGCGGCAGCCTCGTTGCCGCGGCCGGTATAGAAGGAGCCGGGAATCTTGCCCTGCTTGTAGAGGATGTGGCCGCGCTCCTCGATCCCGCGCGTGACGAGCAGATTGCGGTAGACGGCGAGCAAATCCTCGCGGTCGAGCCCCGC
>JBBRYW010000210.1:0-4936 GCA_038237235.1 Gaiellales bacterium
AACTTCTCGTCCTCGTGGCCGAGTTGAGCGTCCTTCGCAGCCCGGTGCTCGGCCGACCGGGCCAGACGAACCGCGAAGTGGCACCAGTCGCCGCCGCTCATCGGACACGGCTGGTCGTGCGGGCAGGGTGCCGCCGTCGCCCCCCCGTCTCGCAGCAGATCTGAGCGGGCCTCGATCACCCGCCGGTAGCCGGCCGGCGTTCCCGGCTCCACGATCACGAGCGCCGCGGTCGCCCGCGCCCACGCCGCGCGTACGAGCGTGGCGGCTTCCTCCCCGGACAGCTCGTTGAGGACGAAGGCGATGGTGACGAGGTCGAAGGCGCGTTCGGGCAGTCCCCGACGTGCGTCGCGGACGACCCACTCGGCGTCACGGACGGCTGGGAGATCGGAAGCCGCGGCGATCGCGCGTCCGACCTTCGCCATCTCCTCGACCGGCTCGACCGCGACGGCGGACCGGAGCGTGCCGAAGGTCGCCGCCGCCGCCCACAGAGCTGTTCCCGGTCCGGCGCCGATATCCAGGAGCGTCGCCGGCGACAACGAGGCGCGCTCCAGCTCACCGAGAGCGGCGGAGACCGCCGCGTAGGTGGCCGGCAGGCGCGCCACCGCGTACGCGGCGACATCTCGCGGCGTTCGTGCGCGAGCCCCGGGAGCCGCGTCCCGGTCGCGGTAGCGGCGGGTCAGGTCGCGCCTGCCCTGCGTCAGCTCGCGGCCGCTGAGCGGAGCGACCGCATGCGCGGCGGACTCCGCCAGTCGTGGTGGAAGATCGATGCTCTTCACGGTTCAGGCCCCCATCGCGAGGCTTCACGTCCAGCCGCCCGCACGTGAGGCTCCCCCTATGGGCGCTTCCTGTTCCTGAGCACCAGCGGCAGGTGCGCGATCGCCCTGTTTCCCTGGATGTCCGAGACCTGCACGTCGAGCCGGCACTCACCGCTCCCGTGCTCCATGCTTCGCCAGCGCCGCGCCAGGTAGAAGCGGTAGAGACCGGGTTTCCGCGGATGGTTCTGGCGGCTGCCGGGCGCGTAGATCCGGGGGAACAGAGTGGCCGGAGGCAGAGTCGAGCGGAAGTCGACGCTCGGCGTCCAGGGGACGATAGCCTTGCCGAAGCGAACGAGTCGCCAGCGGACGAGCGCCGGCGCGACCGGCATGTCTGCCCACCGGGGATCGGGGACGCGCAGCGCGGGCCGGTCGAATGCCTCGACGATCAGGTCGACGACCCCGGTGACGTGCTCGGGATCGAGCTCCCGGCTGCCGCGCGAGACGACGATCCGCTCGATCCTCGGCGAGCTCGGATCGGCGAACGGCTCGAGAGCGCCGCGCCGGAGCGGGTTCACGTACTCCTTTCCACGTCGCTCCGCGAAGTGCACGTGCCCCCACCTGCTGGCAACGTGGCCCAGCACCGCGTGTCGGGCGACCTGATGGCGGTGCTTCACGGCGGGGACGATGTGCCAGTAGCCGAAGGTTCGGCCGCCTTCCGATGAGACGACCGCGACGTTCTGCTTGCCCTGCAGATGAACCGTCCCGGCGTCGACGGCGTGAACGGGCGTCCCGTCAGGCACGGCGATATCGATGCCGAAGTGAAAGGTGCTGCGCTTCGCTCCGTCTCTCGGGTCGCTGAAGTAGCCGCGCACCGGGTGCTGCCGGTCGAACGGCTCGACCGGCCAGCGATACGGATCGCCGCGGGGCCAGGGCACCAGGCTAAGGCTACTCGAGCGGCAGGGCGGCTACGTGGTCTTTCAAGGAACCGCGCTTCGAGCGAAGTCGTACGACGCGCCGACCAGGCGCTCCACTACGTCGAGCTCTTTGTCGTCGCGGGGCGCATAGAGCATCACCGCCCCGGGAGGAATCAATCCCAGGCGCGCCATCGGATGCGGCTCGGCCCACTCGCTCTCAACCGCCTCCTCCGCGAGCGGCGGCGGGAGCATGGCGTGGAGGCTGAGATCCGGCAGGGGATGCAGGTGGGCGAACTCCCGCCCCACCATAAACGCCTCTGGCGGGCCGGCCGGGAGCGAGTCGGAGAGCCACAGCGCCCGCGCTCCTGGAACCGAGACGAGACTAGGGTGCTCCACGACGCCCGGCAGGTTCGAAGATCCGGCGAGCGAGCTCCTCCGCCAGCCGCGTCTCCGGCGGCTGCTGGTCGAGCTGCTGGTGTGGATTGGTCGGCGTCGTTTGCGGTCGCGGGCCGCTTCGAGGCGGGAGCTCGATCGGCGCCATCGCAACAGCATGCCAGCGCCGCGGCCCAACGCGGGCGTCCGAGAGCAGCGGAGACGGCGGGCTGTTCTGCGCGGCGGCCTTACCGTGGTAGTTCGCTACGTCTTCTCGATGGCGAGCCGCAGGCCGAGACCGACCAGGACGACTCCCGTGGCGGCGTCGAGCAGGCGGCTGAGGCGAGGCTGTCGCAGGACGTTGCCGGCCTCTCGACCACAAGGGCGTAGACGACCCGGGGCCAGGGCCTGAGCGCCGGCTCGCGGGCGAGGGTCGCCGTTTCTCGCCGCCGCGAGAGGGCGTCGCGCATGGCCTGGGCACCGAGAAGGACGAGGTAGGCCGCGCCGGCGAGCTTGAGGGCGCGGAAGGCTGGCTCGGAGGCGAGCAGCAGGCCGGTGATGCCGGCGCTCGTGGCGAGTGCCCAGCTCGCCTGGCCGGTGACGACGCCCAGGGCGGTGAAGATGCCGCCCCGACGCCCGCCGGCGAGCGTGTTCCTGACCGTGAGCGCCGTGTCCTGCCCCGGCGTGACGATGACGAGAGTGGCGACACCGAGGAACGCGGCGATGTCAGGCGGCATCCCGACCGCCCTTTTCCGCCGCCCGCCTGATCCTGCCGGGAGGATTGATGCACGGAGCCTATCTCGGCCCGCGAGAGAGTTCGGGCTGCCGACCGCTGTCAGGTTCTCCTGTGATCACCTCGTGGCGCATACCCTTTACTCCACTGGGCGGCCAGGCCACGTGGAGTCTGTATGACGTTATGCGACAAATCTCCCTGACCCGACTCGCCCAGCTCGAGAGATTGCCGCTTGCAGTAGCGCTTGGAATCGTCGTCGCGCTCTCCTCGCTCGGGTCCGCCTCGGGTAGGTCGGCCCGGCAAGGCTCGCAGTCTGCTCAGCCTCGGCTACCGCTTCGCCTACTCGCCGGTCAGAGCGTGATGTCTGCGGTCGCCGGGACGCGGGCGGATCGAGCGCTCCTGGTGAGCGTCGAGCGCGGAGAGGTCGGCGGCGTGATCATCTTCGCTTCGAACGTCCGGACACACGCGGAGCTCCAGGGGCTGATCCACTCGCTCCAGCGCGCCGCGCGGGCCGGAGGCAATCCGCCCCTACTCGTGGCGGTGGACCAGGAAGGCGGGAGGGTGAAGCGCTTCCCAGCAGGCCCGCCGGCGGCTTCCGCGGCACACATGGGACGCTGGCACGATCCGGCGCGGGTCGAGCGGGAGGGGGAGAAAACCGCTCGCTACCTTGCGCGCGTCGGCGTGAACGTCGATCTCGCACCCGTCCTGGATGTCCCTGACTCGTCGGCCTCGTTTCTCGGTGCCCGCACATTCGGCCGCGACCCCGGGCTTGTCGCGCGCGCCGGTGCTGCCTTCGCGGTGGGTTTGCAGCGCGGCGGCGTCGCCGCCACGGGCAAGCATTTCCCAGGGCTCGGGACAGCGCGTGCCAATACGGACCAAGCGCGCGTCGTCGTCCGCTCGACCCGCTCGGACCTCGAGCAGCGCCTGTTTCCCTTCCGGACGGCCATCGCACGGGGGATCAGGCTCGTGATGGTCTCGAACGCTTCCTACCCGGCCTTCGATAGGACGGGAAAGAGGGCTCTGTTCTCGTCCGCGATCGTGACCGAGCTGCTGCGCCGACGGCTCGGGTTTCGCGGCGTGGTCATCACCGACTCGATGGAGGCGCCGGCGCCCCGTGCGAACCCGAACGCACCCGCGGAGGCCATCGCCGCCGGCGTGGACATTCTTCTGTACACGAGCGAGCCGGACGGCCTGCGAGCCGCGCCCGCTCTCACCGGCGCCGTCGGAGCGGGGCGGCTGCCGCGGTCGACGCTTCAGGCCAGCTACACCCGGATCGTTGCCCTCAAGCGCCGGCTCAGCGGATGAGTTGGATTGCTTCGGCCGGAATCGCGATCGATAGGAGTTGCGCTGCTCGTAGAGGCTGCCGCGCCGCCCGGCGAGCGTCCGCGCCCCGATCAGCCGCTGCGCGTGGGCGCCGGCGAGCTCAAGCTCCGCGTCCGGAACCTCGCCCTCAAAGAGCGCGAAATGCAGGAAGAGGCGCGGGTTGTTCGTGCTCAGCGGCGCAGAGGGAGGGCCGTAGCCGCCAGACAGCCACCACCAGGCGCTTGCGCTCCCGGCCACGCCCGGCTCGAGCTGCGCCCCGGCCCGCGGGCGAGTGCCGTCGGCTGCGCGCGGCAGCAGCGTGGGGCAGAGAAGCGCGAAGCTCACCCGTCTGTGCGCCTGCTCGCACGCCTGCCGTAGCGACGCGGGCGCGGGATAGCACTCGACTCCAGCCGCCCGACCTGGGGAAGCCGCCGCCCACGAGCGAGCCTGGCTAGGGTCAGCCGCCCGGCGGCTGGCGGCTCGCCGAGAGCCGCAGCGCGAGCGTGTAGCGGTCGCCCCGGATCACGGACTCGACGAACTCGATGCGTCGCCCCGTCGCGTCGGAAGTAACGCGCTCGACACGGAACGCCGGGCTTCCGACCGGCACCTCGAGCAGCTCGGCTTCCTCCTCGCCGACCGTGCTGGCGCGGTAGGTCTCGGCCGCATTCGCCGGCTTCACCTCGTAGCTCTGCTCGAGGACGCGGTACAGCGACTCTCGCGAGAAGTCGTAGCGCTCGAGACCGGGAAGGAAGAGGCTCGGGAGGTGCGCTGCCTGGATCGCGACTGGCGCGCTGTCCGCGAGGCGCACCCGCTTGATGACGATCGCCGGCGCGCTCTCCGCGATGCCGAGCTTGGTCGCC
>JBBRYW010000211.1:0-4934 GCA_038237235.1 Gaiellales bacterium
CATGGCCGTCCCCAAGTTCGGCCGCGTGAAGGCGAGCCGCTTCCTGAACCAGTGTCGGATCAGCCAGGCGAAGACCGTGGGCGGCCTCTCCGACCGGCAGCGTGCTGAGCTCGTAGGGCTCTTCCACCGGTAGCTCCCCGCACGGTGCGGGGCGGCCCTGTCTTCGTCGTCACCGGAACGTCCGGTGCAGGGAAGGGCACGCTCGAGAGGATCGTGCTCGGACGCGTACCCGAGCTCGCGCTTGCTGTCTCTGCGACTACCCGCAGGCAACGGCCTGAGGAGAAAGATGGCCGCGAGTACTGGTTCCTGGACGACGAGACGTTCGTCAGGCGCCTCAAGCGCGGCGACTTCGTCGAGGACGTCGAGTTTCCGTGGGGCCAACGCGTGGGAACGCTTCGGTCGGAGATCGACCGGATCCGCGCGCTGGGCAAGTCTCCCTTGCTCGATCTCGAGACGAAGGGTGCGCTCTTCGTGCGTAGGACAGTTCCGGGGGCCGTGACGATCTTCGTGGACGCACCGACGTTCGAGGAGCTCGAACGCCGGCTCCGCGCACGCGCTACCGAGAGCGAAGGGGAGATCGAGCAGCGACTCGAGCTGGCGCGGGAGCAGCAGAGGCAGCGGGGCGAGTTCGACTTCGTGATCGTCAACGACGACATGGAGCGGGCGGGCGACGAGTTGCACGGAATCGTCACGCGCGCACTCCAAACGACCGCTACGATGTCTCGACCGTGATCCATCCTCGCATCGATGAGCTGCTCGAGAACGTGGACTCCCGCTACGCGCTCGTGATTATCGCCGCCAAGCGCGCGCGGCAGATCAACAATTACCACCACCAGCTCGGCGAGGGCACCTTCGACGACTTCCCGCCGCCTCTGATCGAGTCACGCTCGAAGAACTACTTGACGATGGCGCTCGAGGAAGTCGCGGGAGGCAAGATCCGGTACGAGTACAGACGGTAGCCAGCGCGAGGGAACCCATGGTCCCCCGCGAGCCACCTCCTTCTTCGCGGCGCTCTGGATAGCGTGAAGTGAGCTACGCCGGGCAGAGCCCGGCTCCGCCGGCGGCCTGGGACTTCGGTGCTACCGCTCGAGCGGGCAGAATGGCCGCATGGCCAAGGTTTTGCTCGGGGTCTCCGGCGGGATTGCCGCCTACAAGGCTTGTGAGCTGACGCGCCTGCTCGTGAAGGCCGGGCACGACGTCGTGCCGCTCGTCACGCCAGGCGCCGAGCGGTTTGTGCGGGCCGAGACGTTCGGCGCGCTTGCGGGCCGCCCTCGAAACGAGGATCCGTACCCCCATCTCGAACACGCTGACCTCTTCGTCGTGGCGCCGCTCACGGCCAACACGCTCGCCAAACTGGCGCTCGGCCTGGCAGACAACGTCCTGACCGAGGCCGCGCTCGCCCACGAAGGCGCCGTGCTCGTTGCGCCCGCAATGAACAGCCGCATGTGGGCGCACCCCGCAACGCAGGCGAACGTCGCGCTAGTTCGGCAGCGCGGTGTCGAGCTGATCGGCCCCGAGGAGGGCGAGCTCGCCGAGGGCGGAAGCGGCCTCGGGCGAATGAGCGAGCCCGAGCTGATCTTCCGTCGCTGCAGCGAGCTCCTGGGGCGTGGCGGCGGTCCACTCGCCGGGCGGAGCGTGCTCGTGACAGCCGGCGGTACCCGCGAGCCGCTCGATTCCGTCCGCTTCGTCGGCAATCGCTCTTCGGGCCGCATGGGGGTCGCGCTCGCCGCCGAAGCTCAGCGGCGTGGTGCCGACGTCACGCTCGTCGGGGCGAACCTTGCGGTGCCGCCGCCCCCGAGTGTCACTTTCGTCGATGCCCCAACCGCGGACGACATGGCGCGAGAGGTGCTGGCCCGCGCCGATTCGGGAATCGTCCTGATGGCGGCCGCCGTGGCCGATTACCGGCCTGCCGGCTCGCGCTCCGACAAGCGGCCGAAGGACGACCGTACGTGGACCGTCGAGCTCAAGCCGACGCTCGACATCGCGCGCGCTCTCGGCGACCGCGAACGCAACGGCCAAGTTCTCGTGGCGTTCGGCGCCGACCACGGCGAGGCAGGTCTCGCGCGCAAGCGCGACATGCTCGCGAGCAAGCACGTCGATCTCGTCGTCTTCAACGATGTGGGGGAGGCCGGAATCGGCTTCGAAGCCGAGGACAACGAGGTAGTGCTGGTCTGGCCGGGCGGCGCTCGCCGGATCGAACGGGCAGCGAAGCGTGCGGTGGCGGCCGAGATCCTCAACGAGGTCGAGCGGCTGCTCACGTGAGGGACGAGCCGGCACTCGGCCACGAAGGCGAGTTCGAGCAGGCAGCCGCCGCGGTCGGGGCCATCACGCAAAACCTCGCCCGTGTCATCCATGCGCCGGAGGAGGCGCTTCGGCTCTGCGTTCTCTGCCTCGTCGCCGAAGGGCACCTGATCGTCGAGGATTACCCCGGCGTCGGCAAGACGATGCTTGCGAAGGCGCTCGCCCGCTCGCTCGACTGTTCGTTCTCTCGCCTCCAGTTTACTCCTGACCTGCTGCCGTCTGACGTGACCGGCATCAGCGTCTTCGATCAGCGCTCGAACGAGTTCGAGTTCCGGCCAGGCCCGGTCTTCGCCAACCTGCTCCTGGTCGACGAGATCAACCGGGCGTCGCCCAAGACGCAGTCCGCGCTCCTCGAGTGCATGCAGGAAAACCAGGTGACGGTGGACGGAGCGACGTTCGAGCTCGCGCGCCCGTTTCTTGTGCTGGCGACGCAGAATCCGATCGAGTACGAGGGCACCTACCCGCTGCCGGAAGCTCAGCTCGACCGTTTCGCCGTGCGCCTAGCGCTCGGCTACCCGCCGCTCGTCGACGAGGCCAAGATGCTGAGCGAGCAGACGGGTGAGCCGCCACTCGACCGGCTGCAGCCGGTCATGGACGCGGCCGGTGCAAATGCGCTCGCCGGCCAGGCCCGGGCCGTCTTCGTCGAGGAGAGCCTGAACCGCTACGTCGTCGCCCTCCTGCGACACACGCGCACCGACGCGCGTCTCCAACTCGGCGCGAGTCCCCGCGCCGGCATCGCGCTCTTGCGTCTCGCGAAGGCGCGAGCGCTCTCAGAGGCACGCGACTTCCTCCTCCCGGACGACGTCAAGGCCGTGGCCGTGGCGGTGCTCGCGCACCGGTTGATTCTGGCACCCGAGTCTCGCGCCGCCGGAGTCACAGGCGCCGAGGTGGCAGCCGACGCGTTGGCGAGAACCCCAGTGCCCGTCTAGTGCGGGGCACTGGATGACCCGGCGCGGCCGCCTCGTCGCAGTCCTCGGGGCCGCCGCGTATCTGTGCGGATGGGCTTTCGGATCGAGACCTCTGGGGACGGTCGGCGTCGGCCTCCTCGTCTCGGTGGGGCTCGCCTGGGCGTCGCTCAGGCTTGCGGGAACGGTGCGACTGCGGCGGGAGCTGCCCAAGAGCCGGTTGATCGAGGGCGACGACGTCTCCGTCTCGCTGGACGTCGAATTGCCGGGTGGCATCCCGGCGGCTTCGGTCTCGCTCACCGAGCGAGTCGCCGGCGAGCGGTGCGAGACCTACCTGACCCGGCGGTCTGGCCGGTACAGCGGGCGCTACGTCTTGCGAGCCGTCGCTCGCGGTCGCTTCCGGGTGGAACAGGTGGAGGTAGCCCTCGAGGACGCGTTCGGGCTGGCGCGCCGTCAGAGGTCGCTTCCCGAGGAAGCGGCGCTCGTCGTGTATCCGCGCCTGGTTGAGCTTGCGGGACTGTTCTCCGAGAGCGGCCTTCGTTGGTGGGACGGGCGCCGCCTGCTCCTGCGTCGAGCGGCGGGCTTCGAGCTGCACGGCGTGCGCGAGTACGAGCGAGGCGACTCGCTTCGAGCGGTTCACTGGCCATCGACGGCCCGGCGCGGCGACCTGATGGTCAAGGACCTGGAGGACGCGCCACGAGCCGAGGTCGCAGTCGTTCTCGACGGCCACCGGGTTCCGACGTTCGGCCGCCCGCCAGAGACACCTTTCGACGCGCAGGTGCGTGCGGCCGGCTCGATCGTGCTCGCTCATGTCAAGCGGGGCCGCAGCGCCCAGCTCGTCGTGAACTGCTCGCCTCAGGTGACGGTGCAGGTCTCCTCGCGGCGCGGCTTGGACGAGGCGCTCGAGCAGCTCGCAACGGCTCGACCGAACGGGCTGCGAGGTGTCGAGACTCTGCTGGCCGGGCCGCGGCGACTCGAGGTAGCAGACATCACGGTGGTGACCGCGAATCTGTCGCGCCCACTCGCCGACGCCCTCGCGCGGCGGGCGGCTGCGCGGCAGGGCGCCGCGCTCGTCTTCGTCGACGCTGCGAGCTACGGTGGGCGCCGTTTCCCCGAGCCGAGCTTGCCTCGCCTGCAGGCTGCCGGGGTTCCGGTCTCGATCGTCCAGCGGGGATGCGACCTTCGAGCTGCCCTCGAAGGAGCACACAGAGCGGAGGCAGCCAGTGGCTAGAGCGGCGCTTCTGTACGTGCCGGCGGCTGCGCTGATCGCCGCCAATTGGCTGCGCCTAGAGCAACCGCGCACCGGTGCCTGGAGTGCCCTCGCTCTCGCCGGGCTCGCGCTCGCCGTGGCGCTGAGCAGGCCCGCCTGGCTTCGCGCGCCGATACTCGTTGCAGCCGCCCTCGCCGCCGGCAAGATCGCATTCGCCGGGGCAAGCCTCAGGTCCGCGTCGGTCCCGAACGCGCCCTGGCTACCGAGGGGCCTTCCCTCCGCGCTCACGGAGGGCCTGCTCTCGTTCTACGACGTCAGGCTGCCGCTCGACCCGCGCCTCCACCCCTTCATGCACGCCCTTCTCCTGCTCGCGGTCTTCGGGTTCTGCCTGGCAGTTGGCCTCCTGATCGCCGCGCGCCGGCCGGTCGGCGCTGCGCTCGTTCTTCTCGCCGGCACCGGCTGGCCGGCGACGCTGGAGCCGGGCCAGGGGGACGTGGCTCGCGGACTGCTCGTGCTGC
>JBBRYW010000212.1:0-4912 GCA_038237235.1 Gaiellales bacterium
GGCAAGTACGCGCGGGCGGACCGGATCTACGCGCTCGACCCCCTCGTCGGCGACGAGCGTGGCGGAGGGCGGCGCACCCGCGTCTGGGTCGAGGGCGTGCCGGATCCGATCGTCGCCTCGCGAACCGAGCGGACGATCCTCCACGACATGGGCCAGGACGCTGCTGCCGCGTCGCCGCTCGTCGACGAGGCGCTCGACCTGGCCGAGCGCCTGGTCGCCGCGGCGGAGGACGGCCGCGTCGATCTCGGCGACCTAGGTCGCCGGGCCAGGCGCCTGCTCGAGCGAACCGCGCGGCCCGCAGGGCCAGAGCAGCTCTTCTAGAGCGCGCGCTTTCGCGAGAAGCCGCTCGCTCTTGGCTCCTGCTCCGTGCTATGAGCCTGCAAGAGCTCTCAGGGGGCCGAACTGAGCGAAACGCGGCGAGTTTCACGCGAGCCTCGGATGATCGATCGCTGAATCGCTAGCGTCAGCCGCCGTGACGGACGAGCAGCAGGGCCCGAGCGAGGAGCCAGCCGCCGAGACGGAGCGGCCCGGCCGCCTCGGCCTGCTCTCCCGCATGGCGGTCGACATCACGCCGCTCAGGAGCTCGAGCTCTTTCCGTCGCCTCTGGTTCGGCACCGGCATCTCGGCAATCGGGAGCCAGATCACAACCGTTGCGATTCCGTTCCAGGTCTACGCGCTCACGCACTCGACGCTGACCGTCGGGCTGCTCGCGCTCGCGGGGCTCGTGCCGCTGCTCACGGTTCCGCTCTACGGAGGCGCGGTGGCCGACTCGGTCGACAAGCGCCGGCTGCTGCTCTTCTCGGACGTCGTGCTTGGGGTCGTGACCGTCGGCTTGCTGGTCAACGCGCTACTGCCGGATCCGAGCATTCCGGCCCTGTTTGCGGCCGAGGCAGCGGGCACCGCGGCGTACGGCTTCCAGCGGCCGGCGCGAAATGCCCTCACGCCGAGGCTTGTCCCGGAGAAACAGTTGACCGCTGCGATCGCGGTCGAGGACACGGTCTCGAACCTCGCCCGGATCGCGGGGCCGGCGGCCGGAGGTGTGCTGATCGCCGCGATCGGTCTCGAGGGCGCGTACGCCGTCGACCTCGGGACTTTTGCAGCATCGCTCGCGGCGATCTGGTTGCTGCCGCCGATTCTGCCCTCGCACGACGCCGAGCGCGCGAGCCTCCGGGCGATTGCGGACGGGCTGCGCTACGTGCGAGCGAAGCCGGTGCTGCTCGGCATCTTCGTGGTCGACACGAACGCGATGATCTTCGGCATGCCGAGCGCCCTCTTTCCCGCCTTCGCGGAGAAGCTCGGTGGAGGCGCGACGGCCCTCGGCCTGCTCTACGCCGCCCCCTACGGCGGTGCGCTCGTGGCGTCGCTTCTGTCCGGCTGGGTGAGCCACGTCCGACGTCAGGGGCTCGGGGTCTTCGTCGCGGCCGGCATGTGGGGGGTGGCGATCACGTTCTTCGGCCTCGCAAATGCGCTCCCTCTTGCACTTGCGATGTTGGCGGTCGCGGGCGCCGCCGACTACGTGAGCGCCGTTCTCCGGTCGACCATCCTGCTCACCGCCACCCCGGACGCAATGCGGGGGCGCCTGTCGGGAATCGAGCTCGCGCAGGTTGCCAGCGCGCCTGCGCTCGGGAACGTCGAGGCTGGTGTCGTGGCCACGCTCACGAGCCTCCGCTTCTCGGTGGTCTCGGGCGGCCTCGCCTGCGTCTTTGGAACCTTTGCGACGGCTCTGGCCTTGCCGGCCCTCCTGCGTTACGACTCGCAGAGGCCGCATGCCTGAGCGGCTCGGTGGCAGCTTCTTCGAGCGGAGCGTGCACCAGGTTGCGCCCGAGCTCGTCGGTGCGACGCTGCTGGTGGACGGCGTGGGGGGGACGATCGTCGAGGTCGAGGCCTACGATGAGCACGACCCGGCCAGTCACGGCTACCGGGGCCGGACGGCGCGGAACGCGTCGATGTTCGGACCCGCCGGTCACGCGTACGTCTACCGCTCCTACGGCATCCACTGGTGCCTCAACCTCGTCTGCGAGGAGGAGGGAGTCGCGAGCGCAGTTCTGATTCGCGCGCTGGAGCCGACTGCCGGGCTTGAGGAGATGCGGGCGCGTCGCGGCGTCGGTGACGCGCGCCTCCTGTGCTCAGGTCCCGGCCGGCTCTGCCAGGCGCTCCGGGTCACGAGCGAGCACGACGGCCTCCCACTCGACGCACCGCCGTTCTGGCTCGCGTACGGCACCGAGAGGGCGGACGTCACAGCCGCCCCGCGTATCGGCATCAGGCAGGCGGCAGAACTGCCCTGGCGCTACGGCAGGGCGGACTCCCGTTTTCTCAGCCGCCCACTCCGGCCACGACAAGCTTGACGTCCATGCCGGGCGCCGCGGCAACGCCGCCCGCGGGCGCCTGGAAGAGCACGCGGCCCGGCCGCCCCGTCGCCGACGGGACGACGCGGGGATCGAGCTGCACTCGCTCGAGCTGGCGGCGGGCACGCGGCAGCGACATGCCGACCACCTTCGGAACGATCCCGTAGAGGGGCTTGCCGACGACGAGCGTCACCTTTTCGAACGACGACAGCGTGCCGCCCCGGGGGAACTGTCGCAGCACCACGCCGAGCCGCTGGCGGGGGGCGGCGGGCTTCGAGATCACGTTCGGAGTCAGCGGCTGTGCTCGCAGCCGCGCCGTCGCCGCCTGCAGCGTCGAGCCCACGAGCTGCGGCACCTCGACCTCGTTGGGCTTGCACCTCGCGACTGCTTCGGGGCCGGAGCCGCTGAAGAACGAGAGCGACCTGACGTTGTGACAGACGCCGTTGTCGCGCTCGAGTCGACCGTCTCGGAACACGACGTTCGCGGCAACCGAGTACTCGGTCGGCGGCGTTGGGAACGTCTCCGGCGCGTCCTTCCTGTAGGCGAGAGCAAGCTGCATGAAGGTCTTCCAGATCAGGGCGGGGTACGTCCCGCCGGCGACGGGGTCGCCGTGGAACTCCGTCAGCATCGGGCGGAGCCCCTTCGGATAGCCGACCCACACGGCAGTTGCGAGCTGCGGCGTGTACCCCACGAACCACGCGTCGCCGTAGTTCTCGGTCGTCCCAGTCTTGCCGGCGACCGGGCGTCCGTCGCCGAGCGCCGCTTTGGTTCCGGTTCCTTCACGGACGACCTTCTGCAAGATCGAGCTCACGTAGGCGGCCGTCCGCGGACTGACGGCGCGGCGCCCGACCGGGCGGTTCAGCTGGCTCTTGCCACAGTGTCCATTCCGCGCCTTTCCGACGGCGAGGATCGCGCGCGGGTGGTTTCCGAGCAGCGACCCGTCGACGCGAACGCCGCCGCGCGCGAACGTTGAGAATGCGCGAGCCATCTCGAGCGGGTTCACAGCCTGGGCGCCGAGGCCGATCGACAGGTAGCCCTTGAGCGGGCTCGTGATGCCGAGTCGCTTCGCCGTGTCGGCGATCGCGGCAGGCCCGACGACGCTCGTCAACTGGGCGTACACGGAGTTGTCGGAGTGGATCGTCGCCGCCTCGAGGTCGATCGAGCCGAGATAGTCGCCCTCGTAGTTGTGCACCGACCAGAGCCGGTTGTCGAACGGGATCACGACGGGCTTCGACACGAACCTCGTGACCGGGGAGACGCCCCGCTCGAGCGCGTCGGCCAGCACGAACGGCTTGAACGCCGATCCAGGCTGGCGCTCGCCCTGAACCGCGAGGTTGAATTGGCTGCGGCGGAAGTTGCGGCCTCCGACCATCGCGAGCACACGCCCGTCGCCTGGGTCGACGGCGACGAGTGCTCCCGCGGGGCCGTTCGGATTACCCAGCCAGCGGGCGATCGAGTTGCGGGCGAGCTTCTGCAGCCGGAGGTCGACGCTCGTCGTCACGCGCAGACCGCCGCCGAATACGCACGCGGAGCCGTAGTGGTCGACGAGCTGCTGCTTGACGTAGTTGACGAAATACTGAGCTGCGTTCGGTCGCTGCGTGTCAGGAAGGCTCACCGAAGCCGGAGCGGGCATGGGTGCATGCCTTGCGCGACGGAAGGCCTCGCGCGTGACGAGACCCTGGTCGAGCATCGTTCGCAGCACGAAGGCGCGTCGCGCTCGCGCCTCGCGCGGATTTGCGACCGGGTCGTACAGCGACGGATCCTTCGGTATCCCGGCGAGGAGCGCCGCCTCTGCCAGCGTGAGGGGCCGAGCGGGGTGGTGGAAGTAGGTGACGGCAGCCTGCTGGACGCCGTAGGCGCCGTTGCCGAAGTAGATCGTGTTCAGGTAGGCGGTGAGAATCCGCAGCTTCGACCAGCGCTGCTCGAGCTGCCAGGCGAGCGCCGCCTCGCGCAGCTTGCGTCCGATCGCGCGATCGTTCGAGACGTAGGCGTTCTTGATGAACTGCTGGGTGATCGTCGAGCCGCCCTGCACGACGTTCTTCGCCCTGAGGTCTGCCCAGGCCGCACGCACGATGCCCCGGACATCGACGGCACGGTGCTGCCAGAAGCGCTTGTCCTCGACTGCGACGATGGCTTGCATGATCCGGGGATCGATCTCCTTCGAACGGACGAGGACGCGGCTCTCCGAGCCGCGCAGCACCGCGAGGACGGAATGTCCGTTCGAGCTGTAGACGTAGCCGTTGGCCTCGATCCTCTGCTGGTGCGCCGGGTCAAGTGCCGGAATCTCGCTTGCGATCGCCCGCACGAGCCCGACCGTGAACGCGGCGAGTGAAAGCAGCCCGAGCAGTGTCAGGAGAGAGAAGAGGCGGAGCTTTCGAATCCTGCGGCGCGGTACGCGCGCCGCACCCTTCCTGCGTCGGAGAGGCACGAAGCGGGTGAGTCTATAGCGCCGCGGCTTTGGTGCCGGTCTAGCAGCCTAGGTCGCTATCCAATCCGCTCGACCGGTCAGTTCAGACGGCGGCGCGGCGAAAGCAGACGGGCTCACGGGCAAGCCCGCGAGCCCTCGA
>JBBRYW010000213.1:0-4874 GCA_038237235.1 Gaiellales bacterium
GCGGGGAGCTACCGGTGGAAGAGCCCTACGAGCTCAGCACGCTGCCGGTCGGAGAGGCCGCCCACGGTCTTCGCCTGGCTGATCCGACACTGGTTCAGGAAGCGGCTCGCCTTCACGCGGCCGAACTTGGGGACGGCCATGAGGATGTCGAACACCTTGGCGGTAGAGACATACTCCGGCGGATTCGAGAGAATTCTCTCGATCTCGGCGCTCCCGTCCTTGAGGTCCTTCTTGAGTCGCGCACGGCGAACACGGATGTCGTTCGCACGCCTGAGCGCCTCCATCCTCTGATCGAGCGATCGCTCGGGCGCCTGGGCCTGCGTCTTCATTACCATGGGGCGGGATAGTACCACCTTGGGCGGCGCGGTCAAGCGCGATAAAAATCTGGCTTTTGCAGGATATTTCCTTCTACGTCCTAGTTGCCCGAACCATCGACCTCCCATTGAGGGTTGAGGGTGAAGGCCCTGCATCGCCATGTGCGAGAGCCCGAATGTCGTCTGCGTTGTCAACGCCGAGCTCGTCGAGGGCGGCGGTCAGCTCTCCTCGGATCCGGGCCGGAGCGCCCGGGTCGGCAAAGAGAATGGTGCCGAGCGCGACGGCCGCCGCGCCCGCTGCGAGCAGCTCGAGCACGTCGCGGCCAGACGAGATGCCGCCCATGCCGACGATCGGAAGACCGCTGGCTCGGTAGCACTCGTATACCGCCGCGAGGGCAATCGGCCGGAGTAGCGAGCCGGAGAGGCCGCCCGTCGCCGTCGCAAGGCGGGGGCGGAGCGTACGCGGGTCGAGCGCGAGGCCCCGGACCGTGTTGACGAGAGACAGGCCGTCTGCGCCTGCCTCTCGAGCCGCGCGGGCGGTAGCGGCGATGTCGGGCACCGACGGTGAGAGCTTCGCGTAGAGCGGCTTGTCGGTCACTTCTCTGGCCGCCCTCACGAGCCCCGGGACGCTCTCGGAGGGAGCTTCGACGTTCGGGCAGGAGAGGTTGAGCTCGAGCACGGCCACGCCGTCGTGCTCGTCGAGAGCGGAGCAGACCAGCGCGTAGTCCTCCGCACAGAAGCCGCCGACGGATACCCAGAGCGGCACGCCGAGTCGTAGGAATGTTGGCAGGCTCTCGTCCAGGAACCGTTCGATTCCGGGGTTTGCGAGGCCGATCGAGTTGAGGAGGCCGCCGTCCGTCTCCGCGATACGGATCGGCGCGTTCCCCCCGCGCGGGAGAGGCGTGACGGTCTTAGTCACGTACGCGTCTAGCGAGCGGGCGATGTCGGGTGCGGTGAGTGCGTCCAGGCAGCCGGAGGCATTCAGGATCGCTGTCATGCCGCCTGTAGCACCGGCCCTTCGACGCACAAACGCTTGAGCTCTCCGGCAATCTCGACCGCGCACCCGTAACAGGCTCCGTAGCCGCACGCCATCGGCGCCTCCCGGGCGAGTTGCGCGGTCGGAAAGCGCGCGCGGAGGGCGTGGAGCATCGGCTCGGGGCCGCACGCGAGGATGTCGTATCGCTCGGGAACGAGCTCGGTCACGTAGGGCGGCTCGACCACCACTTCCGAATGCGGCACCAGCTCGGCCGCTTCCGCATGCGCCCGCGTCCGGAATCCGAGGAGCGCGGGCGGCGAGCCGAGCGCCTGCGAGAGGAGCGGAAGCGGCGCTATGCCGATTCCGCCGCCCACGAGCAGCGGCTCCTCGGGATCGAGCCGGAACCCATTCCCGAGCGGACCGAGAATCCGGATCCGGTCGCCGCCGCTCGCGGCAGCGAGCGCTCGAGTCCCCGGTCCGACCGAGTCGATCAGAAAGGCGAGCTCGCCTCGCGTCGCGAGACAGAGGCTCATCGGTCGCGGCAGCGGATGACCCGGCGCCTCGAGCATGAAGAACTGGCCCGGATTGCCGGGCTCGAGACTGCCTCGTCGTAGCCGCAGGAGGGTGTACGGCCCGACCCTCTCGGAGCCGGCCACCGGAGCCGATGCGAGCCTCACGCCAACCCCTCGGCACCCGAGCGCACAGGGAGCTCACGGGCGAAGCCGGGCTCTGACCGGCCGGAGCCGAAACTCGAACGCCGGGTTGCCGCGGCGTGCTCTTCTTGAAGACTGAGGGGCGGCTCCGCGCGAGCGCCCGCGATTGCCCGGGCGGCGGCCGCTGCGCCCGAAAGCGTCGTGATGCACGGTACGCGGGCTGCCAGCGCAGCCTCTCGGATCGTGTAGCCGTCGGAGCGAGCTCCGGACCCCTGGGGCGTGTTGATCACGAGGTCGCAGCGGTGGCGGCGGACGAGGTCGACCACAGTTGGACCCGGCCCGGCCTCCGTGACCTTGCGCACGCGGGTGACGGCAAGGCCGGCCCGAGCTAGGGCGTGTGCAGTTCCCGCTGTGGCAACCAGTCGGAAGCCGAGCGCCGCCAACGCCGAGGCGACAGGTATGAGCCCTTCCTTGTCGGCGTCGCGGACGGACAGGAATGTGGTGCCCGTCGTCGGGAGCGGCCGGCCGGCCGCGCGCTCGGCCTTCGCGAACGCCGACGGGAGATCGGCCGCAATTGCCATCACCTCGCCGGTCGACCGCATCTCGGGGCCGAGCACGGGATCCGCTCCCGGGAAGCGTGAGAACGGCAACACGGCGGCCTTCACCGAGACATGTTCCGGAACCAGGTCTCGAGGGAGGTTCAGCGAGGCCAGGTCCGCCCCGGCCGCCAGCCGGCACGCTGCGGCGACGAGATTGAGCCCGATTGCCTTGCTTGCAAACGGGACGGTACGCGACGCGCGCGGGTTCGCCTCGAGGACGTACAGCCTGCCATCGACGAGCGCGAGTTGGACGTTCAGCAGGCCGGCGACACCGAGGCCGCGCGCGATCCGACTGACGGTGTCGACGATCTCGCGCCCGTCGGCGGCGTCGAGCGACGTCGCGGGGATGACGCAGGAGGAGTCTCCGGAGTGAATACCCGCCTCCTCGACATGCTGCATGACGGCGGCAACGTACGTGTCTCGGCCGTCGGAGAGCGCGTCCACGTCGATCTCGATCGCGTTCTCGAGAAAGCGGTCGACGAGAACGGGTCGTCCCGCAGCCGCCGCAGCGGCACTCACCTCGGAGTCGCTGTAGCAGACGCGCATCGAACGCCCTCCGAGTACGTACGACGGGCGGACGAGCACGGGGTAGCCGATCCGCTCGGCGTGCGCAACGGCCTCGGCCGGGCCCGTCGCGGTCCCCCACTCCGGGCAGCGGATGCCCAGGCGCCCGAGCAGCGCGGCGAAACGGTCGCGATCCTCCGCCAGGTCGATCGCCTCGAACGGGGTGCCGAGGATTCGGAATCCGGCTTGCTCGATCGCGCCCGCGAGCTTGAGCGGAGTCTGACCGCCGAACTGGATCGCCACGCCGGCCGGTTGCTCGCGCTCGCACACGGCCAGCACCTCCTCGACGCGGAGCGGCTCGAAGTAGAGCCGCTCCGAGGTGTCGTAGTCGGTGGACACGGTCTCCGGGTTGCAGTTGACGAGGACGGCCTCGTAGCCGAGCGCCCGAAAGCTTCGCGCCGCGTGGACGCAGCAGTAGTCGAACTCGATCCCCTGCCCGATCCTGTTCGGCCCCGCGCCCAGGATGACCACGCTGCGGCCCGGCTCGGGAGTCGCCTCGTCGGCTTCTCCCCACGTCGAGTAGAAGTAGTTGGAAGCGGCCTCGACCTCGCCCCCGCAGGAGTCGACGCGGCGAAACGCCGGCAGGACGCCCCGTGAGCGTCGCCTCGACCGAGCATCCGCTTCCGCCGCGCCGCAGCGGGCGGCGAGCTCGGCGTCCGAGAGGCCGAGCCGCTTGAGGGTGGTCCAGTCGTCCGCGCCGAGATCGTCGAGCGAGTCGACCCGCGCGAGGGCGGTGCGCACACGACCGAGCTCCGCGCGGAACCACGGGTGCACGTCGTCCGGAATGCTCTCCAGGTCGCCCCACGGGAGCGCCGAATCTGGCTCGCCCTCTCTGCTTCGCATCGCTTTTCCGAACGCCTCGGCGAAGGTTCGGCCGATCCCCATCGCCTCGCCGACCGACTTCATCTGCGTGCCGAGGGTCGTGTCGGCGCCCGGGAACTTCTCGAAGGCGAAGCGAGGGAACTTGACGACAACGTAGTCCAGCGTCGGCTCGAAGCTCGCCGGCGTGGTTTGCGTCAGGTCGTTGGGGATCTCGTCGAGGGTGTAGCCGACCGCGAGCTTCGCGGCCACCTTCGCGATCGGGTAGCCCGTCGCCTTCGACGCGAGCGCCGAGGAGCGAGAGACGCGAGGGTTCATCTCGATCACCCGCAGGTCACCGGTCTCGCGGCTCCGTGCGAACTGGATGTTCGAGCCGCCGGTCTCCACGCCGACGGCGCGGATGACGGCGATCGCGGCGTCGCGCAGCTCCTGGTAGGCCTCGTCCGAGAGAGTCATCTGCGGGGCGACCGTGACGGAGTCGCCGGTGTGGACGCCCATCGGATCGAGGTTCTCGATTGAGCAGACGACGACGACGTTGTCGCGCCGGTCGCGCACGACCTCGAGCTCGAACTCGTCCCAGCCCCGCACCGACTCCTCGACGAGCACCTGGCCGATCCGGCTCTCCGCGAGTCCGGTCTCGATCAACCGGCGGAGCTCGGCGGGCGTCTGAGCGAACCCGCCGCCGAGTCCTCCGAGCGTGAATGCGGGACGGACGACCGCCGGCAAGGCAATGTCATCGAGCTCGCCGGCGGAGCGCACGACGCGCGAGTCCGGCACGCGCAGACCGACGCTCCGCACCGACTCGCGAAAGAGCTCGCGATCCTCGGCGCGCATGATCGCCTCGATCCCGGCTCCGATCAACTCCACGCCCAGCTCCTCGAGCACGCCCGCCTCCACCAGCTCGACTGCGAGATTGAGCGCCGTCTGACCGCCCATCGTCGGCAGCAGC
>JBBRYW010000214.1:0-4847 GCA_038237235.1 Gaiellales bacterium
CCTGCGGCTCTCCTCGATCGAGGTGAATCACTTGACCGGCGATCTGCTGGCGGCGATGCGCGAGACACCTGCTGTCGCGCGCCACCTGCACGTGCCGCTCCAGTCGGGCGACGACGGTGTCCTGCGCGAGATGGGGAGGCGTTACAGCGTCGCGACGTTTCTGTCCCGCGTCGCGAGGGCCGACGGGTTCAATCTCACGAGCGACGTGATCGTGGGCTTCCCGGCCGAGGACGACCACGCCTTCGAGCGTACGCTCGCTGCGGTGGCCGAGGCTCGGATCACGAAGGTTCACGTCTTTCCATACTCGCCGAGGCCGGGCACGAGAACGGCCACAAGGGACACCGTGCCGCCCGCCGTCAAGAGGGATCGAAGCGCGCGCTTGCGGGCGGTCTCGCAGGACGCCTGCCTTGAGCACTGGCGGTCGAAGCTCGGATCCGAGGACATGGTGCTCGTCGACCGCCCCGGCCGCGGGTACGGAGACGACTACTCCCCGTGGCTCGTCCGTGGGCGCCCGGGGGAGCTCGTGCGGGCTCGTGGAGCGTTCGTGACCGAGGAGGGGATCCTCGCTGCCTGAGGACTGCCTTTTCTGTCACCTCGTCTCCGAGGGCGAGCACGTCCACGCCGGCGACGGCTTCGTCGCCGTCCGGGACATCAACCCGCAGGCGGACACGCATCTGTTGATCCTGCCCGAGCGGCACGTCCCGACGTTCCGAGAGGTTGGCGAGTTCCCGGCCGAGGAGGCGCAGCGGATGCTCGAGTTCGTCGCCGAGACCGCTCGGGAGGCTGGCCTGGACGACTACCGCGTCGTCGTCAATGTTGGCGAGGGCGGCGGCCAGACGGTTTTCCACCTGCACTGGCACGTCCTCGGCGGACGCCTGCATGGGATGCCGGGATGAGCCTCGTCGGTCGGATCGAGGACGAGTTGACGGAGGCCATGCGCGCCGGCGAGACCGAGCGACGGGACGCTCTGCGACTCATCCTCGCGGCGCTTCGCTCGGCCGAGAAGGAGCTGCAACGTCCGCTGCACGACGACGAGGAGCTGCAGGTGCTGCAGCGGGAGCGCAAACAGCGGCTCGAGTCGATCGAGGCCTTCCGGAGCGGAGGGCGGCCCGAGCAGGCGGACGAGCAGGATCGAGGGCTGCAAGTGCTCCAGGAATTCATGCCCGACCCGCTCTCGGTGGACGCGCTCGACGAGATCGTAGACAGCGTCATCGCCGAAGTCGGTGCAACGAGCATGCGGGACCTCGGCCGCGTCATGGCCGACGTGATGCCGCAGGTTGCCGGGCGTGCGGACGGCTCAGCCGTCAGTCAGCTCGTACGCGAGAAGCTCGCGTAGAGGCGATGTCGAATTCCCGCTCAGGCCCGCGGCCTACACTGACCCCCGCGTGCAGGAAGTTCTCTCCGTCTCGAACGACGTTGCGGCCGAGCTGGCGGGCGTTGGCGACGGCGTGCTCGACGCGCTCCGCGACCGCCTTCGCTGCACGATTCTTCTGCGCGGCAACCGCCTGACCATTCAGGGAGAAGGAGAGCGGGTCGCCGAGGCACGCGCGGTCGTCGACGAGCTGGTCGAGCTGGTCGAGGGCGGGCACGAGATCGGCCCGGGCACCGTCGATGCGGTCGTGCGGGCAATCGATCAAGCCGAGGACATCCGCGAGGCACTCGAGGATGTCGTTTGGCGGCATCGGGGCAAGAGGATCTCGCCCAAGACTGTGACGCAGAAGCGCTACGTCGATGCGATCCGGCAGCACACGATCACATTCTCGATCGGCCCCGCCGGAACCGGCAAGACGTATCTCGCCATGGCGCTCGCCGTCTCCGCGCTGTCCGAGCGCCAGGTCGGCCGGATCATTCTCACCCGACCCGCGGTCGAGGCAGGCGAACGGCTGGGTTTCCTGCCCGGAGACATGCTCGCGAAGGTCGATCCGTACCTCCGCCCGCTCTACGACGCTCTGCACGACATGTTCGACGCCGACAAGCTCGCCTCGTACATGGAGAAGGGGACGATCGAGGTCGCACCGCTCGCCTTCATGCGGGGACGGACGCTCAACGACTCGTTCATCATTCTCGACGAGGCGCAGAACACGAGCCCGGAGCAGATGCAGATGTTCTTGACGAGGCTCGGGTTCGGCTCAAAAGTAGTCGTCACTGGCGACGTTACCCAGATCGATCTGCCTCGCGAGCAGGCCTCGGGACTGATCCAGGTGCAGGACATCCTCGAGTCGATCGACGGCATCGCGTTCATACGTTTCGGGCACGAGGACGTCGTTCGCCACAAGCTCGTCCAGCGGATCGTCGAGGCGTACAAGCTGCACGCCGAGGAGACCGGCACGCAGCGACGGCGGTAGGCGCGATGGTCGCAGTCGAGATCGAGAATCGAAGCGGAATGGAAGTCGACGGGGCGGCCGCAGCCGAGCTCGCACGGCGCGTTCTCGCTGCCGAGGGCGTCGCCGACGGTGACCTCGGCCTCGCGTTCGTCGGACCCGACGAGATGCGCAGGCTCAAGCGCGAGCACCTCGGGGTCGACGAGGCGACGGACATCCTCTCGTTCCCGATCGACGGCCGCGGCGACGTGCCCGCCGGCGTCCCGCGGCAGCTCGGTGATGCAGTCATTTGCCCGCAGGTGGTGGGCGCCGGCTGGCGCGACCCGCTCGTCCACGGTCTCCTTCATCTGCTCGGCTACGACCACGGCGACGAGATGGAGCGCCGCGAGAAGGAGCATCGAGTGGCGCCGTGAGACCCTTACGCGTCCAGTCGTTGCGGTTGCGGAGACCTACGTAATGGCGGCCCCCCGAGGCCCCTCGCTGATCGACAGCTTCAACTGGGCGTTCGAGGGGATCATCCACGTTCTCCGCACGCAGCGGAACATGCGGATTCACTTCGCGGCCGCAGTGGCTGTGCTCGTTGCGGCGCTCGCGATCGGCGTCTCCCGGATCCAGCTGATCGTGCTCCTGCTCTCGGTTGCGTTCGTCCTGGTCGCCGAGATGATCAACACCGCTGTCGAGGCTGCGATCGACGTCGCGACAACCGCGTTCGATCCGCTCGCGAAGCTGGCGAAGGACATCGCCGCAGGGGCGGTGCTGATCGCCACGATCAATGCTGTCGGCGTCGGGTATCTCGTGTTCTCGGCGCAGGTCGGCGTCCGCAGCTCCCGGCTGCTGCAGCGTCTGACGGACGCCCCGGCCGAGCTGACGCTGATCGCCCTCGTCCTGACCGTGATCGCCGTGATTGCCACGAAGGCGCTGACCGGAAGGGGCACGCCGCTCAGGGGCGGGCTTCCGTCGGGCCACGCGGCTGTCGCATTCGCCGGTTGGATGGCCGCGACGCTGGTGCTGCACAACTCGCGACACCAGTTCCTGATCTCGTCGCTAACACTCATCATGGCGCTGCTCGTGGCGCAAACTCGCGTCGAGTCGGGTGTCCACTCGGCGCTCGAGGTCGCCTACGGTGGGACGCTGGGCGCCCTGCTCACCCTCGCCCTCTTCCAGGTCGTGCCGTGAGCACGCTACGCGTCCGGGATCGCCGGAGTGACGCCTACGGTCGTCGGTCACCCGCTCCGCATGAGCCTCGAGAGGTTTGCCCGTGAGCGTCGACTTCGTCGAGGCACTCGCCGGAGCCCAGATCGGCGAGACGTTCAACTTCTACCGCGACGGCGACCGTGCTCCCCTCCTGCGTGAACGGCTGACGGCGTACCTCCACGCGCGCCGCGAGGCGCCGATCCTCCTCGTGGGAGAGGCAGCTGGGTACCGCGGTGCTCGGGTTTCCGGCCTGCCCTTCACCTCGGAGCGCCAGCTGACGGGCAGCGGGCCGGCAGAAGCCACGGCCACGATCGTGCATCGGGTGCTCGACGAGCTGGAGCTGACCGAGCGGGTGCTGCTCTGGAACGTCGTGCCGACGCATCCTGGCACCGAGCTCTCGAATCGCCCGCCCAAGCTCGAAGAGGCCCGTGCGGGCCGGCCGTTTCTGGCAGAGCTCTCGCGAGACCGGCACGTCGTCCCTGTCGGTCGGCTCGCGCAGGGCACGATCGGCGGCGAGTACCTCCGGCATCCCTCGCACGGTGGCGCGCGGGCCTTTCGCACAGGGCTCGCATGCCTGCTTCGTCGCGAGATCGCTTGACCTGACTGCCAGCAGCGCAGAAACGATGGCGCGGGGGCAAGTCGCTCGCAGGGCCTTCGTCGGAGGCGAATGAGACGGGATGCTTGCCGGGCTCGCCGGTTAATGCCTCTGGCGCTCGCGTTCTAAGCGCTTGTGGAGGGCGACGAGCGCCTCGTACAGTTCCGGCTCGCGGGGCCGGTCGTACTCCGTCTTCCAGAGGATGCCCTCAACGGATTCGAAAGGGTCATAGGTCCCGTAAATCGCCGGTGAAGCTGGCGATCTCGAGTATGAGCGCGTCCGTCCGGGCACCAAAGACACTCTTTCCCCACACGACTATGTCGGTAATCGGGCTGTCTCCCGGGTTTCTGTTGGGCATGTCTGGAGGGTAGAGCCTTCGTCGACCGAAGCGCCTGCCGTCGCCACGGGCACGCGCGCCATCGTGTCGCGTCAGGGCAGCCGCTCGGAAGCCCGGCTTACGTCGTGCTGCGTCAGCTCGGCGAGAACAAATGGCAGCTTGTAGGGGACGTCGACCGGCGCCAGGGCAGGACCGCCTGGGACGCGGAGCCAGGCGATCTGGATGCCACAGGCGGGCGGCGGGGTGTACAGAGCCGTGCTCGGCCAGCTGGTAGACTGCCGGCTCGGCGGACCTGGTCCGCCTCTTTTCTGTCTGAACATGAAGACCTGGAACGCAAAGCCGAATGAGGTCGACCGCGCCTGGTACGTGGTCGACGCCGAGGGGAAGACCCTGGGCCGGC
>JBBRYW010000215.1:0-4781 GCA_038237235.1 Gaiellales bacterium
AAGAGCTCGCGATCCTCGGCGCGCATGATCGCCTCGATCCCGGCTCCGATCAACTCCACGCCCAGCTCCTCGAGCACGCCCGCCTCCACCAGCTCGACTGCGAGATTGAGCGCCGTCTGACCGCCCATCGTCGGCAGCAGCGCGTCCGGGCGCTCGCGCGCGAGCACCCCGGCGACCGCCTCGAGGTCGAGCGGCTCGATGTACGTCCGGTCGGCGAAGTCTGGGTCGGTCATGATCGTGGCCGGGTTCGAGTTGACGACGATCGTGCGAAAGCCCTCCTCACGGAGCACCTTGAGCGCTTGCGAGCCCGCGTAGTCGAACTCGCACGCCTGTCCGATCACGATCGGCCCCGCGCCGATCAGACAGACCGAACGAAGGTCAGGCCGCCGCGGCACGGGTCTCCACCTCGCTCAGCCACCCGTCGATCAGGGGCCAGGAATCGTGCGGGCCGGGGCCGGCCTCCGGGTGGAATTGCACGGAGCGCGCGCGCAGGCGAGGAAACGACAGACCCTCGATGGTGCCGTCGTAGAGCGAGACGTGCGTCGCCTCGTGCGCTTCGGTCGGAGCGACGGCGAAGCCATGGTTCTGGCTCGTGACGAGCACGCGCCCGCCGCGGCGCTCGACGACGGGGTGGTTCGCCCCCCGGTGGCCGAAGCGGAGCTTGAACGTCCGGTGGCCGGCGGCGAGCGCGAGCAGCTGGTGACCGAGGCAGATGCCGAGGAGCGGAACCCGTCCGAGCAACTCGCGTACGACGGCCACCTCTCCGCGGAGCGGGGCCGGATCGCCCGGGCCGTTCGAGAGCACGATTCCGTCGAAGCTCAGGAGCTCACCGGCGTCGACCTCGTGCGGGAACACGGTGACCGCTGCCCCCGCCGCGACGAGCCTGCGCACGATCGACCGTTTGCAGCCGTAGTCGACGAGCGCGATTCTCGGCCAGCCGCCCTCGGCCGCGACGTACGGCTCCGGAGTCGAGACCTCGTGCACGAGAGCGCGGCCATTCATCGGCGGGGCGTCTCGGAGCAGGTCTCGCGCCTCGGACAGGGAGCGCTCGCCCGCGACCAGAGCAGCCCGCATCGCGCCGCTTGCCCGTAGGCGGACGACCAGCGAGCGCGTGTCGACCCCGGTCAGTGCGGGGACGCCGTTTTCCTCGAGCCAGGCCGTCCACTCGGGTCCGCGCCCCTCCCGCATCACGACCGCCTTCGCAGCAACTCGATCCGACTCCGAGCGGGACTCGGCGACGCCGTAGTTGCCCACCATCGGGGCGGTGAACGACACGATCTGCTCGGCGTAGCTCGGATCGGTGACGATCTCCTGGTAGCCCGTCATTGCCGTCGTGAAGACCGCCTCGCCGAGCGCGAGGCCGACAGCGCCGACGGATTGGCCTCGGAAGACCGTGCCGTCTTCGAGGAGAAGGAACGACGTCATGCCTCGTGGACGACGCGCCCTGCGGCGACGGTGAGTCTCACCTCTCCGGTCAGGCTCTCTCCCAGGAGCCACGAATTCGCTGACAGCGACCGAAAGCGCTCCTCCGAGACACGCCAGCTCGCACCGAGGTCAACCAGGACGAGATTCGCTACCGCGTCCACGGCGAGCCGCGGCGGCTCCAGGCCCCAGGCGCGCGCGGGCCCGGTGGACATGCGCTCGAGCAGCGTCGCCAGCGGAATGAGCCCGGGCAAGACGAGGTGCGTATACAGCGCCGCGAATGCGGTCTCGAGACCGATCACACCGAAGGGCGCCGCCTCGAAGGGGGCGTCCTTCTCGTGGCGCGCGTGGGGAGCGTGATCCGTGGCGACTGAGCCGATCGTCCCCGCACGGAGCGCGTCGACGAGCGCCTGGCGGTCGTCCGACGACCGAAGCGGCGGGTTCATCTTCAGGTTCGGGTCGAGCGTGCGAACCGCCTCATCCGTCAGGCAGAGGTGGTGTGGGGTCACCTCCGCCGTCGCGTCTACTCCGGCCGCCCGGGCCGCGGAGAGCGCCTCGACGGACTCCCGCGCCGACAGGTGCAGGAGGTGCAGCGGTCGACCCTCGTAGGCGGCAAGCGCGAGATCGCGGGCGACCATCGTCGACTCGGCGACGGCCGGGTACCCGGCGAAGCCGAGCTCGGCCGACACGCGGCCCTCGTGCATCTGACCCGACCGGGAGAGCGAAGGCTCCTCGCAGTGCTGCGCGACACGGCGGCCCGTGATCGACGCGTACTGGAGAGCCCGCCGCATCAGGCCGGCGTCGACGACCGGGCGTCCGTCGTCGGTGAACCCCGCCGCGCCGCCATCGGCCAGCTCGGCCAGCTCGGCCAGCTCCTCCCCCGCCTGGCCCTTCGTCACGGCGGCGAGAAACCCGACTGGTACCTCCGCGTCGGTCTCCGCCTGCTCGCGGGCCGCTCCGAGCGCCCCGGCGTTATCGGTCACGGGCTCCGTGTTCGGCATTGCGAGGATGGCGCAGTAACCCCCCGCGGCCGCCGCGGCCGTGCCTGATGCGATCGTCTCCTCGTCCTCGCGGCCGGGAGAGCGCAGGTGCACGTGCGGGTCGACGAAGGCCGGCGCCAGCAGGAGGCCCGCCGCCTCGATCACGCGGTGGCCGTTCACCCGGATCGGAGCGCCCGGAGCGTGGAGCGCCGAGATCCGTCCGCCGTCGACGACGACGTCGAGGGCTGCGTCGAGACCGCCGGCCGGGTCGACCAGGCGGGCGCCGCGAATGACCAGGTCCGCCCCCGGCACCGATCTCGAGACGAGCGTGGGCGCAGTCATGCCACCACCTGGAGCGAGGCGGCCGGCACGCCCGCCGGCGCGTGCGTGAGCAGGTCGTACAGGACCGCCATCCGCACGACGAGGCCGGCCCGCACCTGCGCGCCGATCAGCGAGCCGGCGGCGTCGGCGACCCGGGCGTCGATCTCGACGCCCCGGTTCATCGGCCCGGGATGCATGACGCGCTGTCCGGGCCGCAGCCGCTCGGCCGTCACCCCCCAGCGGGCGCTGTACTCGCGCAGGCTCGGGACGAAGCCCGTCCCGCCCTCCATCCGCTCGCGCTGCATGCGCAGGACGTAGACGACGTCAGCCGACCGGATCGTGTCGATCTGCGTCGAGACCGAGCAACCCATGGTCTCGATCCCTCGCGGCATCAGCGTGGGAGGTCCGACCAGCGCCACGCGCGCGCCGAGCAGGCGTAGGAGTTGCACGAGCGACCGCGCGACGCGGGAATGCAGGACGTCGCCCACGATCGCGACGTGGAGCGAGGCCGGATCGCCCACGGCTTCCAGCATGGTGTAGACGTCGAGCAGCGCCTGCGTCGGATGCTGGTGCTTGCCGTCGCCGGCGTTGACGACGTGAGCGTCGGTGACCCGCGCTACGAGGTGGGGCGCGCCGATCTGGGGATGGCGGATCACGATCACGTCCGGCTCGTAGGCGGACAGCGTGAGAGCCGTGTCCTTCAGCGACTCGCCCTTGTCGACGGCCGAGCCAGTGGCCTTGACCGAGAGCGTGTCGGCGGAGAGGCGCTTCGCCGCCAGCTCGAAGCTCGCCGACGTGCGCGTCGAGGACTCGTAGAAGAGGTTGACGACGGTTCGGCCGCGCAACGTCGGCAGCTTCTTGACGTCGCGCTCGAGCGAGCCAGCGAAGTCGCGTGCGGCCGCGAGCAACCGGTCGACGTCCTCTCGAGAGAGATCCGAGACGGCGAGCAGATGCCGCCGTGGGTTGCGCTCCGGCGGGAGGGTCTCCTCGACGACGCGGAGCCCGTTCATGGAGCAACCGCTTGAGGCTCATGCGGAGCGAGCGACTGACGACCGTGGGCGTCACTCCGGCGATCCCAGACCCGTAGGGTGCTCATCTGGACGCTCCGGCCTCGGCCGGCACGAGTGAGACGCGGTCGATCTCGTCGACTTCGACCAGCTCGACCTCGACGAGCTCACCCCGGGCCGTGGGCAGGTTCTTGCCGACGAAGTCGGGCCGGATCGGCAGCTCGCGGTGGCCGCGGTCGATGAGCACTGCCAGCTGGACCCGACCTGGGCGCCCGTGGGCGAAGAGCGCCTCGATCGCAGCGCGCGCCGTTCGGCCCGTGTAGAGCACGTCGTCGACGAGGACGCAGGTCCTGCCCTCGAGCCCGAAGTCGAGACGGGTCGCCCGGACGAGCGGCTGTGGGTGTCTCGGCGGGTCGCCGCCCGAGACGTGGACGTCGTCGCGGTAGAAGGTGATGTCGAGCGCTCCCAGCTCGGGTTCGGTGCCCGAGAGCCTCGCGAGCGTGCGGCGCAGTCGCTGCGCGAGCGGCACACCGCGGGTCTGGATGCCGACTAGCGCGACCGTGGCGAGGTCGTCGTTCCGCTCGGCGATCTCGTGGGCGATGCGCGACACGGCACGAGCGATCGCTTCCTCGTCGAGCACGATCGTGCGCTCGGCAGCTCGTGCCGAACTCACTGCGCAGGCCCCGCCGGCCGCCTCATCGGGTCGTGCGTCATTTCCGTTCCTTTCCGGCCTCACTGGACCGAGTTAAAGGACGACGTGAATCAACTCTTTCGAGCTAGCCCTGTGCCGAGCGAAGGCTCCCATTCGTGGATCGAGTCTCGAGGGCTCGTGCGACGAGCTCGGCTTCGCGGTGAATCTCGCGGAGCTCCCGCTCGGCCAGTTGCTTGGCCTCACGCAGAGCGACTTGCCAGGAGGGGCCGCCACTGACCGGAGCGTCGGATCGAGTCTCGTCAGAGTGCATCGGGGGAGCAGCGTATGGATCGCGTCGGACGGCGCTCCGAAGCGAGCCACCGTGACGCATAGACTCACCACGGTGTCCCGACGGACGCT
>JBBRYW010000216.1:0-4670 GCA_038237235.1 Gaiellales bacterium
GAGGGGCCGGCGAATCCCGCCCCGTGCCCCTTGCCACCGGCGGCTCCGGGGTGCTGCCGCTGCCGCGGGAGGAGGAAGAAGGCGGCTGCCGTGGCGTCCTGGAATCCCGCCTGGGTGAAGGGGGCGGAGCCCTTCCCCTTCGAGCCGGGCTCACCCGAGCCCGCGGAGCCGGAGGTGGGTGTACCAGTGGCGCCCGAGCCTGGGCTCCTGTACTGAGCCCGGCTTCCCGGGCGCAGCCGGTGTCCCTGGCACGGCCTGCGCTGCGCCCGGCGTCCCTGGCGCAGCCGGTACGCCTGGCAGGGTCTGGGCTGAGCTCGGCTTTCCTGGCGGGGCGGGTACGCCCGGCAGGGCGGGTGGGGCTGTGGCGCCGGGCGCGGGCACCGTCGGCGAAGTCGGGACGGTGATCGTGCTTGGCGGCGGCGCGGGAGCCGGGGGTGAGATCGGCGCGGTGGGGGAAACGGGTGGGTGAGGGCGGCGGAGGCGGAGGCGGCAAGATCGCCACGGGTGCCGGATTTCAGTCTCTTCGTCCCCGACTCGAAACCCAAGCGCACCTTCGAGCACGTACCACGCTTCGTCATCGGCGTGATGCACGTGGAGCGGCGCAATCCAATGCCTCCCGACCTCCGCCGTCCACTCGATGGGCACGAAATCGCCGCCGGGAGCTCCGAGCGAATGCCCGGCAGGAGGTTCGACCGGCTCGGGCCAGGTCGTCGTCCTCCCTCGGCGCAGCGATCCGTTACGCGGCCGAAGCGCCTCCCAGCGCCGACTTGATCCGATCGAGCGCGGCACGTTCGGCATCGCCGCCGCCCTCGGCCGCGCCGGCAACCGACTCGGCGACCTCGACGACGAAGGTGCGGTACGCCTCGACCTCCTGGGGCGCCTTCGTCTGGAGCGCCGTGACCGCTGCGCGGAGCGCGTCGAGCGTCTCGGTCTCGAGCTCGGCAGGAGAAGCCCTGAGTCCGAACCCGGTCCCCTTCGTGTCGGCGAGCTCACGAACGAGCACGCTCGAGCTGTTCTTGCGAGCGGCGGCCAGGTGCTTCGCGAGAGCTCCCGCCTCCTTGAAGGTGTCGAAGAAGCCGGGGTCGCTGACCGATACGAGCAACCCGGCTCCGGACACGCCCTTGTGCATCGCTTCCCACTCCTGCTCGGTGAAATCTGCCTTTCCCGCCATGACGTGCCTCCTAATTTCGCTTGACTTCGGTGCGGCTCTTGTACCAACGACGGACGATTCGAATCCTGTCTCACGGGACGCCGCGAGCTCGACCCGATCGATGGCGTGGCAAGCTTCGCCTGCGTGGATCTAGTGGCGCGCACCTCGGGGCTACTCATGGCTCATCCGAGCGTGCTCTCCGTTCGACTCGTTGGGTCGCGTGCGGAAGGCCGCGCAACCGAGCTGTCCGATATCGACCTTCTCGTCGAGACCGACGACTTCCATCGTCTTCGCGGCGACCTTCCAAGGCTGGTCGAGCCGCTCTTGCCGCTTGCCGCGCAGTGGGACCGGCTCAGCGAGGAGGCGACCTACTACATGCTGATGCTGCCGGGTGCTGTCAAGGTCGATCTCGTCTTCGACCGACCGCCTCGGCACGAGCCGCCGTGGGAGATCCGGTCGGACACGCTTGCTGCGATCGACCGCCACTTCTGGGACTGGATCCTCTGGCTCGGGGGCAAGCAGCTCGCGCGCAACCATCCTCTCGTCGATGCTCAGCTCCACGGTCTGCTGTACGAGCATCTGCTCGACCCGCTCGGCGTGAAGGAGCGGCCGGACTCGATCGCCGAAGCGGTAAGCCGCTACCTGGCCGCGCGAGCGGCACGTGAACGCGAATTCGGCGAGGCAGTTGCCACTGGTCTCCAGGACGCGGTGCTCACGCGCCTGAGCGCCGTGCGCCTCGTGGCACGCGGCGACATCGCGTGAGCCGGCGACCTGCAACGGGGGATCGACACTCAGAACCTGGTGGTTCTGATACTGCGGCTGCGACGATAGATTCGCTGCGTGCCGACATGCAGAGCACGCGAACTACGGGAGGTTGCCGAGCGGATCGCCGCTGCGCTCCCGCCTATTGTCGAAGAGGTCGTGCTGACGGGCAGCGTCTCGCGCGGCGTCGCCGACGAGATTTCGGACATTGAGATGCTTCTCGTCACGACGACGCGGCTCGATCTCGCAGAATGCTTCGAGCACGCCAGCGGGGTGGGCCTCGCCAACCTCGACACGTGGGGCGTCCAGGGGACCGAGGTTTCGCGCGTCTTCGGCTACTACGAAGGTGTCCCGATCGAAACGATCTGGTGGCCGCACGATTTTGCCGAGCCGTCAGTTGCCGCGCTCGTTTCGGGCGAGCAAGCCGCCGCGGCTGAGGCCCTTGCCAGCGGAATCGCTCTCCGTACGCGGGGCCTGCTAGAGACTTGGCAACAGCAACTCGGCATCTACCCGGAAGCACTCGCGGCGGCACATATCGAGGACGCAGCACTGACGTGGGGCGGCTTCCATCCTGCGGGATTCCTCACGCTCGCGCGGCCGGGCGAGCGGCTTGCGCTCGTCGAGTACCTCTACCACGACGCTGTGCGGGTGCTCCGAATCGTCTACGCACTGAACCGGGTGTGGCAGCCGACGAGCAAACGTCTGATCGTGTGCAAGCGCTCCCCGTGAAGCCGGGACGACTCGCCGAGCGAATCGCGGAGGCCCTCACCGAACCCGACCCGCTGCGTGCCATGCTCGTGATGAGCGAGCTGGAAGCGGACACCGCCGACCTAGCTCCACCAGGGCCGAACATCGACCGGGCGCGCCGTTGGCTCCGCGAGGTCATCGCCGTGCTGCGCGAAGCCAGCCACTCCCGAGAGAGTTAGAACGTCGCCTGACCGAGTGTTCGCGAGGACACTCCGAGCGTTACGTGCGCGGAGTGGCAATCCGGAGGCGGTTGCCGTCCGGGTCCTCGACATCGCACTCACGGCCGGCGAGCCCGTTCTCGTCAACCGGGACTCCGAGTACGGCCGCGATCGAGTCGATGTCGCGCACATTCAGGTGAATGAGAGTGTTCGGAGTCGCGTCACCGGTGTGCTCTGAGAGGTAGATCCTCACGCTCCCGCGCGCAATCGACACGAACAGCGGAAACCCCGGCTCGAACTGATGCTCCCACTACTTGTGAAATCCAAGCTGCTCGTACCACGCGACCGCTCGCCCAGCGTCTTCGACCCGCAGGACGGGAATGACCTCTTCGTCCATTAGGCGATGACTGTACGACATCGCATGAGCCCGCGACCCCGCGAGCAGAACCGCGGCGAACAGGCGCCAAAGGGAAAGGCAAGGTATGCTCGATGGGCAACCAAGGACGAGTACTGGATGTGGTCTGACCGCCTCACTTGCTTGTTCGTGATCACGCAGGGAGGTGAGTGCAATGGCAACAGGAATCGTCAAGTGGTTCAACGACGACAAGGGGTACGGCTTCATCACGCCCGAAGGCGGTGGGAAGGACCTCTTCGTCCATCACAGTGACATCGCCGGCGAGGGCTTCAAGAGCCTCGCCGAGGGAGCGAAGGTCGAGTTCGAGCCGACGGAGGGGCAGAAGGGCCCGCAGGCAACGAACGTCAGCCCGGTCGCCTAAGCGAGCATCCTGAGCGCGCCGCGGAGGTTGGAATCGAGCCTCCGCGCGCGCGCCAGGACAGCGCCATCGACATCGTGCGCCCTCCTCACAGACCCACATGCTGACGCAGCCACGCGCGGTTTCGCACCTGGGCCTCTGCTGCCTCGGAAAGCGGCTCGTCAGCGCGCGGGATCCGGTCCTGCTCGACGCAGATCCAGTCGTCGTAACCGACGCGTCCCAGCTCGCGAAAGAACGCCTCGAGGTCGACGTCGCCGGCGCCGAGCTCGCAGAAGATGCCACGCCGCCAGGCCTCGAGGGCGTCGGCCCGATCGGCGACGACCCCGCGCAGGACGTCGAGGCGCACATCCTTCACGTGGACGTAGTTCACTCGCGCTCCCCAGTCGCGGAGTGCCTGAATCGGGTCGGACCCGCCCAGCAAAAGGTGGCCCGTGTCGACCAACAGCCCGATCTCCGTGAGCTGGAGGAGACGATCGATCTCCGACGGCGCCTCGACGAACGTGCTCGTATGCGCGTGGAACGTCGGCTCGAAACCACGCTCCAGCGCGACCTCCTGCGCCCGTTTGAGGCCGTCCGCAAAGCGTGCCCAACCGGCGTCGTCGAGCCGAAGCGAGGGCTCCTCCCGGCCTCGCCCGGGGTTCGCGCGCCGCGCATCGGAGCCGCCGTCGCCGAAGACCGGATGCGCGCGTCCCGCCGTGCCCGCGGCGTCGAAGAGGTCGAGCGTCCGGCGCAGCACAGAGAGATCCTCTTCCCAGAACTCGGGCTCGCTGAAGCGGATAGGGCACCAGCCGCCCGTGAGCGCGAGGCCGTGACGCTCGAGGCGCAAGCCCAGCTCATCTGAGCGCCCGAGGTACCCCGGCGGGCCGAGCTCGGTGCCTTCGTAGCCCGCCTGGGCCATCGCGGCCAGAAGCTCGTCGGGCCCGGGCACGTTCTGGAAGATGCCGACGGTCAGCTCGAATGCGCCGTAGGAGAGCGGGGCGTTTGCGACCCGCAGCGTCATGCGGTCACAAGCGGCACGCGCGGATCCTTCGCGCTCTCCTCCCAGGTCGACCGGACCCACGCGAGCGCAGGGTCGTCGGA
>JBBRYW010000217.1:0-4658 GCA_038237235.1 Gaiellales bacterium
CGAGCTGTGATCAGAACGAGACACCGCTCTCGCGGATAGGATCGAGCGCAAGCGACCTCAGGGAGTAGAGCATGGAATGTGACGTCGCCGTCCTCGGTGGCGGGCCGGGCGGCTACACGGCGGCAATCCGAGCCGCGCAGCTCGGCGCCAGGGTCGTCTGCATCGAGCAGGAGCCGGATCTCGGCGGCACCTGCCTGCGTGTCGGCTGCATTCCGACGAAAGCCTGGGTGCAGACGGCGTTCGCGCTCAAGGAGGCGGGAGAGACCTTCGCCAAGCTCGGCGTGAAGGTGGGGGAGCCCGAGCTCGACTTCGGCATCGCGAACGAATGGAAGGCCCGGGTCGTCAAGCAGATGACGAGCGGCGTAGCGAGTCTCTTCAAGGCGAACGGCGTCGAGTGGGTCAAGGGCACCGGCCGCTTCACCGACGCCAACACGATCGCCGTCGATTCAGGGGAGGCCGTCACGTTCAGGCAGGCGGTCGTCGCCACCGGCTCGTTCCCGCTGCGACCGCCGATCCTAGGCCTCGACTCGGAGCTTTGCGTCGACTCGACCGCTCTGCTGGCTCAGACCGAGGTGCCAGAGAGGCTCGTCATCCTCGGCGGTGGGATCATCGGCTGCGAGTTCGCGTCCATCTTTCGCCGCTTCGGCTCCGAGGTCACGATTATCGAGATGCTGCCGAGCCTGATCCCTCTGGAGGACTCCGACGCGTCGAAGGAGCTGGGGAAGCAGTTCGGTCGTCGCGGCATCACTCTGCAGCTCGAGAAGCAGTGCACCGGCGTCGCGGAGGAAAACGGCGGGCTCACGGTCGCGTTCGGCGACGGCGAGACGGTCGAGTGCGATCTGATGCTCGTTGCGGTCGGACGCGGACCGCTCGTCGAGGGCCTCGGCCTGGAGGAGATCGGCGTCGAGCTCGACAAGCGGAAGGGCATCGCGGCCGACGAGCGCCGCCGGACGACCGTCCCGCACATCTACGCCGTCGGGGACTGCGCCGGCTACTGGCAGCTCGCCCACACGGCGTTCCGGGAGGGGGAGGTGGCCGCCGAGAACGCAATGGGCCACGATGCGGTCGTCGACAACCGCGGCGTGCCGCGCCCGATCTATACGGATCCAGAGATTGCCGCCGTCGGCTTGACCGAGGCGGAGGCCCGCGAGCAGTACGGCGACGACATCGCCACCGGGACGTTCCCCTGGGTCGCCAACGCACGCGCCGTGATGCAGAACGAGACGATCGGCTGGGTGAAGTCGATCCACGAGACGCGGTACGGCGAGCTGCTCGGCCTCGTCATGGTGGGGCCGCACGTGACCGACCTGATCGAGGCCGGGGTGGTTGCCCTCGATGCCGAGTCGACGGTCGAGACGATCGCGGACGGCATGGCCGCACACCCGACACTGTCAGAGGCGATCAAGGAGGCAGGCCTCGTTGCGCTCGGGCGCGCGATCCACCTGCCGCCGCCGCGAAGACGGGCTGCCGCACGGGTGTGACGCGCGTCCGGCCGTAGGTCAGCGAGCTCAGGTGACGGGCTTGCCAGACACGGAGTTGGGCGAGGCCGCGATGCCCCCGAGCTCCGGCGCGCCGACCCGGCGAAGACGTCTGACGCTGGGCACCGTGAGGATCCCGAGCGTCGAGAATCCGAGCAGCGCGGCCATCAGCCAGAGGGTCTCGTCGAGCCCGATTCCGTCGGCGAGGAAGCCGGCGAGCGTGTACCCGAGCGGCATGAAGACGAGGGATCCCATCCATTCGTACGCACTGACGCGCGAGAGGGCCTCGCTCGGCACGTGCTCTTGGAGCGCCGTTAGCCAGAGCGCGTTCGAGAGGCTCAGGCCGCCCATCCCGAGAAGCGCAACCGCCGCGATCACCAGCGTCGGGAGCGGCCGCACGAGCGAGATCGGCAGGAACGCGATCGGGACGAGTGAGAGGTAGCCCGCGAGCAGCGGTCGTGCCGGACGGAAGCGCAGCGCCACGGCGCTTCCCACGATCGAGCCGATCCCGGCTCCGGCCAGAATGATCGCCCAGTCGAAAACTCCGCCGAGGTCTCGTTTCGCGACTATCGGCCCGAGCACCCAGAGAGGCGCTACCGCGAAGTTGCCGACGGAGTAGTAGACGACGCTTGTCCAGACCCAGCTACGGGCGGTCAGCTCGCGCCAGCCGCCCGCGAGCTCGGCGAGGAAGGAGCCACGGGCTCGTGAGCGCGAGAGGCCCCGGACCCCGAGCAGCGCGAGGAAGGCCGCGCTCACGACGAACGTTCCGGAATCGACCGCGAACAGCCAACCGGGACCGAAGCCCGCCACCAGGAGGCCGCCGGCGATGGGGCCTGCGACTCGGAGCGTGTTTCGGGTGAGCCCCAGGAGGGCGTTTGCCTGCTGGATTCGCTCCGGGGTGACCGTCTGGGGCAGCAGGCCGGTCAGCGCAGGATTGAAGAAGGCCTGCGCAGTGCCGTAGACGAGCGCGGCCACGATCAGATGCCAGAGCTCCGCGTGGCCGGTGAGAAAGAGCAGCGCGAAGACGCCCTGAGACCCGGCTCGCACGACGTCGGAGACGAGCATCATGAGCTGGCGCGGGAGGCGGTCGGCCCAGACGCCGCCGACGAGGAGAAGGGTGACCCGAGGGATGAGTGCCGCCGCCAGTACGAGCCCGAGGTCCGATGGCGACCCTGTCATCTCGATCACCGCCCACGCAAGCGCGATCGGCATCAGGGCGTTTCCCGCCTCAGAGGCCGCCTGGCCCAGCCACAGCAGGCGGAAGCGGCGCTCCCCCAGGGCCCCGACGCTTCGAGATGCGGCGATCACGTTGGCATTCTTCCGTGCCGCAGAAGGAGCGAGTGTGCCCACGCACACTCGCTACGTCAAAGAAAGGGACTCACCAGTCGAGCCAGCGGGCACAATGGGGCAGGTGCCGGAATGACCCGTCTCTTCGCCCCTGCTCGCGCGGACCGCGCCTTCGAGCGCCTGTATCGGCGCCACGCAGGCGCGGTCTATCGGTATGCCCTGGGCGTCCTGCGCCACCCGTCAGACGCGGAAGACGTCACCCAGGCCACGTTTCTGAACGCCTACCGCGCGTTCAGGCAAGGCGAGCGACCCGGCTCGCCGCACAACTGGCTGATCACGATTGCCCACAACGTGTGCCGGCAGCGCCACCGGCTGGCGATGCGCCGTCCGGCCGAGGTCGAGCTGGCTGAGGGCCACGGCGTCGAGCTGCACGACGCCGAGAGCAGTCCGACACCGCAGGAGCTGCAGCGCGCCCTCGCGCAGCTCGCGTTCAACCAGCGCGCAGCCCTTGTCATGCGGGAGCTCGAGGGCCGGTCGTATGCGGACATCGCCACAGAACTGGGCGTGTCCGTCTCCGCGGTCGAGGCTCTGATCTTTCGCGCGCGGCGGGCACTTCGCGAGCAACTCGAGGGCCAGCTCAGTTGCGAGGAGGCACAGCTCGCGGTCTCCAGGCAGATGGACGGGGCGCTGCCGCGTGAGGCGAAGGGCGCGCTTCGTGCCCATCTTCGCGAGTGTCGAGAATGCGCTCGCTTTGCCCGCGCTCAGCGGGCTCAGCGCGCGGCGTTCAAGGGCTTCGCCGGTGTGCCGCTGCCGTCGACCCTCGCGTCGCTCTTCGGCGGCGGGGCGAGCGGCTCGCCGGCGATGGTCGCCGGCGGATCGGGTCTTTTCGCCAAGGCAGCCGTTCTGATCTCGGTCGGCATCGTCGCCACCGGCGTCGGTGTCGAGGGCGTGCGAATCGTGCACGAGGTGCACCCCGTTCGGCCGGCGGGGCCGGCTGTGGCGAGACCACACGCCACGCATCGTTCAGCAGGCACGGTCGCCGACCGCGGGAGGCTCGGCGCCAGAACGGCTTCGACCCACCTGACCGCCACGCTCGCCCTACCACTTCACGAGCGCCGGTCGTCCGTGGGGCGAGGGCCTGTACAGAGGGGCCAGAGTCGAAGGGCGGTCGCTCGAGCAAGGGGAACAGCCGGCAAGCTCGTAGCTCCACGCTCTCGGCCGGTGTCGCCGCAGACATCTCAGAACGCGCCGCCACGCGAGGAGGCGCCGCGACCCGTGAGCACTCAGCCGCCTGCGGCAAAGCTGTCCTCCGTCACGACTGCCAGGGCGGACACGGCTCCGAGAAAGGTTGCTGAGCGTCCGGCGCCCCCGCGTGGCAGCGCAGGGGCGAAGGAGGCTCGCCCTCGTCTCGCTGGGCCGAAGCCGGTGCAGCCCACTTCCCCGTCGCAGAGTCAGTCGAAGGGCCGGTCAGGCTCAACTCCAGGCCCAGGCGGTCCGGGGGTCCCGAAGAAGGAAGCCGCTCGAGCTCAGCCGGCCGGCAAGAGCGCGAATCCGCCGCCTGCCGCGAATCCGTCGCCTGCTCAGCGCCTAGCCGGCCAGTCCGCTCCAGGTCAGCCCCCGGGTGGCGGTCCGCCGCCCGGCCACGGGCCGCGCTAGGCGCCGCGTGCGGTGCCTACATTCAGGAACGGCGGGCTCCGCCCGCGTTCCGTCTGAAATGACCGGTCGAGCGCATTGGATAGAGACCCGCGCTCCCTAGATCAGTAATCCAGGGCGTCGTCGCCCGAGTTGCGCTTCCACCAGAAGGCCAGCGCACCCGCGACCGCCACGAGGCCCAGGAAGACCGCCGAGAGGTTCGGCTTACGCGACCCCTCGACCGTGCCCGGAACGGCGTCC
>JBBRYW010000218.1:0-4643 GCA_038237235.1 Gaiellales bacterium
CACCTGGCGCACCTCTGGGACGAGCAGCGGGCGACGCGAGCCCAGCTTCGCTTCGGCGAGCGCGATCAAATTATCCGACGGGCCCGGACCGAGGAGCGTCTGGCGCGGGCTGCGTAGAGGCGCCCGGGCGCCTCTACACTGAGGCGGAAGGGGCGTTAGCTCAGCTGGGAGAGCGCCGGCTTTGCAAGCCGGAGGTCACCGGTTCGATCCCGGTACGCTCCATCTGAAAGTCGCTGTATATGGGCCGTTCCCGTTGGCCGTTTGGGCGACGCATCCGAGCCGCTGCTAAGGATCTGCTAAGGAAGGCGGGGCGGCGGGGAACTCGCCCGAGAGCGACTGGGCCGGCTCGAGCTTGATCTCGTCGTCGAGCTCGACGGCGTCGCTTCGGCCGTGATCTTGCGAGACTGACGCCGTGCCGCTTCGCAGCCGGCCGCTGCTCGCGCTTCTCGCGGCCGAGGCCGTCTCGACGACGGGATCGCAGATGACCTGGCTAGCGGTCCCGTGGTTCGTGCTGGAGACAACGGGCTCGCCGACGCGCATGTCGGTCGTTCTCGCGGCCGAGTTTCTCGGCACGGCGCTTGTGGGGATCCCGAGCGGAGCGGTTGCGGCCCGCCTCGGCGCTCGCAGGATGCTACTCGCGTGCGATCTCCTCAGAGCGCCGCTGGTCGCGCTCGTGCCGCTGCTCCATGTGGCGGAGCTCCTGACCTTCCCGCTCCTCGCCGCGATTGCATTCGTCCTGGGTGCGCTCTGGACGCCCGCCTACTCGTCACAGCGGGTGATCCTGCCGGAGCTGCTCGGCGAAGACGACCGCGTGCTGGTCCAGGCGAACGCCTTGCTGCGCGCAACGACGAGCACGACCGTGCTCGTGGGGCCGCCGATCGCCGGCTTGCTGATCGTGGCGCTCGGCGCGAGCAACGTGCTTTGGCTCGACGCAGGCACCTTCCTCGTCTCGTTCGCACTCATCGCGCTCTTCGTTCCACCCGGAGACCGGCTCCCGGCGGCGGAGGACACCCGTGGGCTCTTCGCCGGGATTCGTTTCCTCTGGCGGGACAGGCTGCTCCGGCCGTGGACGCTCGCCGGGGCAGGATTCGAGCTCGGCTCGCAAGCCCTGTTCGCGGTGATCCCCGTGCTCGCGTTCCTCCGGTTCGACGACCCCACCGTGGCCGGGTGGCTGTGGGCTGCCTTTGGCGCCGCCGGCATTGCGGGGAGCGTGCTCGTCGTTGTGGCGCTTCGCCGGATCGATCCCTATTTGATCGTCGTCTTCGCCAAGGTTGGTCAGCTCGTTCTCTTCTGGCTGCTCGCTCTCGATCTCCCTGTGGTCGCCTTCGGTGTAACGGTCGCAGGCGTGAGCTTCCTTGCTTCGTTCATCAACGCGCCCGTAACGGCCGTCCAGACGACCCGCGCCCCGCGATCGGTCCGTCCGCACGCGATGGCGGCGTACATGACCCTCACGCTGGTGGCGGGAGCGGTCGGGCTTGCGTCGGCAGGCCCGGTTGTCGAGCATGTCGGATTCCGCGCCGTCTTCGTCGGCATCGCCCTAGTCCACACTATTGGATCGCCCCCGTTCATTCTCGCCGCCCTCCGCGAGCGAGCCGAGCGCCCGCCCAGGCCGCCTGTCACAACGAGTGAACGAGCTCGAGCGTGATCACTTTCGGATCACGGAGGCACGTCTCAGACCGGCTTGGCCGCTGGGTCGAAGCGGTCAGCCGCCTCGGTGACCCGAGAGCCGAGCAGGTGGGAGTAGCGCTTGAGTGTGATGAGCGGGTTAGCGTGGCCGGCGACTGCCTGCACGAGCTTGATGTCCGCGCCGGCGCCGACTAGGCGCGACACGCACGTATGCCGCAGGTCGTGGAAGCGGTAGCCCGCGTCCTCGAGTCCTGCGCGGCGGAGCGCCAGGCCCCACACCCGCTGACGGAAGTTCGACGGCTGGAGCGGCGTGCCACGCATCGAACCGAACACGAGCTCCTCGGGTGCGTAGCGACCGCGCTCGACCGCTCGGGCGGCGAGCTCGAAGAACGCCGCTTCAACGGAGTGGAACAGCGGGACTGAGCGGACGCCCGCGTCCGTCTTCGGCCGCCGCAACTCCTGCCGTGAGTGCCAGCCACGGGTTCCAGCGCTCCTCGAGGGTCTGCATCGCCTGGGCATAAAGCTCTACCGCGCGCTCGCGGTCGCCGACCTGGGCGAATGTGCGAGCGAGAAACCCCAAGATCTTGCCGTCGTTGCCGCCGGAGTAGATCCGCCGTAGCACTTCAAAGGCCTCCAATGCACGTCGCGTCGCGGCCTCCGGGTCCGAACCACGGCGGCGCGATCTTGGCAGATGCACGCAGCTGGCTCTGGCGACGCGAATCCGAGTGAACCACGCTACGTGCGCCAAGCGCCGCCGCCGCTCGGGCATCATTCCTGATCACTCGCACGGTGGGACTTTGTTACTCGCGTCGGTGGAAGAGCGTTAGCTGGTTGAGGTCGACGGGTGCTGCCCGTTCACAGAGGGCCGCAGCCAATTGCGGCTTGCTCTGGAACACGACCTCGTCCGGGATCTTCGCTTGCCGGCGGCGCTCCTGATCGCCGCACCACTCCTCCGGCAGATACAACGAGAAACCAAGCGGCAGCGTGCCCCGCTCGCCGACCGCGTGCACCGAAACAGCGATCTGGCAGTTGCCGATCTGGCCCAGCGTGCCCGAGTACTGCCGCTTCACCCCCGGCGAGTGCCGACCGTCCTTCGCGATCCCGGTGTCGTCGATCACCCACGCGGTGATCCCGATCTCGGGCGCAACCCGCTCCACGCACGCCTGCACCAGCACCGCAGGATCCCACGGCGAGTCAGCCAGAAACTGCTGCATCGACTCGTACCGGGCCGGCGTCTCCTGCAGCCGAAACAAGGTCGGCTGCAGACTCTTGCGGCCACCCTGCTCGATCAACCCGCGCACATACAAAAGCGCGTTCTCGCGCTGCCGCACATGCGGCAGCGGCCGCACCACCTCGTCAACGAACGCGAACAGCACTCGCGCGACTCACTCGCCGGCATCTCCACCATCGCAGCTTCCATCAGTCTCCTCCTCGAACGATGACCGCTTCCACGGACACCGTTCGCTGCCCCAGGAGAGGACCCTTCAACGAACTAACAAAGCCCTAGCGGTCGAGGGGTCTAGAACAGCCCTCGGTTCGCCGCAAGCCACGCGCGTTCTGTCGGCAGCTTCGCAAGTTGGCGATCCCAGCCGTTTCGCCTGCAGCGTTCCTCGGCGAGGTCGTACTCGCGCGCGAGGATGGTGGCCACGTCGAAAGCCGCGCCGTACGCCTGCAGCGCCGCCCGCGTGCGTCGGACCAGCTCTGTCGGCGCCGTCCTAGCGAAGCCGTAGTTGATGAACGTCCGCAGTGCGTATGCGACGTCGTCGGCCGCGTCGCCCCGGTACGCGTTGTCAAAGTCGATCACCGCGAACGGCAGTCCGTCTCGCCATACGATGTTCCACGGACCGAAGTCGCCGTGGCAGATCACGTCGTGGCCGAACGTGTCGCGGTAGCGACGGAGCAGGCGCATGACGGCAGCGATCTGCTCATCCGTGAACGTGATGCGCCCCGGTGCATCACCGATGTACGGGTGCATCTGGCCGCGCTCGGTCAAGGTCTCGCCGTCGATCCAGCTGAGAACGTCGCGCCCCTGGTCGTCGAAGCCAAGCCAGCGCGGCGCGGCATCGAAACCAGCGCGCTCGAGGTGCATGAGCACGTCGCGCATCAGCTGAGTGGCGTAGCGCTGCGGCCTTCGCACGGTATCGCCCACGCGTACCACGCCGTCGGTCATCGCGCCGCCGCCGAGTTGAATCTCCTCGCTCACAGCGTTCCCAAATCAGACCTCAGTGCCCGATAACGGCTACCCGCCTAGGAACAAACCTAGCGCTGCGTTCAGGGGACATTCGCGAACCCAGGCGATACGCACTCGACAGACACCACTACCTTGATTGCAGAACCCCGCACGACTTCACCCTCGACCTCTGCCCGCTCGCGCTGGCCGGTGAAGGCGAGGTACGCGGACGAGGAACTCGCTACGCGGTGCGGCCGCTGCAACAGTCGCCGCGGAGAACGCGTCCGTCGAGACGGTTAGGCCGAGACAAACGTGTGCGCCGGGTATATCTCCGGTTCGGCCTCGACGCCCAGCTCCTGCAGGATCGGACCGAGCGTCTCTCCGAATTGCCGGACGGCCTCCTCCGACTCCCATACATCGACAACGCGAAAACCGCCCTCAGCTTCTCCGGCAGAGTGAACCAAGAGGCCTTCGACAGGCCAGTCCGCAGGCGACTCGAGGTGGGTCTTCCCACCAGTCAGCCTACGAACGACCTCCTCGTAGCTCTCCTTCGTCAACCCAGCCCCCTGCTGTGTGAGCACGACCGGCATCGGCTACCTCCTTGCGTCGGAAACAAGTGCGACTCTACGGCGCACCCCCTGCGACATGCAACCGGCACCGTCGCAGCACGAGATTCTTCAGGCGCCGTACTTCCTACCCGAGCTTGAACTACGACGAAGGCTCGCGAGCGTCGATGAGGTCGGCGAGCAGGTCGAGATCCTTCGCGTTGAGGGTCAGGAGCGGAACCTGATGCGCGTTTGCCGTTGCGGCGATGACGAGATCGACCGCGCGGCGGCGCGGTTTGCCG
>JBBRYW010000219.1:0-4609 GCA_038237235.1 Gaiellales bacterium
CGCAGCCGCTTGACGCCGCCTACGAGGACGCCGAGTGTGGTCGAGTCGATGAACGTGGTGTTCGTGAAGTCGACGATCACGTTCTTGCTGCCGCCGCCGATCACCTGGAGCAGTTGCTGCTTGAAGTCGGGAGCCGTGTAGAGGTCGACCTCTCCCGTCAGCGAGATGACGTGGGTGCGCTCGTCGAGCTGTTCCGTGTTGATGTTGAAATTCATGGCTGTCCTGGCTCGGCGGGCTCAGTCTAACGCGCAGCCGGCACCGGCTTCACGTGCTCGAGTTGCTTGACGCGCTGTTTGACCAATCCCGCGCTCGGATCGTCGGGTGCCAGCTTGAGGAATCGCTTGTACCCGCGCACTGCCGTCTTCGAGTCGCCCTCGGTCTCGGCGGTCTGAGCCCACTGAAGCTGAACTGCAGGGTCGTTCGGAGACAGTGCGGCGAGTCGTCCATAGGTGCTGGTTGCCTTCCGCGAGATCGCCTGGAGCTCGGTGGTCAACGTGTTGATCACCTGGTCGGTCGCCGCCGTCTGGGCCTGAGTAATGGGGTCGGGGGGAAGCGACTGGCCGCGCCCCACCCGAAGGGGGGGCTGAACCGTCTGACCGAACGTCTCCCCCTGGGAGGTGAACTGCGCGGCCGAGTAGTCCTGCTGAAGTCGCTGCAAGCGATCCAGGTACAGCGCGCCGAGCGTGCCGAGGGCGTTCTGATCCCTCGGGCGCAACTTGACGTAGTGCTCGAGCGGCGCCATCGCCTCGTCGACGCGATTCTGGTTCTGCAGCGCCTGAGCGAGAGCGAGGTACGCCGGGGCGTCCTTCGGATTCACCCGGATGCGATCCTCCAGCTTCGAGATCGACGGCCCTCCCGACGACCCTCCGCCGCTGCGGGTGAGGAGGTCCTGGAGCCCACCGAAGCCCGTGCCCACTCCGAAGAGCACGAAGCTCGATGCAAAGACGACCGCGAGCAGGACGAAGACCCACTTCGCCTGCTTGCGCAGGCGAGTGAAGACCATTGTCTGCTCCGCTACGGGCGGTCGCGGAGCGGGGCGCCGTTGAGCATCCGGCGCCGGGCGTTTCTGGCGTTTCGCTGCAGCTCTTGCCATTCGAAGTGATCCCGCTCGTAGCGTACCTCGCCGCCGACCACGGTCGTCAGGACACGGTCGGGCGAGCCTCCGAGGACGACGGCCGTTGCGGGATCCTCCGCGGGGAGGTAAGCGGAGCCTTCGAGCGAGACGACTGTGAGATCGGCTCGCTTGCCGGGCGCGAGCGATCCGATCTCGGCAGCGAGCCCCAGGGCAGCCGCTCCGCCGAGCGTGGCGAGCTCCAGCGCCTCCCTGGCGAGGAGTGCCCCCGCGCGGCGCGCTCGTGCCCTGGCGCCGAGCAGTACGAAGCGGAGCTCCTCGAAGAAGTCAAACGACGGTGCCGAGGCGGGGCTGTCGGTGCCGACTCCGACGCGAACACACGCGCTTTGCAGCTCGGGCAGCGGAGCGACTCCACAGCCGAGGGCCGCGTTCGAGCGCGGGCAGTGGGCGACCCCGGCTCCAAGCCGGGCGAGCAGCTCGATCTCCTCGGCCTCCACGACCGTGCAGTGCGCCGCGAGGACATTCGGGCCAAGCAGGTCAGCGCGCGCGAGCATTCGGACGCCGGTCGTGCCCGCCGGCGGGACGAGGAGGTGTGCGTACCCGGCCCAGGGCCCGCCGCCCGACGTCACGTAGGCGACCTCCGCCGGGCTCTCGCAGAGGTGGGTGGCGATGGGCAGGCCTAGTTCGGCGCACGTGCTGTAGACGCCGAGCGAGGTCGAGTACGGGGCGTGCGGCGAGATTCCCGGCCGCACCAGCTCCGAGAACGAGCGCTCGACCCGCTCGCGGGTCGCGGCGAAGCGCTCGCGGGCTCGCGCCGGGTCGTCGCCGAAGACCTCGATGTACACGATCGCCCGCAGGCCGAGCTCGGCGCATGCAACCGCGCCGGCGCCGCTGTAGCTGCAGTCACCGACGGTCGTGATGCCCGAGCGCAGGCACTCGGCAGCGCCGAGACGCGCGATCGCGACGTACTCGTCCCAGCCGATCCGCCGCTTTCGCTCGATGTGGAGCGTGATCCACTCGGAGAAGTCGCCGAGGCCGTCGCCGAAGCCCCCGTAGACGGCGTACTCGAGGTGAGAGTGGGCGTTGACGAATCCTGGAACGATCACTGCATCCGAGTACTGCCTCGTCGCCGGCGCGAGGCGGTCGAGCGGCCCGACCGCCGCAATTCGCCCGTCCTCGACCGCGACGGCGCCCCGCTCGATCGGTGCGCCATCGACAGGCAGCACCCAGTCGGCCGCGAAGACTTGCTTCACCGCGTGGGCGCTATTGCTCGGTGACCGAGGCGGCAGCCGGGTCTGACTCGGCGTTCCAGCGTCGCTCGAAGAGCGTCGCCAGCACGACCGAGAGTGCGTACAGCGCCATCAGCGGGATCATCTCGATCGTGGTCGTCACCGGATCGATGCCGGGCAGCGCGACAGCGAGGGCGGCCATCGAGACCAGCCCGATTCGCCAGTTCCGCCGCAGCTGCGTCGCGGAAAGGACACGAAGCCGCACGAGCGCGAGGATGAAGATCGGCAGCTCGAAGACGAGCCCCATCACCAGGAGGACGAGCGACGCGAAGGAGTAGTAGTTGCTCGCGCGGATCAGGATCGTGTAGTGCTCGTTGTCAAAGTCCGTCAGGAAGTGGACGGCCGCGGGCAGCGCGATGAAGTAACCGAACGCCACACCCCCGACCAGGAGCGCTGTCGCAAACACGGAGAACCCCGCGATCACCCGCTGTGTCACGACGGTCATCGCAGGCGCGAGGAAGGCCCAGATCTGCCAGAACACGATCGGCAGAGCCATCATGAACCCGGCGTAAAGGCTCACCTTCAGCGAGGTGAGGAACGGCTCTGCGATCCCGAAGGTGACCGGTTTTCGCCTGTCCTCCGGTAGCGGCGCGTTCAGCCAGTGAAGGAGGTGGCCCCGAAAGACGTAGGCGACGGAGGTGGTCACGACGAGCGCGAGCAGCGAGATCAGGAGCCGGGTTCTCAGCTCGCCCAAGTGCTCGACCAGCGACGCCTCCTCGCCGTAGCTCAGGCGGGGCGGTATTCGGGCCATCGGCGGCTTAAGGGCCTGTCCGAAAAGTCGACCAGGGCGCCTGACAGGCGCTACGCGGCGCGAGGCTGCGTCCTCGGTCGCGCAAATGTGCCAGCACATTCACGCTCCCTGCGTCCTTGCCTCGCACCACGTATCGCGCGTCAGCCACCGCGGCCACTTTCCGGACAAGCCCTTAAAGGACGGTGTTTCGCTCGCGCGGGGAGGCCGGCTCGGTCGTGTCCTGCGTGCCGATCGGCAGCTCGACGCGATCCTCGTCCCGATCCTTGCCGGTGACGGAATCCTTGAACTCGCGCATTCCGCGGCCGAGCGAGCGCCCCATCTCCGGCAGGCGCTTGGGCCCGAACACGAGCAGGACGACGACGAGGAGAACGATCAACTCTGGAAGTCCGATCCAACCGGGCATCGCTCTCCATGATAGCCGCTGCAAGCTGAGCGGGCGCGACCGCTCGGGGAGGCGTCACAGAGCCGCTAGGATGGCCTCACGAAGGAGGCACAAAACGCCTTGACAACACGAAAAGAGGACTGCACGAAGTTGGCGCTGCTCGAGCTCAAGAACCTGCACGTCGCCCTGGAGGACGGCACGGAGATCGTCAAAGGGGTCGACCTCGCGGTCGACACGGACGAGATCCACGCGATCATGGGGCCGAACGGCTCGGGGAAGTCCACCCTTGCCTACGCCCTCATGGGCCATCCCGCCTACGAGGTGACGGAGGGCGAGATCCTGCTCGAGGGAGTCAACGTGGCGGAGCTCGGGGCGGACGAGCGCGCCCAGCGCGGCCTCTTCCTCGCGTTCCAGTACCCGCATGCGATCCCCGGTGTCACGGTGACGAGCTTCCTGCGCTCCGCGATCAACTCGGTTCGGAAGGCGCGCGCCGACGGGCAGGACGACCCGATCCCGATCAAGCAGTTCCGCACTGACATGCTCGCTGCGATGGACAACCTCAAGGTGCCGCGTGAGCTCGCGCAGCGCTACCTGAACGACGGGTTCTCTGGCGGCGAGAAGAAGCGGGTCGAGATCTTGCAGATGGCGATGCTCAGGCCGCGCATCGCGGTTCTCGACGAGACCGATTCGGGCCTCGACATCGACGCGCTCAAGATCGTCGCGAACGGCGTCCAGGCGCTTGCGGGTCCCGAGATGGGCGCGCTCGTGATCACGCACTACCAGCGCATCCTTAACTACATCAAGCCGGATTTCGTGCACGTCTTCGTCGGCGGACGTATTGTGGAGGAAGGCGGACCCGAGCTCGCGCACAAGCTCGAGGCCGAAGGCTACGAGGCGTTCATGCCGGTAACGGTCGGAGGAGGCGAGGCATAGTGGCAGCACAGACGGAGACAGAGGTCGTAGCCGAGATTGGTAGCGACTACAAGTACGGCTTCCATACGCCGGATGCGGCGGAGGACTACTTCTTCAAGTCCCAGCGCGGCCTGACGAAGGAGATCGTCGCCGCCATCTCGGAGCACAAGAACGAGCCGGATTGGATGCGGAAGTTCCGCCTC
>JBBRYW010000220.1:0-4594 GCA_038237235.1 Gaiellales bacterium
CGTTCCCGAACGACAACGCCCTCGATTTCCTGCCGGCGGCCCAGCGCCGTCTGAGCTTCCCGCTCGACTACTGGAACGGGCTCGGGATCTTCACGGCGCTGGCGTTTCCGCTGCTCCTCAGGGTGGCGCTCACAGCCGAGCGAAACGTCACGCGCGCTGCGGCGCTCGCGCCGCTGCCGGCGCTCGCCGGCGTGATCTACCTGACGTCGTCTCGGGGCGCGATCGTGACCGCCCTGGCGGGGACGTTGATCTTCATTTTGCTGACCGGGGCTCGAGCGGCGGCCGTGGCGGCTACGACGCTGGTCTCCCTCGGCGCCGCTGCGGTCGTCGGCGTGCTGCACGCTCGCCCCGACCTCGTGAATTTCCCCGGATCGGGCGCGGCGATCGAGCAGGGCAGGCCGGCAGGCCCGCTGATCGCGATCGTCTGCGTGCTCACGGGTGCCGGATACCTCGTCCTCACGCGATACGGTGCGCGGGCGCTGCGGCGTGGGCCTCGCTTCGAGCGGGCAGTGGCGCTCGCTCTCGTCGCTTTCGTGGCCGCCGGCGTCCTCGCCTCCCACCCCGCCCGCCGCTTCGAGACCTTCAAGCAGGCGCCTCCGGACCTGACGAAGCCGCCTCCCTCCGAGAAGTCAACGCAGGCGCACATCCTGAGCGGGAGCGGGACGGGCCGGTGGCAGGAGTGGGCCGCGGCGTACCAGGAGTTCAAGAGCCGTCCGCTGATCGGACGTGGAGCCGGATCGTACGAGGGCTGGTGGGCCCAGCACGGCTCGCTGCGCGGCTTCGTCAGCGACGCGCATTCTCTCTACATCGAGACTCTCGGCGAGCTCGGGCTCGTCGGCCTCTCGCTCATCGTCGCCGCCCTCGGCGCCGGTGTCGCTGCCGGCTGGCGCCGCTTGACGCAGGCCCGCGGTGATGCTCGGACGACCGTCGCCGCCCTGGGTGCCGCGTTCGCGGCCTATCTGCTGGGAGCCGGAGTCGACTGGATGTGGGAGATGACTGTCGTCTCGGTCGTCGGGATCATCCTGCTCGGCCTCCTGACCGGCCCCGCGACCCTTCCCGCCATCGATGAGCAGGCACCCCGGCCGCATCCCGCCTGGCGCCTTGCGCCGATCGCGGTGGCGCTGACCGGCCTCGCCGTGCTCTATCTCGAGGCGGTCCCCCTCTTCGCCGACCTGAGGCTCCGCAACAGCCAGGCGGCAAGCGGCCGCGGCAACGCTGACGCGGCCTTGTCGGCTGCGCTCGACGCCCGGAACATGGAGCCGTGGGCCTCCTCTCCGTACCTTCAACTCGCGCTCGTCGCCGAGCAGTCGGGCCGGCTCGACACGGCGCACGGCTGGATCGAGAGCGCGATCGATCGCGACCGGGCGAACTGGCGCCTGTGGCTGGTTCGCGCGCGGCTCGAGACGCTGCAGGGATCGTTCGCCGCCGCATCTTCGAGCCTCCGGCACGCCGCCGCGCTCAACCCGAAGTCGGATCTCTTCATCCCTCTCGTGGGGAAGCGCGCGACGCTCCGGTGAGGGCGACCGGATCCGCGCCCGCCGGCGCGGCCGCGCGCCCCGCCCGCCGAACCGCCTTTCTCGCCGCCGCGGCGCTCTGCGCTGCCGGTGGGCTTGCGCTCGGGGCGGCCTCCGGACGGCTCGTCGTGGGCGTCGGCGTCGCCGGATGCGTGGCCATGACCGCCGCCGTCCTCGGCGGGCTCGTCTCCTGGCGGGCATCGCTCCTCGCTCTCCTCGCCTACCTGCCGGTGTCCGGGATCGCGATTCTTGCGACGTACCCGCACACGGGCCCGACCGTGCTTCTGAAGGACTTCGTGTTCGTGATCCCGGCGTACCTCGGATTCGGGATGGAGCTCCTCCGGGGGCGCATCAGGCTGAGCCTGGACCCGCTCCCCGTCGCCCTCGTCACGATGCTCGGCGTCCTCGTCGTGGCGGAGGCGCTCAACCCGGCTCTGCCGAACCGGTTCGTCGGAGCGATCGGGATCAAGATCTGGCTCTTCTACATCCCGCTCTCCTTCCTCGGCTATCACCTGGTGCGGGAGCGGCGCGACCTGACGCGCCTCCTCGCGCTGATGAGCGTCTCCGCGCTCGTGCCCGTGCTGATCGGAGTCGTCGAGGCCGGGCTCTTCCGCGCCGGCCACGCCGGCACGGTGTACCGGCCCTACGGCGACGCGGCGGCGGTCGCGACCGGCCTCTTCACCGAGCTGCACCTGCCGAGCGGCGGCGTCCTCCACCGGGTTCCGAGCACCTTCTCGAGCTGGACGCAGTACTACGCGTTCGTGCTCAGCATGGTCACCGTGACGTATGCCTGGTGGCGCGGGACGCCGGGCAGCCGGCGGGCCGCACTCACCCGTGCCGCGCTCTGGTTGCTCGTCATGGCGGCTACGTTCCTGAGCGGCGCGCGCGTCGCCTTCATCGCCGTCCCGGCCGTAATCGTCGCGACGCTCGCGCTCGAGCAGGTCGGTGCTCGCGCGTTCTCGGTGCGGATCGCCTCGGCCCGGCTGCTCGCGCCGGTGGCCGTCCTCGTCGCGGCCGGCCTCGCTCTCGGCGTGACGGCAGGGGGCCTCGTGGCCGAGCTTTTCTGGAAGGCGAAGCTCGAGCTCACGCAGACGTTCCTGCACCGGTTCGAGCAGGCCACGCACGTGACGTGGCTGGGGCTCGGCACGGGGATTGACACGATCGCGAGCCGGTACGCCGCAGCTCCCGAGCAGCTCTTCTCGGCCTTCGGGGGCATCTGGTACGAGAGCTGGTTCGTGAAGGTCGTGCTCGAGCTGGGGGTCCCCGGCTTCGTCCTCGTCGTCTCGCTCTTCGCCGTGATGCTCGGCCGCGGGCTCGGGCGGCACCGGAGGGTCCGCGACCCGCAGCTGAGGACGATCTCCGCTGCATTGCTCGCTTTCCTGTTCGTTAACGTGCTCTTCGCGGTGAGCAAGCCCTACATCGACAACGATCCGATCAACGTCTACTTCTGGCTGTTCGCGGGCCTCCTTGCAAAGGTTGCGGTTCTCGATGCGGCTACGCCTGCGGCCGACCTCGAGGATCCCGGCTAGGCGTGCGCGTGCTGCGCGTGATCCCTTCGCTCGCGAGCCGGACGGGGGGGCCGGCGGAGACGGTCGTCCAGTCGTCGCTCGCCTTCAGAGAGCTCGGCATCGAGACGTCGATCTTCGCGACCGACGTAGGCGCTCCGGCATCTGCGAGGGAGCGGCGCCGCGCCGGTCTCGAGCCCGAGCCCGGCGGGCTGTTCCCGGCCGGGGCCGAGACGCTCGACGTCCGGCTGTTCGGGGTGCGGCGGCCGTACCGCTTCACATTCTCGCCCGCCCTCTACCGGGCGCTCGGCGAGCGGACGGCATCCTACGACGTCGTTCACATCCACGGCCTCTACCTCTTCCCCCATCTGGCCGCGTACCGCCAGGCGACGCGCGCCCGCCGCCCGTACATCGTCACCGTGCACGGGATTCTCGACCCGTACCACCGCCGTCACGGCAGGCTCCGCAAGGGCATCGCCGACTCTCTCTGGCAGCGACGGATGCTCGAGGGGGCAGCAGCCCTGCACCTGGAGACGGACGACGAGGCCCGGCTCGTCTCCGACGTCGCCCCCGCGGTTCCGCGCGTCGTCACGCCCACCGGCATCCACTGGGCGCGGTTCGGAGAGCTGCGCGGCGGCGGCGAGTTCCGCCGCCGGTTCCTGGGCGGTCATGCCGGGCCGGTGGTGATGCACATCGGGCGGCTCTCGCACAAGAAGGCGCCCGACGTGCTCGTCCGGGCATTCGCCGTCGTCGCCCGTGAGCTGCCCGAGGCGCTCCTCGTGTTCGTCGGGCCGGACGACGAGGATCGCCGGCCGAAGCTCGAGACGCTCGCGACCGAGCTCGGTGTCTCGGGGAAGGTTGTCTTCACGGGGATGCTGCCGGGCGAGGAATCGAGGCTTGGGGCGCTCGCTGCGACAGACGTTTGGGCGCTCCCCTCGAACGCCGACAACTTCGGCCTCGCTGCCGCGGAGGCGCTCGCGGCCGGCCTACCCGTTGTGATCTCGCCCCACGTGAACACCGCGCCGGAGGTGGGTAAAGCACGCGCCGCGCTCGTCCGCGAGCAGGATCCGGAGATCTTCGGCGCTGCGATCCTCTCGCTCCTCCGCGATCCGCAGGCTCGGGCCGAGCTCGGCGCGCGTGCGCGCGAGTTCGCCCGCCGGTACGACTGGGGCACCGTCGCGCAGCCGCTTGCGCAGATGTACTTCGACGTGGCGGACGGGCGGATCCCGGCGTGACCACCGGCCGCCGCGGACGCGCCGGGGTGCGCCGCCTGATCTCGGAGCTCGCGTCCGTGCAGCACCTCGGCGGGCCGCGGGTAGCCGCTCGGTACGGACTGTCGCTACTTCGCCACGGCGCCGCCGTCGTCTCGGAGGGGACGCTCGCGGCGGCCGACGCCGGCATGAGCGGCCGGGTCTGGACCTTCCGCGTCGACGGGCGGGACATCGCCTTCGACGGCTATTCCTTCGGCGTCGCGCGCGAGATCTACGGCCGGCGCGCGTACTTCGCCGCAGCGGGCTTCTCGGTCGGGCCCGGCGACACGGTGCTCGATCTGGGCGCGAACGCGGGCATCTTCAC
>JBBRYW010000221.1:0-4575 GCA_038237235.1 Gaiellales bacterium
GCGGCGGACCTGCCCTCTCGCTCCGCTCGCCCTCGCTCCGAGAGAGGGCGGCGGCGGGCACGACCTCGAAGGAGCCACTACGCTCACGATCGAGAGCATGAGACCCAACTGAACGGTCCCCGTCAAACCCGGTCCGGCTCACCGCGCTTCCGCCCGGCCACAAGTTGCTTGGGAACCTGATTCCCCGGAAGGCGCGGCACCTCCACTATCTGTCAGGAGATTCAAGCCAAGTTCTCGCAGTCGCGCTTAGCCGCGCGCAAGCGGCTAACGACCCACCCGGTCTGTCCGCGAGCTGGCGACGCCCTCTCTGCCAAGCTCACGTGAGGCGTTCGTGACCACGTTATTACTGAGCCTGAGGGCGAGATTGGAGTCTTGCTGGGATGTCGGAGAAGGAGCTGAATGACGCCGCCGGCCGAGTGCCTGGCCCGGAGTTGGTCGAGCGGCCGCTCAGGCGGCGGTTCTCGGCCGAGTACAAGCTGCGCGTGCTGCGCGAAGCGGACGCGTGCACGAGGCCGGGTGAGGTCGGTGCGCTGTTGCGCCGGGAGTGCTTGTACTCGTCGCTGTTGACGGAGTGGCGGCGGGCGCGCGAGGCGGGCGCGCTGGAGGCGCTGGCGCGGCCGCGCGGCCGCCGGCCAGCGCATCCGCTCGAGCTGGAGAACGCGGAGCTGCGGCGGCGTGTCGAGCGGGCCGAGGTCGAGCTGGCGAAGGCGCGGCGGGTGATCGAGGTGCAGGGAAACGTGTCCGCGCTTCTGGGGCAGCTGCTCGAGCCCAGGGGCGCGACGCCGGACGCGGGTACCGAGCGATGATCGAGCAGACCGTCGAAGAGCTGACCCGGATCGTCGGCACCCGCCCGGCCTGCCGGGCGCTGGGGGCCGCGCCGGCGACCGTGTACCGCCGACGGCGTCCACCGACGCCATGGCCGCGTCGAGCGCGGCCCCTCGCCGGCGCGGGCGCTGTCGGAGCTCGAGCGGGAGGCGGTGCTCGAGCTGCTGCACTCGGAGCGGTTCGTCGACTGCTCGCCGGCGCAGGTGTGGGCGACCTTGCTCGACGAGGCCGCTACCTGGCCAGCGAGCGCACGATGTAGCGGCTGCTGGCCGCGAACGGCGAGCTCGCTGAGCGGCGCGACCAGCTGCGCCACCCCGCCTACCAGCGGCCGGAGCTGCTCGCCGAACGGGCGAACGAGGTCTGGAGTTGGGACATCTCGAAGCTGCTCGGCCCGGCGAAGTGGATCTACTACTACCTGTACATGATCCTCGACGTGTTCAGCCGCTACGCCGTCGCTGGACCGTGCAGCAGCGCGAGTCGGCGCGCGTGGCCGAGGCGCTGATCGCCCAGGCCGCCGCCAGCAGCAGATCAAGCCGGGCTCGCTCACCTACACGCCGACCGCGGAAGCTCGATGACCTCGAAGCCGGTCGCGCTGCTCTGGCCGACCTCGGCGTCCTCAAGACGCATTCGCGCCCCTACACGAGCACGGACAACCCCTACTCGGAGGCGCAGTTTCGCACCCTGAAGTACCGGCCCGCGTTTCCCGAACGGTTCGACTCGATCGAGCACGCGCGCGCCTTCTGCCGCGAGTTCGTCGATTGGTACAACAACCAGCACCGCCATTCCGGGATCGGCCTGATGACGCCCGCCGCTGTCCACCACGGCCACGCAAAGGCGTTGCATGCCGAACGGCAACGCGTCCTCACCGCCGCCTACGCGGCCACGCCCGAGCGGTTCGTGCGGGGCAAGCCGACGCCGCCCACGCTGCCGACGGCAGCGTGGATCAACAAGCCCACGACACAGGAGGTTGCTCACTAAATTCGAACGCCAACCGTCTCAATCGACTTGACAGGCGCCGACAAGACCTGAACACGCACTCGCTCGAGCGCGCGCCACTACCTCCTACTCCCGCATGCCGAGCTCGACGGAGAACCCCGCTCGCCCATCCGGGCGGCTCTGTCGTTGCTCGATTGAGTCAACAGGCTCCACTGGCAGCTTCCGCATGAATGAGGCTCCTGGCTCATCGAACTTAACTCACGCCACACGCTCCGAGTACCCGCACCGCGCCTGCCGCGCTCGTGACATGAGAAACGCTTGAACGCATATAACAAACAACGAATCGGGTCGGCAAGCGCGCCGCGGGACCTACGCCTCAGCCGTTGGGGTAAGCGCGATCGAGGCTGTCGAAATCCGGGCGTGTCCAACCGATCCCCACGCCGGTCCGATTCGCTACCGCCGAAATCCAGACGGGCCACCCCTGTGAATCACGAACCTCGATGTACCATCCCTCTAGGTTCCGGTAATCGCCGAGCATCTGGGTGAACGTTTCCTTCGATTGTGCCGCGGCGACGAAGCCAGCCGGGTCGGCAGTGGTCGCGATGATGACCGGCGCCGCCTGCATCGGCACCTCGAAGTTCATTTGCTCTACCTTTAGGCCCACCGACGCCATCCCTGACCTCAAGCCAGTCTCGAGATCTGTCAATCGCTCGGTCGAGAAGCGCTGTTCGGGAACCACGTTCCCGTATCCGCCGCTTACTTTCACGACCTCTCCACTCGGGAGCCGAACGGACACGAGGACACTCGCAAGATCACCGAGCCTGCTCGCGACGAGATCGTCGTTCACGGATCCGCCAAGCAATTGTGCCAACCACTCCGCCCTTACGGCAGCCGCTCCGAGCGCGGGCGCGGGCGCGGGCGCGGGGACCGTAACATCGAGAAACTTCTCTTTCGAAAGATCAACACCAGATGCAGAACTAGCGCCGTCACCCCCTGAAGCCTCCGCGGGCGACGGTCCGAGCTGTGCATCGACAATCGCGCCGTCCCTGAGTTTTGCGACCGCCGCACTCACTATTCCGTCCGCTGTCGGAGCGACGCCGGCGGCCGTGCGAGCATGCCGGATCTGATGCGCGAATTGCACGGGTGCCATGTCGCGCCTCCTGTTCCCTGAGCCGTGCCCAAATGCGCCAGCCACCGTCGCAACGATCAGAGCAGTCACTATCGCCGAGGCGAGCACGCCAATCGTGAGATATCGGCATTTCAATCTCGACATGCCCATCAGTGGCTTACCGTCCATCTGGTTGGGAAGTTGCTCAGGTCAAACGACCACCCGCCGCCGGTGCAGACGGAGGGGCTGCCGTTGCATCCGTCCGTGAACGCTTGAACCACATACCAATTACCGGCAAAGCTGTAGCGCTGAAACAGTGTGTTGCCATTACCTCCATAAAGGGGCGGTCCTAGCGGTTCCGTGGGTCGATAGGTAGGCGCACGCCGTTCTGCTCCTAGGGTTCCGGCTGTCAACGTCGGTTCTCGAAGGAGGCAGGTGACGGCGTGCGCGAAGCAAGGGTATTCGCCCCGCTGCTCGGGCTGGAGCGAGCGGTGGTCGAGGGTGTGAAGGTCGACGAGGACCGAGCCGTGGTCGTGCAGGTGCGGCCGCCGGCGCGGGAGCGTTCCCGCTGCGGGGTTTGCGGCCGTCGCTCGCCTGGCTATGACCGTGGGGAGGGTAGGCGGCGCTGGGGGCGCTCGACCTGGGGACGACGAAGGCGTTCGTCGAGGCGGCGGCGGCCCGGGTGGAGTGTCGCCGGCATGGCGTCGTGGTCGGGCGGGTGCCGTGGGCGAGGCACGGCTCCTGGTTCACGCGGGCGTTCGAGGATCAGGCCGCCTGGCTCGCGACCCACTGCTCAAAGACCGCCGTCTGCGAGTTGATGCGCGTCTCCTGGCTGACTGTCGGCAGGGTGATCGAACGCGTCGTTGCCGAGCGCTCCGCCGCGACCGGCGACCGACTCGACGGCTTGCGTCGGATCGGCATCGACGAGCTCTCCTACCGCAAGGGCCAGCGCTACATCACCGCCGTCGTCGATCACGACAGCGGCCGGCTCGTCTGGGCCGCCGAGGGCAGGGACAAGAAGACGGTCGGGTGCTTCTTCGCCGCGCTCGGCGCTGAGCGTACGGCCAAGCTCGAGCTCGTCTCCAGCGACCTGGGCGAGTGGATCACCCGCGTCGCCGCCGAGCAGTGTCCGCAGGCGACGCTCTGCCTTGACCCCTTCCACCTCGTCGCGCTCGCGAACGACGCGCTCGACCTGGTGCGGCGCGAGGTCTGGAACGAGGCCCGCCGCTCGGGCGACAGCAGCGGCGCGCGCTGGCTGAAGGGTGCCCGCTGGGCGCTCTGGAAGCGGCCGGAACGACTGAGCGAGCGCCAGCAGGCGAAGCTGGCGACGATCGCCACCGTCAACCGGCGCCTCTACCGCGCCTACCTGCTGAAGGAGCAACTGCGGCTCGTCTTCCACCAACCGGACATGGCGGCGGCGATCGCTCTACTCGACGCCTGGCTCGCCTGGGCGAGACGCTGTCAGATCACGAGCTTCGTCAAGCTCGCCAAGACGATCAGCGAGCACTACGCGGGCATCATTGCGACGCTCACCCACCGGCTCTCCAACGCCCGCACCGAAGCGATCGAGGTTGTCCCGTAGCTCGTAGAACTTGACGGCGGTCCCTCCGGCCTCGTCCGCTCCTGCTGGGAGCGTTCGAGGTGATCCGCCAAAGATCGAAGGAGGAACCGCCGTGAAGGAGACAACCGTATCGCCCGCTCCGGCC
>JBBRYW010000222.1:0-4553 GCA_038237235.1 Gaiellales bacterium
CCGACCGGGTACGTCTTGGCGCGGGCGTGCGCGGAGGCTGGGATCGCATGCACGGTCGCGGCACCGTCGAAGATCCCGCGCGCCTCGGGGGACAAGGTCAAGACTGATCGCCGTGACGCGGAGCGGCTGGCGAGGCTGCTGAACTACGTGGGGCGAGTTGGCCGAGCGACGAGCTGACTTGGAGCTGCCTGAGGGCGTCGACCCCGAGTCACCGTTCGTGTCGATGATTGACCCGGCTACGGGAACAGGCACCTTCGTGGTCGAGTGGATCCGCCAGGCGAGGGAGAACCTCGATCACGATTCGAAGACGCGTGCGCTCTCAGGAACCGCGGCAGAAACGCGGTGGCACGCATGGCTGCGCGATGTCGTGCTCCGCCAGCTAAACGCACTCGAAATCAGCCTCGCCTCGTATGCGGTGGCACATCTCAAAGTGTCCCTGCTGCTGCCGGACGAGACGCGAGCCGCGGTGCGGCTGCCGATCTTCCTCGGAGACACGCTCGCCGCACCACGCGATGAGGGGCAGTTCGAGCAGATGCGCGATCCGGTGAGCGTCGAAGGTCTTGAGGCGGAGCGCGTGAAGTTCGGCTCCCGACACTCGGTCGTCGTCGGAAACCCTCCGTACGACCGAGTGACACAGGAGGCCGTCACGGGCTGGCTCACGGAGCCGGGGCCGTCAGGCGCGAGCCCACTCGACGATATTCGGCAGCCAGCGGTCGAGAACACGATTTTCAGCCACGTCGCGAGCCTCTACAACCTCTACGTCTACTTCTGGCGATGGGCCATCTGGAAGGCTTTCGAACAGAAGACCGGGCCCGGAGTTGTGTCGTTCATCACAGCCTCATCCTGGCTCACTGGGCCGGGATTCCTAGGGTTGCGCCAGCTGGCCCGTCGACTCGCCGACGAGTGTTGGATCGTTGACCTCGGGGGTGATAACCGCGGGGCGCATCCGGAGGTGAACGTCTTCGACATCGAGACGCCGGTCGCGATCGTGACGCTCGTCCGTACGGGGGGTGGTGACCCGGAGCATCCGGCGCAGGCGCACTATCGCAGGATTCATGGCACACGGAACGAGAAGCTGGACGAGCTCGCCGCCCTCGAGTCGCTTGACCTGAGCGATCCCGAGTGGCTGCCGGCGCCTGACGGATGGCATGAGCCGCTGGCTCCTCCCGGCGGCGGCGACGCATGGGAGGCCTTCCCAGCTCTGACGGATCTCTTCCCGTGGCAACAGCCCGGATGCAAGTTCGGCCGCACTTGGCCGATCGCGCCGAGCGAGGAGACGCTCAAGAGACGATGGAGCCGATTTGTAGAGACGGATGACCCTGACGACAGGGCGCGCTGCTTCGTCACGACTGCGACTGGACGGAGGATTCAGACGTCCGTCAGAGATCTCCCGCGACTCGTCGATCTTGAGGTCGGCGCGAGTCCTCCGCCCATCGCAAGGTACGCCTATCGTACGCTCGACAGACAGTTTGCGTTCGCCGATCCGCGCCTTGCTTCGCTGGAACGACCGTCCTTGTGGTCTTCGCTGTCGACGAGGCAGATCTTCATGATCACGAAGACGACATTTGTACTGGGGTCAGGTCCTGCCGCCACGGTGAGTACGGCCGTCCCTGATCTCGACATCTTTCGAGGGTCGTTCGGGGGAAAGGACGTGATCCCGCTGTATCGAGATGCCAATGGAAGTCCGAATGTCTCTGGAGCGACCGTCACGGCGCTGAACGCGATACACGGGGGCGGCACCAATCGCATAACGCCCGAGCGCCTTTTCGCCTATGCATACGCCATCCTCGCTGGCTGCAACTACACGGACCGCTTTGCCGAGGCCTTGGCGACCCCAGGGCCCCGTATTCCTATCTCCGCCGATCCGGAGCTCTTCGATGAGGCGGTCGGGTACGGCGAGGAACTCCTTTGGCTCCACACCTACGGGGAGCGGTGCGAGCCTAAAACACCTCCACGAGCCATCTCGAGTGACGATTCTGTCACCTGGGTGGTGCCGGTTGTCCGTATGCCCGAAAACATTGGCGACATCACCTATGACGAAGCGGCCGGGAAGCTCACCGTTTCGGATGGCGTCGTCTCCGGCGTTCGGCCCGAAGTCTGGGCTTTTGAGGTGAGCGGCATGCAGGTCGTCCGGAAGTGGCTCGGATACCGCACGCGCCGCGGCGCAGGTCGAGCGGCGACCAGTCCGTCCCCACTCGACGCCATCCGTCCAACCGAGTGGTCACCGGAGTGGAGCGATGAGCTGATCGACCTGCTTGTCGTGCTCACGCGAGCGCTCGACCTCCAGCCGAAGGGCATCGAGCTGCTCGATCGTATCTGCGCTGGCCCGCTTATCGCCTCGTCCGATCTCCCGCCGGTGGCGACTGACCTCCGCAAACCACCGAAGGTCGAGCAGGCAACGATGCAACTGAAGATGTGAGGCGGGCATGAGGACCCACCGAACCCGTGCACTCGGATCGCCGGCCGGCTCGGGTTTATGGACGTCCGGGTCTCGGTCCCCGACGGCTTCACGGTTAGGGGCGCTCAGAAGATTCGCTGATCGAGCGCGATGCCACCCTCCCTGGCCGGATACCCACGCGAGACGCGAGACGCAGATGCACCCTCCGGTGCTCACCGATACGAGTACGACGAGTCGCCGGCGTCTCGTCATGGTCTCGGGTGCCCGCATCGAAATGATGCATCTGTGTCTCCCTGGCTATCCCGATCATTAGCGAGGGCACGACATGGCCTGATCGCCGGCGCTTCGTCGGGTCAGAGGCCGAGCTCGGGACCGAGCGTGCGCTCGAGTGCCTGAAGGCGGCGGAGGGCGAGGAGCTTCGGCATGTCGTCCTCACGGCCGAGGGCGGCGAGCATTCGCGCGAGGTCGGCGGTTTGACGCGATCGAGGGTCGGAGGCCCTTGCCGATCGGCTCTCGCGTCGATGCGCGGCGGAGGTCGTCGTAACCGCCGCGCGTGCCGGCCGGCTCGGGGACGAACTTTAGCTCGCCCGCCGGGCTGCGCAGCTCGAGCGGCGACTCGTCACGGATCGTCGCTTCGTCGAGCACAACCGGCTCCCCGTCGACGCGGACAGCGTCGAGGTCTTCGAGCGCGAGCCCGAGCCGGAGCAGGTTCTCGGCGCGGATCGAGGGAACGACGTCGATGCCGTGGGTGATCTCCTCGGCGTGTCGGGTGCGCAAATCCATCCGGTGGTTCGAGAGCGCCTCGGAGCTGACTCGCAGCCCTAGAGTCGGCCTCTTCGGACTCGGGCGGAGGGAGGCTGCTCTTGGTCCGCGTCATTGCTGTACCTGCTATTTCGACGTGCGCTTCTTCGCCGCCAGATCTCCCATCCGCGGCTGGACGAGAGTGACCGCGTCTTCCTGGCTGCGGCCAGCCGGCTCGCTCGGCCGAGCGAGCCGGCCGTCGTTCTTCGTCCGCCCGGACAGACTGCTGGGCTGGCATCGCCAGCTCGTACGGAGGCGGTGGACGTATGCCGGACGACGGCCCGGTCGAGCGGCGGTCTCCGAGGAGGTCCGTGACTTGGTGCTGCGGCTCGCGCGCGAGAATCCGCGCTGGGGCTAGCAGCGGATCGTCGGCGAGAGTCGCCGGTGTGGGCGTAGGCGTCTCGGCAGCGACGGTCGCCAAGATCCTGCGGCAAGCCGGCGTGTCTCCGGCTGGCGCTCGCACCCAGCTCAGCTGGCGCGAGTTCCTGCGTGTTCAGGCCGAGTCGATCATCGCCTGCGATTTCTTTACCGTCGACACGCTCTGGCTCGGACGCCTCTATCTGCTCTTCTTGCTCGAACTCAGCAGCCGGCGCGTGCACTTCGCAGGCTGCAGCGCGAACCCCGACGGACGCTGGCTGGCCCAGCAGGCCCGACAGCTTGCCTGCTCACTCACCGAGCGAGCGACACCGGCCCGGTTCCTGATCCACGATCGTAAAGTGAGTTCAACCACGCCTTCGACGACGTCTTCCGAAGCGAAGGCGTCGGGATCATCCGCACCCCATTTCGCGCTCCGTTAGGCAAACGCTTTCGCCGAACGCTGGCTCGCCACTGTCCGCCGCGACTGCCTTGACTGGCTCTTGATCACCAGCCGCAGGCAACTCGATCGCGTTCTGCGCGTCTACGTCGACCACTACAACACGCACAGGCCGCATCGCGCACTCGGGCTGACAGCACCGATACCAGGGGCCCGCCTACGCCTCGTCGGTTCGAACCCGCCAGGCCAGCTCCACCGACGCGACCGACTCGGCGGACTGGTGCACGAATACTGCGAGCAGCATGACGGATGGATTTACGTACCCGACACGGCTGCCGCGGCTTTTTGACCAAATCTTGACCACGGGCCGTTTTGGCGCGATTTCGTCTTCTCACGAGAAAACAAAAGGCCTGCTTGTGCAGGCCTTTCATTGGTGGAGCTAGCCGGGCTCGAACCGGCGACCTCCTGGGTGCGATCTAGGCGAAACCCTTCGCCACCGTTCGCCGTGTTTCGCCGTTCCCGCCAACGACGGGGCTTTCGGCCGCACGGGTTCCCCACCGTTCGCGCCCGCTCGGAATGGCTACTTGACCAAATCTTGAC
>JBBRYW010000223.1:0-4523 GCA_038237235.1 Gaiellales bacterium
CGGATGTGCGAGCCGTCGACGTCGGCGTCCGTCATCACGATCACTCGGTGGTAACGGAGCTTCGAGATGTCGAACTCGTCGCCGATTCCCGTACCGATCGCGGTGATCATCGCCTGGATCTCGAGATTTGACAGCACTTTGTTGATGCGATTCTTCTCCGCGTTGATCACCTTTCCCCGCAGCGGCAGGATCGCCTGGTAGGTGCGATCGCGAGCATCCTTGGCCGACCCGCCCGCCGAGTTGCCTTCCACGAGGTAGAGCTCGGCCGATTCCGGGTCGTTGATCTGACAGTCCGCGAGCTTGCCCGGGAGCGAGGCGCTGTCGAGGGCGCCCTTGCGCCGCGTCAGCTCCCGCGCCTTGCGCGCCGCCTGGCGGGCGCGCGAGGCCTGGATCGCCTTCATGATCACCTGCTTGGCCTCGTTCGGGTTTTCCTCGAAGAACTCGGCGAGCTTCTGGTTCACGGTCTGCTCGACAAGACCGCGCACCCACGGGTTACCTAGCTTCGTCTTGGTCTGGCCCTCGAACTGCGGCTCGCGGAGCTTGACCGAGATGACCGCGGCCAGACCCTCGCGAACGTCCTCGCCGTCGAGGTTGTCCTCCTTGTCTTTCAGGAAGCTCTTCTCGCGCGCGTACTTGTTCAGCGTGCCGGTCAATGCGCCCTTGAACCCGGAGAGATGCGTCCCGCCTTCGTGCGTGTTGATGTTGTTGGCGAACGTGTAGACCGACTCCTGATACGAGGAGTTCCACTGCATCGCCACCTCGACCGCGCCCTCGCCCGCATCGCCCTCGAAGTAGACGACATGCTTGTGAATCGCGTCTTTCGCCGCGTTGACGTGCTTGACGAAGTCTTGAATCCCGCCCTCGTAGTGGAACTCGACCCGCTCACCCCCGGCGCGCTCGTCCATCAGGACGATCCGCAACCCACGTGTGAGAAAGGCGTACTCGCGCAGACGTTGGGCGAGCGTCTCGGCCGAGAAATCGAACTCGTCGGCGTCGTCGAAGATCTCGGCGTCGGCCAGGAACGAGATCGTCGTCCCGGTCTCACCCGGGGCCGCCTCGCCGACCACTTCCATCTCGGTCGTGGGCACGCCGCGGGCGAACTCCTGGCGGTAGATCTTCTCGTCGCGGCGCACCTCGGCGACGAGCCACTCCGAGAGAGCGTTCACTACCGACACCCCGACGCCGTGTAGACCGCCCGAGACCTTGTAGCCGTCGCCGCCGAACTTGCCCCCGGCGTGCAGCTTCGTAAGCACGACCGTCAGCGCAGGCAGACCCTGCTCCTCCATCACGTCGATCGGGATGCCCGAGCCGTAATCACGCACGGTCACGGAGTTGTCGGGATGGAGGGTGAGCTCGATCCGGTCGTTGCGGCCGGCGAGCGCTTCGTCGACGGCGTTGTCGAGGACTTCGTAGACGAGGTGGTGGAGGCCTCGAGAGCCCGTCGACCCGATGTACATACCAGGCCGAAGCCGCACCGGCTCGAGGCCCTCCAGAACGGTGATGTCCTTGGCGGTATAGGTGCTTTCAGCCATAAAAAATCCCTGCAAATAGGCGCTTGCAGGTTAATCGAATGGTAGCAGAAACGCCGGTCGTCATCGTGCGCGGGCGAGCGCGGCTGCGACGGCTCGAGCGATGTGGGAGCGAAGCTCGACGTCCGACACCGAGCTCGCGAGCTCGCGGGCCCTCGCGAGCTCTTCCGGGGTCGCCTCGGCGGGAGCGGCAGGCGCGAGGTCCTCTGGCTCGGCGGCCGGCTCCGGAATGCGGCCGGGGCTGAAGACGACCTTGACAGGCGCATCGTCGCCAAGCGCCGATCGGAGCCGGTTGAGCACCATCGACTGCAGATTCGCGAGCTCGAAGGCCCACGCCGACGAGCTTGTCGCGACATGGAGTGTCCCGTCGCGGCCGATCCGAGCGGGCCACGCATTGCGGGCGATCTCCTTCCCCAGAGCGGCCGCCCAACCCGCCACGAGCTCGGGCATTCCCGCCTGCGCCCCGAACCGCCGCAGCTCACGCCGAACGTCCGCCGTCAGCCGTTCCATGACCCCTCCCGGGCTTTCCCGGGGGCTACCTCGACCAGCTGGGCAGGGTCGGCCGGGATCCCCGCCGTGCTCGCGGCTGTGATCAAGACCTGACCGCACACTCCCACGCGCTCGAGCAGGGCGGCGCGACGGGAGCGATCGAGCTCCGAGAGGACGTCGTCCAGCAGCAGGAGCGGGGCGGAGCCGCGCTGCTCGATGATCAGATCGCTCTCTGCGAGCAGGAGCGCGAGCACGGCGAGCCGCTGCTCGCCCTGTGAGCCAAAGCTGCGAAGCTCCCGATCGCCTGAGCTGATTGTGACGTCGTCGAGCTGTGGGCCTGCTCCGGTCGTCCCCCGCTCCACATCGCGCTCGATTCGCGCCTCGAGCAACTGCCGTGTCGGCGCCTCGCCGGTGTACGCCAAGCTCCCGCCGGAGAGCCCGAGCTCAGCCGCCCGTTCCGCAAACCGCGGCCTGAGCTCGGCGAGTAGCTCCAGTCTGGCCGAGACGAGGGCCGCGCCCAGCGACGCAACTCGCTCCGTCCAGGGCTCGACAGCTTGCAAGGTCGAGAAGCCGGCGCTGACCCGCCGCAGGGCGGCGTTTCGCTGCGCCAACGACGCCGCGTACTCCGCCGGCAGCGCGGCCCGTGTCGGGGCAATGCGTCCCAGTGTGCGATCGAAGTACGCGCGGCGGGCGGCCGGGCCGCCTTTGACGATCGCTAGCCGGTCGGGCGTGAAGACGAGCACTGCCATGCGTAACCGCAGTTCTTCGGCCCCGCGGAGGGGAACGCCGTTCAGCCGAGCTCGTCTCCCTTCACCGCGACTCAGAGTGAGGTCGGCCGCCAGCGAAACGCCCGCCTGCTCTCCGACTACGGCGGTCCGGCTCCAACTTTCGCCGAACCGGATCACCTCAGCGTCGACGCGAGTGCGCGGAGAGAATCCCTGACAGGTCAGGTGCACCGCCTCGAGCAAGTTCGTCTTCCCCGCGCCGTTCGCGCCGGTAACGAGGACGATTCCCGGCTCGAGCTCAAGCTCGAGCTGCTCGTATGAGCGGAAATTACGGAGCGACAGCGCCCGGACGATCAGCCTGCGAGGCGGATCGGCATGATCAGATAGGAGAAGTCCCCGCTCGGCGAGCGGATCAACCCTGGCCTCAGCGGGCTGATCAAGCGAAGCCGCACCTCGTCTTCGGAGACCGACTCGATCCCGTCGCGCAGGAACTCGGCGTTGAACCCCATCTCGATCGGATCGCCCGCGAACTGCACCGGCATCGACTCGCGCGCTTCGCCGACGTCCTGCGTCTGGGCCGAGACCGTGACTTCCCCCTCTGCGAAACGAAGCCTGAGCGGCGAGTTGCGCTGTGCGAGAACGGCCGTTCGGCGAACGACGTCGAGGAACTCGGCCCGGGGCAAGGACAGCTCGTGCTCGAAGGTCTCGGGGATGAGTTGCTTGTAGTTCGGGAACTGCCCGTCGATTCTTCGCGTTGTCAAGCACGCCTCGTCCGTCGCGAAGACAACGTGATTCTGGTGGATGCCGAGCTGCAGCTCATCTCCGCTCTGAGCGATCCGAGCGAGCTCGGTCAGGGCACGGGCAGGAACGATGGCCTCGAGATCCGGCGTCTTCCCCACAATGTCGGTTTCCTTCACCGACAGGCGGTAGGAGTCGGTCGCGGCCATCACCAGCTTGCTGTTCTCGAAGCGGATGAGAACTCCGGTCAATACCGGCCTCGACTCATCGCGCGAGGCCGCGCGGCCGACGCGAGCGGCGGTCGCCAGTAACGCGGCGCGATCCACGCCCTGTAGCTGAGCCGCCTCGAGATCAGGCAGCTTCGGAAAGTCCTCTTCGTTGTACGTGTTCAGTCCGTAGCTCGCAGAGCCACAGCGCACATGGGCAACGCTGTCCTCCGCGCGGTGCTCGATCTCGACTTCGTCGTCCGGAAGAAGCCGGCCGAGCTCGTTCAGTAGGCGTCCCGGTAGAACCACCGCTCCCTCGCCTTCCACGCTGGCGGCAAAGGACGCGCGAAGCGACAGCTCCATGTCGGTCGCCGCGAGGGTCACGCGGCCGGCCTCACCCCGCAGCAGCACGCCGGAGAGAATCTGCACCGCAGATCGAGAGGACACGGCTCTTGTCACAACAGCCAGCCGCTGGACGAGCTCGTCCCGAGAGCACGTGATCTTCACAGGCGCTCCCGCTGCAGTTTCTGTCTCAATCATTTAAAAAACCCTTCGTAGTAGTAATAAGGAGTGTGGATGACGGGGAAGACATCCTCAAACCCGCACTCCGACTGCCCTCGCCGGTGGGGGCAACAATGGGGAGAACCCTCGTCTTTCGACACGAGTCATCGGACGGTCACGCTTTGTCCACACCAGATCATGTCGCTTGCTTGATCCGGCGTGTGAGATCCTGAACAAGGTCCCAGACGGAGCGGTCCTCCTTCATCAAGCGAGAGATCTTCGAGGTCGCGTGAATCACGGTGGTGTGGTCACGACCACCGAACTCCCGGCCGATC
>JBBRYW010000224.1:0-4473 GCA_038237235.1 Gaiellales bacterium
AACGCGCGTGCACATCCAGTCCGACCCAGCTACCTTCAGCCATACCGGCGCCTCCCGTAATTGCGGCTCTACCGCCGCGCCAATCGCGACGGCAACCCGCGCCAACTTACGAGTGAGGCGCCGGGCACTCCATATGGTCTAGGCGCGCGCTGCCGCTCACGGGGCTAGCGATCCTTGAAGCGTGCCGCTTCGTCGGAGCCGCGGGTGGCGTCGCCGGCGCTGTACGAATGAGCGCCGGCGCCCGCGAGCAGGCCGCGATCGACGATCAGGTACTCCTCCCGTATCGGACGGCCATCGAACCAGCACGCGAGGATCTCACGCGTTCCGGCCGCATAGCGGGCTTGCGCGGACAGTGAGGACCCCGACATGTGTGGCGTCATCCCGTGGTGGGGCATCGATCGCCAGGGATGGTCCCTCGGAGCCGGCTGCGGGAACCAGACGTCTCCGGCATACCCGGCGAGCTGGCCGCTTTCCAACGCGCGCGCGATCGCATCGCGGTCACAGATCTTGCCCCGGGCGGTGTTGACGATGTAGGCGCCGCGCTTCATCTTGGCGATGAGGGCGTCGTCGAATAGATGCTCGGTCTCAGGATGGAGGGGTGCGTTGATCGTGACCACGTCGCAGACAGGCACCATCGACTCGGCATCCGGGTGGTAGGTCACGCCAAGCTCGCGCTCGACCTCCTCGGGGAGCCGGTGTCGATCGGTGTAGTGGAGTCCCACCTCAAACGGCTTCAGCCGCCTGAGCACAGCGGAACCGATCCGGCCGGCAGCGACGGTCCCGACTTGCATTCCTTCGAGGTCGTATGACCTGGCGACGCAGTCCGCGATGTTCCATCCGCCCCGGACGACCCACTGATACGACGGGATGTAGTTGCGCACCAGCGAGAGGATCATCATCACCACGTGCTCGGACACGCTGATGCTGTTGGAATAGGTGATCTCGGCGACGGTGATCCCACGCTCGATCGCCGCCTCCAGATCGACGTGGTCCGAGCCGATCCCGGCCGTGACAGCCAGCTTCAGCCCCGGCGCCTTGGCGATCCTCTCGGCCGTCAGGTAGGCAGGCCAGAACGGCTGGGAGATGACGATCTCAGCGTCCGGGAGTTCCCGCTCGAAGACCGAATCCGGCCCGTCCTTGTCCGACGTGACAACAAACGTGTGGCCGCGTTCCTCGAGGAACCGCCGCAGCCCGAGCTCCCCGGAAACGCTGCCCAGGAGCTCACCCGGCTCGAAGTCGATCCGCTCGGGGGTAGGCGTGGTCTGACCGTCGTGGTAGCGCTCGATCCTGGGAATCGCGTCTCGAGCGTACGACCTCGGATACCCCTCAACAGGATCGTCGTACAGGACACAGAGAACCTTTGCCACGTCGCCCTCACTTCCTTCGCGCTGGCATGGGCCCGCGGATTCTATACCTCTCCGTGAGTGGAGTTCGCGAGGTTGGACGACGCTCCAGCCCTCCTGGAGCTTCGCGGGGACGCGGGCAGGCGCGGCGGTCATTTCCCTATCCCAGGTGACGAGGGCGCGCCGCCGAGGATGCGCGTGGCGGCCTCGACGGCGGCGCGTCTGAACTGAGCCAGGCGCTTGAGTATCCACGGGTCCTTCGAGTCGCTGGCGCCCGCGGTCGAGGGAGCCGCGAGGGCCTAGCCCACAGCTTCTGCGGTTGGAGAGAAAAGGGGTGAAAGACCAGGCGGTCTCCAGACGCGCACGGGCAGGAAATCCCCGGTTGTGATCAGCTACCTTCACCAACTGATGATTTCGACCGGTAGAAGGCGTTATCGCCTTCGGACTGGCTCTAGCGACCCGCTTGGCGTGGCACGGCCGCGAGCTCTGCTTCCAGCAGAGGCCATACCGATTGCTTGGTCGTGAAGAAGTCGTAGAGGCTGAAGTCGAGGACGCGGCAGGCAGCAACCGCCTGAAGGAAACCCGCAGCTTCCCGCTGACCGGTTGCGCCGCCGATGATGTGAACGTGACGTAGCGGGCATCGGCAGCGCGACCGTTCGCGCGGTAGCTGAAATAGGCCATCGGCCGGAAGACGTCGTAGATCCGCGCGAGCCCACGGTAGGGAAAGCCAGGCCAATAGCGCGGCAGGAGCTTCATTCCGACGGGCGACGGGATGATCCGCCGAGTGGATATCCCGACCCGACTGCGGTGCGAAGGCGCAGCGAGAGCGCGAGCAGGCGCCGATCGCGTTCCGCGGCGCCGCGCACGGCACTCGATTCGATGTCGAGAGCAAAAGGAGTCGAAATGGTCACCGTCGCTCGTGCGAAACTCGGCCGCTGCGAGTGCGCGACGGCGACGCCGCAGGTCAGCTCGGGCAGACGCCTCCGCGTACGCGTTCGTACGATCCATTAGCGGTGGCGGACGGGCTTCATCTAGAACGCCGGGGCTCTCGCCGTTGATGCTCCAGCGGTGCCTCGGGGGCTGGCCTTTTGAACGCGCCGGGGTGCCTACCCCGCCCTAGGCGGTCGAGCGGCCCATGCTGAGCCGGGCGCCGCACGGTCTGGGGCTCCGCCCCTCCGAGTCTCTCCGGGGCTCCGCCCCTCCGAGATTGTCCGGCACTACAAGGCAGCTACCTGTCAACGCCGGAACGGGGAGCGGCGCACACGATCTCCGTACAAATCCCATATTCGACGACAGCCAAGTTTGTGCTCACCCCACGGGCCAGAGGCTCAGTCGAGCTTGCCGACCGCGTCCTCGACAGCGGAGACCAGTTGGACGCCCGCGACGAGCCGCTCCGCCGCCGCGAGCTCGGGGGCGAGCCAGAGGTCGGGTCCCGGGCCCGGTACGTCGCCGCGTAACGCGGCGACCGCGGCGGCGGTCCCCGCCGCCGGCCGCAGCGGCGCGCGCAGATCGAGCGCGCGGCCGGCGCAGACGAGCTCGACGGCCAGGATCCTGCGCAGGTTCGCGAGCGACGTGCGCAGCTTGCGGGCCGCACCCCACGCCATCGAGACGTGGTCCTCCTGGGACGCGCTCGTCGACAGCGAGTCGACGCTCGCCGGCACGGCGAGCCTGCGGCACTCCGCGACCATCGCCGCCTGCGTGTACTGGGCGAGCATCAGGCCCGAATCGACTCCCGGGTCCTCGGCGAGGAACGGCGGCAGGCCCATCGAGCGCACAGGGTCGAGCAGTCGGTCGGTGCGACGCTCCGCGATCGAGCCGACGTCCGCGGCCGCGATGGCGAGGAAGTCGCACGCGTACGCGACCGGTGCGCCGTGGAAGTTTCCGCACGACTCGACCCGGCCGTCGGGGAGGATCATCGGGTTGTCGATCGCGGAGACGAGCTCGATCGCCGCCACGCGCTCGGCGTGGGCCGCCGCATCCCGCGCGGCGCCGTGGACCTGCGGCGAGCAGCGCAGCGAGTATGCGTCCTGCACGCGCGGGTCGTTCTCGCGATGGCTTGCGACGATCGCCGATCCCTCGAGCAGCCGGCGCAGGTTCGCGGCGCTCGCGGCCTGGCCAGGGTGCGGGCGCAGCGCCTGCAGATCGGCCGCGAAGGCGCGATCGGTGCCGAGTACGGCTTCGACCGACATCGCCGCAGCGATATCCGCCACCCGCAGCAGGGCCTCGAAGTCGCGCAGGGCGAGGACGAGCATCCCGAGCGCTCCGTCGGTCCCGTTGATGAGCGCGAGCCCCTCCTTCGCGGTCAGCGTGAGCGGCGCGACCCCCGCCTCAGCGAGCACCTCGCCGGCGGGGCGCCGGCGTCCGCCAGGGTCGACGACCTCGCCCTCGCCGATCACAACGAGCGCGCAGTGGGCGAGCGGAACGAGATCCCCACTCGCTCCGAGCGATCCGTGCTCGGGCACGACCGGCGTGATCCCGGCGTTGAGGAGCCCGACCATTGTTTCGGCGACAGCGGGGCGCGTGCCGGAACGGCCCATCGCGAGTGAACGCACGCGCAGGAAGAACATCGCCCGGACGACCTCGCGCTCGACCGGTTCACCCATGCCCGCGGCGTGCGAGCGGACGAGCCTCTGCTGCAGCTCCTCTCGCCGCTCGGCCGGTATCGGCGTGGTTGCGAGCGAGCCGAACCCGGTCGAGACGCCGTAGACCGGGCGCTCGGAGCACGCGAGCTGCTGAACGATCGCGGCGCTCGCCGCCATCGCCTCCTGGGCCTCCGGCGCCAGCTCAATGCGGGCGTCGCCGCGCGCGACGGCGAGGACGTTCGCCGGCGTCACACCGCCGCTGCCGATCGACACCGTCGTCATCGCCGGACGCTCCCAGCGACCATCCCTGCACCTTGCGCCCAGGGTGACGGTTCAACTCGCGGATGCTCGTAGGTCGTGATGTCCCAGCTCGGCAAGTCGTCGGCGCTCGTGCCCTGATACGTCCCCCAGGTCACCGTCGTCTCGAGTGCGTTCGACGACCGCGGCAAGAAGGCCCGCCGAGCCGGTTTGGAAGTCGGATTCCCAAGGGCTTCTATCGTGCTCGTGCGTCGGCGTCGCAGATCGGGCAGGGGCATAGCTCGCGCAGA
>JBBRYW010000225.1:0-4345 GCA_038237235.1 Gaiellales bacterium
CTGGTCGGGGTAGTCGAGTCGCGTGTGCGCGCCGCGGCTCTCGCGCCGTTCCAGCGCGCATTCGAGCGTCGCCCGCGCGGCGAGCAGCGAGCCTTGCAGGTCGAAGGCGTGCGCGAGGTCGGCGTAGCCGGCGAGGTCCGGGCGCACCTCCATCGCCCGGGCTCGCCCGCTGACCTTGTCGAGCCGCGCAACTCCTTCTTCCAGGCCGTCCTCGGAGCGGACGACACCGCAGCACTCCGACATGAGGTCGCGCACGGCCCGCTGAAGCGGGCGCGCGAACTCGTCGCCGCGACGACCGAGCAGCTCGTCGACCTCTTCGGCCGCGGCGGCGATAGCGGCGCGGTCGCGTACCTGAATGTCGAGTGCCGCCGACCAGCGCGCGGCCTCGCTGCCGACGATCCGGCCGAAGACAAGGCACTCGGCGAGTGAGTTGCCGCCCAGGCGGTTGGCGCCATGCACGCCGGTTGCGCATTCCCCGACCGCGTACAGTCCTTCGACGTCGGTCAGGTGCGTCTCGGGTTCGACCCGGACCCCGCCCATGGAGTAGTGCGCCGTCGGCGCGACCTCCATCGGCGCCCGGGTGATGTCGAGCATGGCTAGGTCGACGAACTGCCGGTACATGCGCGGCAGGCGGCTGAGCACCGTGTCGCGGCCGAGCTGGGAAACGTCGAGCAGCACGCCGCCATGCTCCGTGCCGCGTCCTTCGGCGATCTCGGTGTAGATGGCCAGAGCGACGCGGTCGCGGGTCGAGAGCTCGAGCCGGTCGGGGTCGTAGCGCTCCATGAAGCGCTCCCCCGCCGCGTTGCGCAGGATCCCGCCTTCGCCGCGCACGGCTTCGGTGACGAGCGTCCCGGCCGACTCCTCCGGAAAGATCATTCCGGTCGGGTGAAACTGGACGAGCTCCATGTCGCGCAGGCGGCAGCCGGCATCGGCTGCCAGCCGCATCGCGTCGCCGGTATTCTCGTCGCGTCGCGACGACGAACGACGCCAGATCCGCGTGTGCCCGCCCGCCGCGAGGATTACGGCGTCGGCGACGAACACCCAGCGGCTGCCGTCGTCGACGCCGAACCCGTAACAGCCAAACGTGCGCCCGTCGTGAACGAGCAGGCGCGTGACGTAGACGTCGTCGCGCACCGCCACACCGAGCTCCGCGGCCCGGCGCACGAGCGTGCGCTGAATCTCCCGGCCGGTGTAGTCGCCCGCGAAGCAGGTTCGCCTGAACCGGTGAGCGCCGAAGAAGCGCTGCGACAGTCGCCCGTCTTCCTCACGCGCGAGCTGGGCCCCCCAGCGGACCAGGTCGTCGATCGCGGCCGGCGCCTCGCGGCAGAGGAGCTCCACGCTGCGCGGATCGCCCAGCCAGTAGCCCTCCCGCAGCGTGTCGGCGGCGTGCTGCTCCCAGCTGTCCTCCGGGTCCATCGTGCCGAGCGCCGCGTTGATCCCTCCGGAAGCGAGCACCGTGTGCGCGTCGTCGCGCCGCCGCTTGCCGACGCAGAGCACCTGCACGCCGCTCTCCGCGAGCTCGATCGCGGCGCGCAGACCGGCCGCGCCCGTGCCGACGACGACCACACCGGCAGCGACGCGCCGCTCCTCGACCGGCACCACTAAGACTGAGGCTCGCTGGGAGGCGGGACGTTCCGGCGTCCGGCCAACCCTCGTAGGCGCCGCTTCGCTGCGGCGATCATGGCGGCGCGGCGGCTCTGTGCGGCCCGGTAGCGCGGACGGTCCGTGACCGGCATCCGATCCTGGGCCGTCTCGTCGATGTGGCGGACGCCGCGCGGGTTGGTCTTCGGGTCACGCAGCGACGGATGCTCGGGAGGATCGAACGAACGGTACTTGGGGTCGACGCTACGAGGCTCATCGAGATCGATGCCATCCTCGTGGGGTGGGTTCTCGGACATGGTGTACCTCCAGGATAGATAGCGGTAGCGGAACGCCCCTGGCCTCGCGTGCGCTGCATCGTGCAAGCGCCAAGGCTGCGAGCCGACACGGCGCACGTCAGAGCGGCTCCGCGTGCCTGACGATTCCGCCGTCGACGAAGTAGGTCGAGCCGGTCACGTACGACGACCGGCCCGAGGCGAGAAAGAGCGCGACCTCGGCCACCTCTTCGGGGGTTCCCATCCGCTGCAGGGGCACGATCTCCTGCAGCCGTTGAACCTTTCGCGGGATCCGCGAGTGTGGCCGCGTTGATCGGCGTCGCGATCGCGCCGGGCGCGATGTTGTTGACCCTGATTCCGAGAGGCGCGAGCTCGAGCGCTGCGTTTCGCATCAGCATGCGTAGCCCGCCCTTCGCCGCCGCGTAGGGCGTGAAGCTCGGAAAGGGGAAGTCCTCGTGGATCGAGGAGATGTTCACGATCGAGCCGCCGCCGCTCTCCTTCATCCTGCGCGCCGCTGCCTGCAAGCAGAGAAACGGCCCCTTCAGGTCGACTGCAAGCGTGCGGTCCCAGCTCGCTTCGTCGACCTCGAGCAGCGGCTGCGATTTCTCGATCCCGGCGTTGTTGACGAGCACGTCGAGACTGCCGAATCGCTCGACGACCTGTGCGATCAATGCCTCGACCGCGGCAGCGTTGGTGACGTCCGCTTCCAGCGCGACGGCCTTCGCGCCCTCGGCGCTTAGGTCGCGTGCGAGCGCCTGCGCGTCCTCGCTGTGACCGAGGTAGTCGATCGCGACCGCAGCGCCCTCGTGGGCGAAGCGCTCCGCGATCGCGTAGCCGATGCCGCTGCCGGCGCCGGTGACGAGCGCGACCTTGCCCTCCAGCTCACGCGACCTCCCACTTCCAGAAGTCATGAGGGCTCGATTCCCCAGGCGGCCGCGAACGACTCGTCCGGCTTGAGGATGACGAGCCCTTCGCCGCTCTGGAACGCATTCGGCGCGCAGGTCATCGGCTCGATGCCGAGGCTGCGCCGGTTCACGTCCGGGAGCGGATCGCCGGTGAAGAGCATCAGATAGCGGTGGTGCTCGTCGAGCCAGAACGTCGCCGCGGTCTCACCGTCCGGCGATGCGAGTTTCACGCGCGCGCGCCCGTCATCGTCACGCTCGAGGTCGGTATACGCCGTGTCCAGTCTTGTTTTCCCGATCGGTCGCGGCGCCCTGAAGTCGTACTCGGTTCCGTCCACCGGCTCGTCGCCGGTCGGAATCCCCCGATCGTCGCTGATCAGACGCGTACGGCCCGGCGCCTGGAGGACGACGCTGTCGACGGTCGGCGTGCCCACCGTCAGATAGGGATGCGCACCCGCACCGTACGGACACGCGTTCGAGCCCACGTTCGTCGCCGTCGTGCGAACCATGAGACCGTCGGCATCGAGGCGATACTCAACCGCGAGCTGCAACGCGTGCGGATACCCAGGCTGCGGGTGAAGCAGATACTCCATCGTGACGTTCTCGCCACCCTGCTCCGCGACCCTCCAGTTTGCCCAGCGGGCAAGCCCGTGAATCGCGTCCTGCCGCTCAGGCTCGGTCAGTGCAAGCTGCTGCTGCAGGCCCGCGAACTCGTAACGGCCGTCGCGGATGCGGTTCGGCCACGGGACCAAGCACTGGCCCCGCGCGGAGCTGCACATCTCGTCGGCGGAGTAGCCGTCGAGCAACTCGCGCCCGCGAGCGGAGTACGCGCGCAACCCGCCGCCCACCTCCACGATCCAGGCGCGCTGCTCGCCGGACCCGATTTCCACCTGCCGGCCGGAAGGAGCCGTCGAGGTCAGCACCGTTTCGATCAAGCGACGATCACTGCGGTCGCGGTAGCTCGTAGCGAAGGAACAGGTGCGATCCCGCCCGGCGCAGCGTCAGCAGCTTGCAGTCGACCCCGCTGCCGGGTAGGAATTTGGTGCCCTCCACCAGCGACAGGCGACGGTCGGTGGCGGAGCGGCCGGCCAGAAGCGGCGACAGCGTCAAGAACAATTCGTCGACGAGCCCGGCCGCGGTCAGCTCACCGAACAGCGTCGGTCCGCCCTCGCAAAGGATCAGCGTGTGGCCGCCTGCCCGTAACGCCTCGATTGTCGCGACCGGGTCGATCGGCGACTCGCTGCCGATCGGGACGATCGTGGCCGAGCGCGGGAGCCGGTCGCCGAGCCGCGCCGCACCCTGCTCGCTCGTCAGCACCAGCGCACGTTCGGCGAGCCCGGGATGGTGCGGGTCGATCCGGCCGCTGCCGCTGACGACCGCCAGCGTCGGCCTTGCAGGCCGGTTTCGCAGGCGACGCAGCTCGGCGTACAGGGGCGCGGCTGGCGGGTATGCGTGTTCGGCCGTCCACTGTCCCCGCGGCGATGCATGCAGCGTTCCGGCGCCGATGAGCACCGCGTCTGCACACGCGCGCAGGAGCCCCATGACGAACCGGTCGCGTTTGCTTCCGGC
>JBBRYW010000226.1:0-4292 GCA_038237235.1 Gaiellales bacterium
GGGCACACCTCCCGCGCAAGGTGCTGCGCGCGCTGCGTCACGGCGTCCGGCCCGGCTTCGTGCGCCATCGCCTGGGCAACATGGCGAAGATCCGTGACGTCCGGACCGAGCTCGGAGTCGCGCTCAACCTCTCGCCGGAGGCGCTACGCGCGGAGGTTCACCACGTCGAGCACCACAAGGCGCACGCCGCGAGCGCGTTCTTCGTCTCGCCCTTCGAAGACGCGGCGATCCTCTCTGTGGACGGCTTCGGCGACTTCACGAGCACGATGCTGGCCGTCGGCCGGGGCTCGAGGCTCGAGGTTCTGGACCGGGTCATGTTCCCCCACTCGCTCGGAATCTTCTACACAGCCGTGACGCAGTGGCTCGGCTTTCCCAAGTACGGAGACGAGGGAAAGGTGATGGGGCTCGCCCCCTACGGCAAGCCGAGGCACGTCGAGAAGATGCGCGAGGTCGTGTGCCTCGACGGGCCGCTCTTCGAGCTCGGCCTCGACTACTTCACGCACCAGCGCGGGCTGGACGTGACCTGGCAGGCGGGGACGCCGAGCTTCAAGCGCGTCTTCTCCGAGCGGATGGAGGAGCGGTTCGGCCGCGCGCGCGAGCCGGGCTCGGAGCTGACCGAGCTGTACGAGGACGTCGCAGCGTCGATGCAGGCGATGCTCGAGGAGGCCTACCTGCACGTGCTCGACGGCCTGTGGCGCCGCACCGGCATCCCGAGGCTCTGCCTCGCCGGCGGAGTCGCGCTGAACGCGGTCGCGAACGGGCTGATCCGCCTGCGGACCCCGTTCGAGGAGATCTACGTCCAGCCAGCCGCGGGCGATTCCGGCACGGCGGTAGGCGCTGCGTTCTACGTCTGGAACCAGGTGCTCGGCCGCCCGCGCGGTTACGTGATGGAGGACGCAGGGACCGGGCCGGGCTACTCCGACGACGAATGTGCGGCGGCGCTCCGCGCAGCGAGCCTCGAGGCGGAGCTGCTTGGCGACGATGAGCTGTTTCCCCGAGTCGCCGGGTGCATCGCGGAGGGCGAGGTCGTCGGCTGGTTTCAGGGCCGGATGGAGTTCGGCCCCCGCGCGCTCGGCAACCGCTCGATCGTGACCGACCCGCGCCGGCACGACATGAAAGACATCCTGAACGCCCGCATCAAGCATCGCGAGCCGTTCCGGCCGTTCGCGCCGTCGATCCTGGCCGAGGCGACCGGAGACTGGTTCGAGCAGGACTACGTCTCGCCGTTCATGGTGCTCGTGTACAAGACCCGCGAGGAAAAGCGAGGCGAGATCCCGGCGGTCAACCACATCGACGACACCGGACGCCTCCAGACCGTCGACGAGCGGGTAACGCCGCGCTACTGGCGACTGATCAAGGAGTTCGAGCGCAAGACGGGCGTACCGATCGTGCTCAACACGTCCTTCAACGAGAACGAGCCGATCGTGATGACGCCGACGCAGGCGGTCGATTGCTTCCTGCGCACGCGCATGGACACGCTCGTCCTCGGCAACCACATGGTCACGCGCTCCACCTGACGGGCGGGCGACCTACCGAGGGATGAGCAGAAAGCCGGTGAGGTCGCCGACCGCCAGACGCTCGTCGCGGTGGCTCGGCCGCCAGAGCACGCGGAGCGCATCCTCCGTTCGCACGTAGCCGGCGCGGGTCGCCCTCGGCAGGCGTACCCGCCGCACGAGCTCCTTCGCAGCGGTGCGCCAGGTCAGGAGCATCGCCGGCACATAGAGCGCCGGCGTGCGGAAGCGCGGGAAGACCGTGCGCCACTCATCGTCGGACAGCTCGGTGTCGACTCGGTGGAGGAGGTGCAGATCCGCCTCCAGCGGGTCGTCCCGCAAGAGGTCGTGGCGAACAATCTCCGCCTCCCGAAAGAGCGCGCCCAGTCGCTCCACCGTCCGCGGGGCATAGTCCGTGCAGACGAGGTGCAGGCCGGGCGCCAGGCGAGCGAGGTTCAGCTCGAGGGCGCCAATCCCGGCGCCGTACGAGCAGACGCTCTCGGCATCGAGACGAGCGGTGAGCGCGGCAATGTCGCGGGCGCGGGCGGCAAGCTCGGGCGAGCTCGCCCGTGCCTCCCACTCCATGCGCGTCGCCGGAAGCGCGAAGGGGCCGGCGAGATCGCGCGCAGCGTCCCACGCCTCGGGCCGAACGAGATCGTCGCCGACGGCCCCGCCCTCCGCACCGAAGTCGTAGGTATGGCGTAGCGTCAGCCGCATTAGGATTAGGGGCCCAAGACCACGAGCCGGTAGACCGCGAGGGCGCCGCTCGCGATCCGCGGCCACGCGAACAGCCTTCCCGCGCTCCGTGCGCCGGCGGCAAGGCGCGCCCGCTCCGTCGGGCTCTCGAGCAGGCGCGTGATCTCGCCTGCGAGCGCGGCGGGATCGCCGCGCCGCACGAGCGCGACGTGCCGCCCCGCGCGGAGCGGCGCGATCGCCGCCTCGCTTCCCGCGAGCACGGTCGGCGCACCGAGCTGGAGCGCCGCCGCAAGCGAGCTTCGACCCAGGCTGTTCCGCCGGTACGGCAGGACGCACAGGTCGGCTCCGGCAAGCAGCGCCGCAACCTCGGCGTCCGGCAGGTAACCGGTCCACCGGACGGCATCCTCGACGCCGAGCTCGGCGGGGAGCGCTCGAATGCGACGCAGGTACGAGTGGGCGGCCTGATCGGCCGCGTAGCGCTCCTCCCGAGCCGCCGACCCGATCATCACGAGACGGACGTCGTGCTTCGAGCGCACGCGCCGCAGCGCCTCGAACAGATCCTCGAGCCCTCGCGTGAAGTCCACTTGCCCGAAGTAGGCGAGTGTCGAGCCGTCCCGGTCCGGCGGAGCTCCGACTGCCGCGTGGACGTTGTTCCCCACCGGAAGCCAGTGCACGGGACGCCCGATTCGCGCGCGGCGAAGGACTGAGAGGTAGGCCGGGTCGTGGCTCGTGAGCGCGCGGCTGCGAGCGAGGAGCGCGGCGGCGGTGGCGCGGACCCGCATGGGCGAGCGACGGCCGAGGCCGAGATTCCAGAACGTCGTGACGAGCGGACGACCGGCGCCGAGCGCCGCCATCAACTCGAGCTCCGAGCCGAGCTCCGAGTCCGGAAAGAAGACGTGAACCACGTCGATCCCCTCGTCCTCGAGCAGCCGATCGGCCTGGCGAAGCGATCTCCGACCGGCTCGACCAAGCCCCCAGCTCTCGACGATCCGGTGAACCGTGACGCCCGCAGCCACCGCCTCTCGCTCGGGAGCGCTTGCCCACGACGTCACGACCGAGACCTGCGCGCCCGCCGCCGCCAGTGCGGGCGCAAAGCGTGCGAGGAAGTCCGATCCTCCGTTCCGGATCGGAGGGAAGCTGCCGAAGACGAGCGCGACCCTGAGCGGGCGCGTCACGCCCGCGCAGGCCCCGCCCGGCGGCGCGCGTCGGCGTAGAGCGCGACGACGATCGTGCCCGCGGCCCAGCGGACGCCGTCGTCGCCGATCTGGCCGCTGATGTTCGAGTTCACGAACGCAAAGACGAAGAGCCCCAGAGCAAACAGCGCGACCCGGTCCGAAGAGAAGCTCCGCCGCAGGCGGACGAGTGCGACGAAGACGAGAACGAGCAAGCCCATGTAAAGGACGAACCCGAGCGCGCCGAGCGAGTAGGCGGACTCCACGATCGCGTTGTGGGTTGAGATCCGCTGACCGGCGATTCCCATGCGCCTGGCCTCGGGCGTCTCGTCGCGGAGCATCGCCACGCCGTGCCCAAAGAGCGGCCTGTCGGGGATGTCCTTGACGGCCCGGGTCCACCACTCCCGGCGAAGCTTGAAGGTCGAGATCGGCTGCTGCGAGGCCTGCGAGCTGCCGAATCCCGGCACGCCGGTCGTGTAGTAACCGGACGAGCCGACGCTCCGCGACACGAGCCAGCCGGCCAGCAGGCCGACGGCGAGACCCACGAGGGCGACGCGCCATAGGCCTCGCCACGAGAAGGCGAGCATCGCAGCCAGCGCAACGACGAGGCTCAGTACCGGGCTACGCGAGCCGGGCAGCACGGTCGCCGCGACGAGCAGCGTAAAGCCCGCCAGCCGAAGCGCCCGCACGCGCTGCGTTCGCGGACGGAGCGCCAGACAGGAAATGGCGGCCGCCGCGGGGATGAGGCCCGCGGAGATCGGATCCAGGTAGGCGATCGGGCTGAAGCGGTTGACGTCGGCGGAGCTCCGCGCGACCGCGACCACCTCGAAGACGGTGAAGAGGAAACCCAGCCCGACGAGCGCGAAGAGCAGCCGCTCGAGCAGGCGGCGCGGCAGCGCGGCAGCGAGGAGCGCGCTCGGCAGCGACCAGAGGA
>JBBRYW010000227.1:0-4253 GCA_038237235.1 Gaiellales bacterium
GCCTAAACCAAACTCACGGAGCCCAGAGAGCGCCGAGGTAGACGACTGGGTCGCCGGGCTGCCAGCGCGCGAGGAACCGCTGGATCGGCGGGTGAATCACCACGTCGTCGAGCTCTACCGGTGCGAACAGCCGATGTCCGCGCACGGCCGCGTCCTTGGACGTGACTGCCTCGAGCGAGCGCGCGCCGAGATCGCCGGCAAAGATGATCTGGACCACGTGCTTGCCGGTGAGGCTCCGCTTGGGCGCGATCGAGTCGGCGAGCGCAACGGGGCCTTCCACGGGTAGCTCGTCATCGATTCCAATCTCCTCCGCGAGCTCCCGGTGGAGCGCGTCGAGGAGGCTCTCCCCCGAGTTGACGCCTCCGCCGGGCAGGAGCCAGTACTCCTTCCCCGGCTTCTCGTGGCGGCACAAGAGCACGCGATCGCGCCAGCGCAGGATCGCGGACACGCGGATACGCGGCTCGCCCATCAGCCTTTCGGGTGAGCCACCGAGAGGCCCGAGGAGCCGTGCCCGCGTTGCCCGCGTTCGCTCCCCGGCAGCTCGTCGACCTCGACCACGGACGAGCCTGGGACCCCGACCACGACGAGCTGAGCGATCCGCATCCCCGGCTCGACCGTGAACGAGCTTTCGGCGTCCGTATTCAGCAGAATGACTTTGATCTCCCCGCGGTAGCCCGAGTCGATCAGGCCCGGCGCGTTGAGCACCGAGATGCCGTGCTTTGCCGCTAGCCCGGACCGTGGCTGGACGAAGCCGGCAAACCCCTCCGGAATCGCTACGGCGAGGCCAGTTCCGATCACGGCACGCCCGCCCGGCTCGAGCGTCGCGTGCTCACAGGCGATCAGGTCGAGCCCTGCGTCACCTGCGTACGCGCGTGCCGGCACGACTGCCTCGTCGCGGAGACGGCGGATCGGTAGCTCGATCATCCCGCGCCTGCCGCGGAGGCGTCCGTCGCTTCAGCGACGAGGTACGGCGCGAATCTCCGCAGTTCCACCCGCGGCAGGCGGGCGCGGATCAACACGCCGTCGGCGCCGTCGATCCGTTCGTCGATCGGCGCGCCGAGCGCGTACAGCTCGGCCAGCTTCGAGCCGTCACCGAACGGCACGAGCAGGCGCACAGCCACGAACCGGTCGGTGAACTGATCCGCGATCATGGCGCGCAGATCGGCGAGGCCCTCTCCGTGCTGCGCCGAGATCTGGGGCGCGCCGGGAAAGCGGTTGGCAAGGCGGCGGCGGCCGAGCAAGTTGAGTACATCGACCTTGTTCAGGACGAGCTCGGTCGGCATGTCGGCCGCCCCGATCGAGGCGAGGACCGACTCCACTGCGGCCACCATCTCGTCGATCCGCTCCTCCGGGGCCGAGGCGTCCACGACGTGGAGGATGAGATCGGCGTCGAGCGTCTCCTCCAGCGTCGCGGCGAACCCGTCCACGAGTTCGTGCGGCAAGCGGCGGATGAAGCCGACCGTGTCGGTAACGAGGTACCGCCGCCCCTCGTGCTCGAACCAACGCGTGGTGGGATCGAGCGTCTCGAAGAGACGATTCTCGACGGACACATCGGCATCCGTCAGCGCGTTCAGCAGCGTCGACTTGCCGACGTTCGTGTACCCGGCCAGGGCGACGGTTGGGGTCTCGGACCGGCGTCGGGAGCGACGACCCGTCGCGCGCCGTCGCGAGAGCTTCTCGAGACGGCGCTTGAGCAGCGAGACGCGGCGGCGAGCGAGACGGCGATCCGTCTCGAGCTGTGACTCGCCGGGCCCGCGGGTACCGACGCCTCCGCCGAGGCGCTCGAGGTGCTGCCACATGCCGCGCATGCGCGGCAGGTTGTACTCCAGTTGGGCGAGCTCGACTTGCAGCTTGCCGTCGGCGCTGACGGCGTGCTGGGCGAAAATGTCGAGGATCAGCTGCGTCCGATCGACCACCCGGGCGCCGAGGGCGTTCTCGAGCGTCCGCTGCTGCGTTGGCGTGAGCTCGCCGTCGACGAGCAACGACTCGGCACCCGAGTCCTGGTACGCGCCCTCCAGCTCGGCGAGCTTCCCCTTTCCGACGTACGTCCGCTCGTCCGGTCGGGCGCGGTGCTGCACGAGCTGACCGATCGGCTCGACACGGGCCGCACGGGCGAGCTCCCGGATCTCCGCCAGCTCCGCCTCGGCCTCGATTCCCTGCTCGAGTACCGCCACGATGAACCCGCGCTCGGGCGTTGCTCCGGGCGCTGGATCCGGTTGGTGCAGGCTCACGCAAGTGATTATGCCGCTCGCTGGGTGGCATCCCACGCCACGGCGCTGAGAATCGTTCGTCTAGCGTGCCGACCATGCGGATATCTCCGGTGCTGCGCAACCTCGAGACGTACCCCTTCGTGCGGCTCGAGCAAACGAAGCGAGAACTGGTCGCACGCGGGGTCGACGTGATCGACTTCGGCACCGGCGACCCACGTGAGCCGACCGATCCGGCGATCCGCCAGGCGCTCGTCGCCAGCGTGCCGGAGACTTCGAGCTACCCGCTCGCGCAGGGCCTGCCCGAGCTGCGTGCGGCGGTCGCGGGCTGGTGCGAGCGTCGGTTCGGCGTCCGGCTCGATCCCGAGCGCGAGATCGTGCCGACCCTCGGCAGCAAGGAGGCGATCTTCAGCCTTGCGCAGGCCGTCGTCGACCGTGAGGGGGGCCGCCGGCTCGTGATCGTGACCGAGCCGGGCTACCCGGTACCCCTCCGTGGCGCGCTGTTCGCCGGCGGCGAGCCCCTCGTCCTGCCGCTGCTCGACCGACGCGGTTTCATCCCCGACCTCGACCAACTCGACGAGACGGCGTGGCGCCGCGTGGCGCTCCTCTGGCTCAACTACCCCAACAACCCGACCGGTGCCACCGTGCCTCTCGAGTTCCTTGCCCGCGCGCTCGAGCTCGCGCAGCGTCACGACTTTCTGCTCGCCTGCGACGAGACCTATTCGGAGCTTTGGTTCGACGAGCCACCTGTCTCGGCGCTCCAGGCCGGAGGGCGAGAGAATCTCGCGGTGTTCAACACGCTCAGCAAGCGCTCGTCGATGACCGGCTACCGCTCCGGCTTCGTCGCCGGGGACCCCGAGCTGATCGCGGCTCTACGGGCGTTTCGTCCGACGGTCGGCACCGCACCCCAGGAGTTCGTGCAGCGGGCCTCGATCGTCGCCTGGGACGACGAGAGCCATGTCGAGCGCGTGAGGGAGACCTACAGGCGCAAGCGCGAGGTGTTCCTCGAGCTGTTCGGGCGCAAGCGCGTCCGGGTGGCAGGCAGCCGGGCCACGTTCTACCTCTGGCTCGAGGTACCAGGGGGCGAGTCTTCCGAAATTTTCGCCGCCCGGCTGCTCGAGCGAGGCGTGCTGCTCGCGCCGGGGTCGTACTTCGGGCCCTCGGGCGAAGGATACGTCCGGCTCTCCCTCGTTCCCTCGCTCGCCGACTGCGAGCGTGCCGCCCGCATCCTGGAAAAGTTCTTGTGAGCAAGCTGGAGCCAGCACGCGTGGAGGAGCTCGTCGCCGCGCTCGATCGCGGCGAGCTGCGCGTCGCCGAGCCGGACGGCGAGCAGTGGCGCGTCAACGAGGAGGCCCAGCAGGCCATCCTCGGGTACTTTCGCCTCCGCCGGATGGAGCCTGAGCAGCTCGGCCCCTTCTCCTATCACGACAAGATCCCGCTCAAGCACGGCTACGAGGCGCTCGGCGTGCGCGTCGTGCCACCGGCCGTCGCGCGTTACGGGGCCTACCTCTCGCCCGGGGTCGTGCTGATGCCGAGCTACGTCAACATCGGCGCCTGGATCGGGCCGCGCACGATGGTCGACACGTGGGCGACCGTGGGGTCTGGCGCCCAGATCGGGGCTGACGTCCACCTCGCCGGCGGAGTCGGCATAGGCGGCGTGCTCGAGCCGGCTGGAGCCCGCCCGGTGATCGTCGAGGACGGCGCCTTCATCGGCTCTCGGTGCATCCTGACGGAAGGCGTCCGGGTCGGCGCCGGCGCGGTGCTGGCGCCGAACGTCTCGCTTACGGCCACGGTCCCGATCATCGACGTCACCGGCCCGGAGCCCATCGAGCACAGAGGCTACGTGCCGCCGCGGTCGGTGGTCGTGCCGGGCACGCGGCCGCGTGCGTTCCCGGCCGGCACCTACCAGCTCGCCTGCGCGCTCATCATCGGGCAGCGGCGGAAGTCGACTGACCTGCGAACGAGCCTGAACGAGACCCTGCGCGAGCACGGCATCGGGGGGTGAGTAAGGACGTGCACCTTCAGGTACCCGCCCAAGTCCACGCC
>JBBRYW010000228.1:0-4228 GCA_038237235.1 Gaiellales bacterium
AAGATCGCGGCAGCCACCTGCGCCCGCGCTCCGCTCGCGGTCAGCGCGAGGGCGATCCCGGCTGCGAGCGAAGCCAGGAATCCGCATTCGTGCAGCACGCCTCGCATCCGTGGCGCAAGACCGCTCGGCGCCAGCTCCCGCCTTGCTCCGAGGGCTTGCGAGTCGCCGCCGTACGAGCTCGGCTGGCGCACTACGAGGAGTGGTTCCGCGCTCGCTCGAGCTCGTCCTCGAGCCTGTCCCGCAGCTCGCGTAGCGTCGGAGGAAGAACCTTCCTCTCCTCCCAGACGCGGCGCAGCGTCTCGCTGATCGTGATCTTCTCGCCGAGGGAGAATGTGATCCGCGGACGGCGCTCGACGATCGAGATAGCCTCGCGGATCTTCGCCGCGGCCGAAAAGGGCATGTGCGGCGAAAGCGCCAGGCGCTCGAGATCCTGAATCAATCGGCCCGCGTGTGCGACCGGCACGTCGACGAAGTCTCTCCTCAGCCGGAACCGAACGGGGAGGTGGTTGGAGCCCGCCGCATATGCGGAAAGTGGAGCGGGCTCGTCCGCGCGTTCGTCAGGCCCCGCCCAGCTCTCGCTCGGGCCGATGCTCGGGTTCATCGGACTAACGGTCGAGCACCTCCATACGGTTCTGCAACTCTGACGTGGACGATCCGCCCCGGAAGGTCCGAGGTTCGACAGCTCCGGAGAGGGCGGCAGTAGTCGGTTCCAGCTCGAAGAGATCCCGCAGCCGCGCAAGTCCTTGCAACGTCCGACTCTTGACCGTTCCGAGCGGCTGACCGAGGCGACGGGCGATCTGAGACTGGGTCAGGCCGCCGTAGTAGCCGAGCTCGAGCGCTTCGCGCTGCTCGGGCTTCAGCTGCGCGAGAACCGTCTGCACGAAGCGCCGGTCCGCCCGCAGCTGCGCCTGCTCGTCGGTCTCCTCGCCGGTCTGCTCGTCACGCCGCTCAACCGAAGCCTCTGCCAGCCGGATGCGATTTTGCTTCCGTACGACGTCGACGGCACGCCGGTGCACGATCGTCAGCAGCCACGTGCGCACACTTCCCTGCCCGGTCGAGTAGCGCCGCGCCGAGTTCCAGATCGCAAGGAAACCGTCCTGCACGACGTCCTCGGCAAAAGCTCGATCGCGGATGATCCGAACCGCAAGGCTGTAGGCCAGCGGGCCGAATCGTTCATAGAGAGCTCCTAGCGCTTCTTCGTGTCCAGATCCGACCAGCGCGACGAGTGCCTCGTCCGAGGCTTTCGCGGTGCTTCCACTCTCGGCGCCGATCTCCATGGTCATCCCCTGATCGCTCGGGCGTGCTTCGGACGTGTCTCGGGTCAAGCGAGGCACTCCGGCCACTTGGACTGAGGACGGATGGTTCACGGCCGAGAGCTATGGGCCAACATATTTCGGCGGACCCGGTGCTGTTTGAGGGCCCCTGCGCCCGAGAGCCTAGCAAGCCGCTTGCGCCACGCTGCCGGGCCGCTTGTCCCCCATCTGGGCCAAGCGCTCCCCTGCTCAGACACGAAACGGCGCCGGCGTGGCGTCGAGCTTGGGGACGACGACTCGCGCGATGGTCGAGAACGGCGACGGTTGGCAGGCCTGGCATACGTTCGCGTCACAGGCGACCGAGATGAAGATGAAGGCCTCCTCGATCGTGAATCCCCACTGGTCGACGAGCAGACGCGCAGCCTCCTCGCAGGCCGCGCGCAGCGCTTCCATGAAGTCGCCACCCGCCGTGCCGTGCGCCACCCACGCCCGCTCGAGCTCGCTGACCGGCCACTCGGCCTGCTTGCCCTTCAACACGTCGAAGCGGGCCGTCACCTCGCCGCCGATCTCGACGCCCGTGCCGCAGATCTCTCCGTCGCCCATCGAGGCGTGCATGTCCCCCACAGCGAACATCCCGCCCGGCTGGCGAACGGGGAAGTAGACCTTCGCGCCCGGGCCGTGGAGGTGGTCGTCGAGATTGCCGCCGTGCCGCCCCGCGTAGGCGTTCGTGAGCTCCTCGCCTCCGGTTGCGACACCGATCACGCCGACCATGGGACGCAAGGGAAAGGTAACTCGCTCGTTCATGCGGATCGTTTCGCCTTCGACCCGGAAGAGCTTGGTCACCGGCGAGGAGACTTCGTCGATCAGCTGCCCGAAGCCGGGAATGATCGTCGCCACACCCTGCTCGCCGGGCGTCACCTCGAGGAACTCGACGACGAGCGAGTCTCCCGGCTCGGCCCCCTTGACCGCGACCGGACCGGTTGCGCCGTTCACGCGCGCGAAGTCGATCCCGGTGACGAGATCTTGCTCGCTCTGGATCTGACCCGTGAAGCAGTCGTTCGTCTCGAACCGGACCACGGCTCCCGGCTCCACCTCGAGCACGGGTGTCATCTCCGGCCCGAAGGCCCAGACGACCTCCTCGCGCGAGATCACATGGTCGACCGTCGTGACAGCCATCTCACACCCCCTGCGCCCCGGGAACGACCGGCGCGACGACGTCGTCGTCCTCCACGAAGATCCGCCCCGCGTTGACAAGCGCCTGCCTCCGCGTCCGCGCCATGAACACGGTGACCCCCATGCCCGCCACGACCCAGGCGATCGCCACCCAGTTCGCGATTCGCAGCGGGTAGGCCGGCAACGGGTGGTACTGGTACCAGAGCGGCGGCAGGAAGGCGATCGCGCCGAGGATCGGCACGACGCCGTGCAGCCACGGGCTGAACTCGGCCGGTAGCTCGCGGCGGTAGAAGACGATCGTCGAGATGCAGACCGTGATGTAGACGAGGATCACGACGATAGTGACCGCGACGGCGATGATGCTGAACGCTGTCAGCGGGCCCCACTTCCACCCCATCAGGAGCGCGACGGCCAGCCCGAGAATCGTCTGCGCGATGATCGCGACATGCGGTGTCCGGTGCTCCGGGTGCGTGCGCGCGAAGATGCGCGGCAGCGCCCCGTTCCGGCCCATCGCATAGATAACTCGCGTCGCCGCGTTGACGCCCGCGTTCGAGTTCGCGAGCGCCGAGTTGATGATGGCGAAGAAGATCAGCACCCAGCCGCCACCCCAGAACACCGTCGCAAGGTGACGCCAGGGATTGGCCTGGGCGAGAGTGTCCTTCGTGAAGTTGTCGAAGCCGGTTCCGATCACCCACGCGTAGGAGCAGATCACGTAGAAGATCCCGATCGAGAGCGCCGAGAGGACGACGGCCCGGGGGATCGTCCAGCGTGGACGCCGAGCTTCCTCGCCGAGGGGCGCCGAGGCCTCGAAGCCGATGAACGCGAGGATTGCGAACACCATTCCCTTGAAGATGCCGTTGAACGTGCCGGCTTCGGCGTGCGTCGGGTTGAAGACCTGCACCGTATTGTGGTTCGACAGGATCATCCAGATCGCCAGAGCCAGGAAGACGGCGATCTCGAACACGCCGAGGATCACACCGGCCTGCGTGGAAAGCCGGACGTCGCGGTAGGTGAGAAAGAAGACGATGGCCGCCGCGATTACGACCCAGACCCACCACTGCCCCGTGTAGCTCCAGCCGACGTCGTTCTGGACGACGTCCTGCGTCGCCCACGCGAAGATGAGGAAGAGAAGAGGCGCGACGAGCGGCTCGAAGAGCAGGAACGACCAGCCGACCATGAAGCCGGCCTCGGGCCCGAGCGAGCGGGCCACATAGCTGTAGAGCCCGCCCGCCGAAGGGAGTTGCTTCGCGAGCTGCCCGATCGAGCTCGCGACGAGCAGGCAGGCGATCAGCGCGAGCAGCACGGAGAGCGGCAGCGCCGGGCCGGCGAACTGGATCGAGAAGAGGATCGAGAAGGCAATTGCAGCGCCAGGCGCCATGTGCGTGATCGACTGGAACAGCACCTGCGGCAGGCCGATCGACTGCTCGCGGAGATGGTCGAAGTCCCGCTCGGGTGCTCGGAGCCTGGCTGCTTCCACTCTCGTTCCCTCCTTCGGTCGTGAACGTTCCCCATATTCCCCCATAGGTCGGATCGAATCAACGGCTACACGGGGCACTAGCCTTCAGAGCGTGATCGCGCTCGAGCAGATCGCTCGTGCCCGGCGAGCGATCGAGGGAACGGTCGCTCGCACCCCGCTCGTGCGCCTCGACGCGCCCGGCGAGATCCACCTCAAGCTCGAGAACCTGCAGCCGATCGGCTCGTTCAAGCTGCGGGGCGCCTACGCCGCCATCACTGCCGCCTCGGCCGAAGAGCTCGGCTCCCGCCTCGTCACCGTGAGTGCGGGAAACATGGCGCAGGGAGTC
>JBBRYW010000229.1:0-4208 GCA_038237235.1 Gaiellales bacterium
GCCGGGAACCGGGAACCTGACGTCGAAGGTGCCGCGCGTGCCGCTCCCCGAGGTTGCCGTGGCGAAGTGCTCGCGCAAGACACGCCCGCTGCGGTCGAGTACCCGGACGATGAAGTTCGCCTCGAAGGTGTTCGCCGTCCCGTATAGGTGGATCGGGCTCGTCACCCGCTCGCCAACGGCGGGCGACTCGACGAAGATCGCGGGCGTGACGTCCTCGAAGTCCCGCCGGGATCCCGCAGTCCCGTCCTCCAGCTCGACGCGTCGTGCGACCGGAAATTGCGTGAGCGTGTAGAAGATCTCGCCAAGCTGCGCGCGTCTCCCGGAGCTCGAGAGCCCCGTGACCCGAATCGTCGCCGTGTGGGTGGCAACCGAGATCCGGCGGGCGCTCGCCGTGTCCGGAATCGCGGTGTAAAGACCGGCTGCGCGCTCCGGTGCGCTCGGCCCCTCGAGCAGCGCTCGAATCGCTGCGGCCGCGCGGTTCTCATCCGCGAGAACCACGCGCCTCGCTGCGGCGACCTTGCCGTCGCGCAGAAAGTAGACAGAGATCGGCGCCGATCCAGGCGGAGCCTGCTTTCCCCCGCAGCCGGCGAGGATGCCGGCCCCGAGCAGAGGAAGCACCCAGCGCAGGTGGCTCATCCCGGCCAGCGGTCGCCGAGCAACCGCTCGAGGCTCGGCGCGACGCCCCAGATGGAGGCGAGCGCCTTGTACTCGTCGAGGGCTCTGCGCTCGGCTGCCTCGTCCCGTTGCTGTCTCCGCACCGCCCGGATCATGAGGTTCTTGGCCGTGTGCTCGGCGGCCACGAACTCGATCGCCTCCGCGCGATAGCCGAGCGCCTCGAGCGCGCTCGCCCGAAGGCCGTCGGTTACGAGCTCGGCGGCGCGGCGGCGCAGCAAGCTGTGCCTGGTCACCGGGGACCAGCCCTCGGCGTCGGAAAGCTGGCGAGCCAGCTCGTGTTGGCAGCATGGCGCGAGGACGATCGCCTGCGCGTCGAGGGCAACTCCCGCCGCTAGCGCTTCGTCAGTGGCGGTATCGCAGGCGTGGAGGCTGACGAGGAGGTCGACCGGTCCGCTGCCCGGCCGCTCCACGAACGCGCCGATCGTGGTCGCCTCGAAGCGGGTCGCGTCGTAGCCGAGGTCGGAAGCGACCGCTCGCACCTTCGCGACGATGCCCGCTTCCCGGTCGAGGCCGACCAGGTCGACCTTCACGCCCTGGAGCTCACCGTAGAGGACGAGCGCCAGGCTCATGTACGCCTTGCCGCAACCTGCGTCCACAACCCGAAGTGGGCGGTCAAGCTCGCGCGCGCGCTCCCACACGGGCAGCGGCTGCAGCAGGTTGACGTAGTGCTGCACCTGCCGGTACTTGCCCGCCGCGCGTCCGCGCACCTGACCCTCTGCCGTCAGGAGGCCTGTCGCCGAGAAGAGCCGGCGGACGGCCGGGTGCTCTGGTGGCAGCGGATACCGTCGCTCGCGATCGTGAGCCGCGATGGCGCTGTCCGGCGCGGATGGGCGGGCGTTCGTCATCAGCCACTTGCCCCGCTTGGTGCGCCGTCCGTGCCAGTCGCGGGTTCGCGTCTGGAGGTGAATCCGGTCGAACGGCTCGTCCAGGATCTGCTCGAGCCGCGCCGGCCAGTCGGAGAGCGCGAGCGTCTCGGCCTCCTCCCGGCGGTCGATTGTCCTCACGAGCCTTACAGCCGTTCCGCCGCGCAGCGTGACCGGCGAGAGCACGAGCTTGCGCCAGCGGTCTCCGGTGGTGGCACGGCCGAGGACGCAGGCCCGCCATTCCTCGATCTGGCCGGGGTCCGCCATCGTCTCGTACAGCGGCGCGAGCTCCGAGAGCACGGCATCGATTGTAGGAACCGACGCTACACTTGCGGCGAGCCGGGGTGCCCCCTCTCCAGGGGCTGAGATCACACCCGTCGAACCTGATCTGGTTAGGACCAGCGAAGGGAGCGTCATGGAATCGAAGACACCTGCGTGGGGCATCGAGCCCGTTCCGGAGCGGCTGCGAGTCCTCGGGCTCGTCGACACGTCGCTCCTCTGGGCAAGCCTCTCGGTCTCGCTGCTCGTGATCGTCGCCGGCGCGCTGCTCGTCCCGGCGCTGTCCCTCGGGACCGCGCTCGCGGCGATCGTGGTGGGCGCGCTCGTCGGCAACGCCATGCTCGGCGTCGCCGGTTTGATCGGCGCGGACGCACGGGTGCCCGCGATGGTGCTCCTGCGCGCGCCGCTCGGCCGTCGCGGCTCGTACCTGCCGACGGCGCTGAACGTCGCCCAGTGCCTCGGGTGGGCGACCTTTGAGCTGATCATCATCGCCACGGCGGCAGCCGCGCTCTCCGACCAGCTGTTCGGGGTTCAGGCCAAGTGGATGTGGACGCTCGTCTTCGGCGCCGTCTCGATCCTGCTCGCCTTTCTCGGGCCCGTCGGTGTGGTGCGCCGTTACATCCGCAAGTTCGCGGGCTGGATCGTGCTCATCTCGCTGGCCTACCTCACATGGTGGGCCCTGCACCACGCCGACCTCGGCGAGCTCTGGTCGCGGCCCGGCAAGGGTGGGTTTCCGACCTTCTGGAACGCGATCGACCTCGTGATCGCCAGCGTCGTCTCTTGGACGCCCCTCGCCGCCGACTACACGCGCTTCTCCCGAAGCCGCGCCGGGGCGTTCCTCGGGACGGGCGTCGGCTACCTCGTCCCGACGGTCTGGATGTTCGGGCTCGGGGCGGTGCTCCTGCTCGACCGCGGCCTCGACGACCCCGCCGGGATCCCCGCTGCGGTCGCTGCCGCTGGAATCGCGAGCGTCCTTGCGCTCTTCGCCCTCACGGTCGACGAGAGCGACGAGGCGTTCGCGAACGTCTACTCGGGCGCGGTCTCGCTCCAGAATCTCCTGCCGAACGCGCCGCAACGGGCCCTGATCGCCCTCGTGAGCGTGATCGCGACGGGCGGTGCGCTCGTGCTCGACCTCGGCAGCTACCAGACCTTCCTGTACCTGCTCGGCTCGTTCTTCGTGCCGCTCTTCGGCGTGCTCGTGGCCGACTGGCTCCTGCGCGGTGCTCACTACACGACGCGTGACGTCTTCGACGGCGAGGCCGTTCGGCCGGCGCCGATCGCGGCCTGGCTCGTCGGATTCGCCGCGTACCAGTGGCTCGCTCCGGTCGGCCCGTCGTGGTGGACCGACGTCGTCGACAGACTCCATCCGGCGCAGTTCGACATCACCGCCTCGCTACCGAGCTTCGCGCTCGCGTTCGGCCTGACGCTGCTCGCGGGCTTGTTCGAGAGGCGTGCGCGACCCGCCTCCCTCCCCGTCTAGAAACCGGGCGCGGTTAGGCTCCCGGGCCGTGAGGCCGGTTGCCGTCGTCGGAAACATCGCGCTCGACCGCATCGACGGCGGGCCGCCGCGGATCGGCGGCGCGCCCTACTACGCTGCGCGGTCGCTTCGGGTGGTCGGGCGGCCGGCCCGGATCGTGACGAAGTGCGCCGACGCCGACCGAACGACGCTCGTTCCCCGCCTGGCGGCGATGGGCGTTCCGGTTAGTTGGAGGGCGAGCGCGCACACCGCGGCCTACTCGATCAGCTACCGGGGCGACGAGCGGCTGATGACCGTTGACAAGCTCGGCGAGCCCTGGGGCGCCGACGAGACTGACGGCTGGCTGGAGAAGGCGGTCGCCCGTGCCGAGTGGATTCAGGTGGGCGCCCTCTATCGCGGCGAGTTCCCGCCCGAGACGCTAGAGCTGCTCGCGAGACGGCGTCACCTCCTCCTCGACGGCCAGGGCATCGTCCGACCGGCCCGGGAGGGGCCGCTGAGGCTCGAAGGCGTACACGAGCCAGAGGTTCTCCGGCACGTGAGCGTCCTCAAGCTCGCCGAGGACGAGGCGCAGGCGCTCCTCGGCGATGTCGACGAGGATTCCGTGGGCTCTCTCGGCGTCCCGGAGGTGCTCGTCACCCTCGGCCCGCGCGGCTCGCTCCTGTTCGAGAAGGGACGGCTCGAGCGGATCCCGGCTCGTGGGATCTGGGACCGGGACCCGACCGGGGCGGGGGACGGGTTCGCGGCCGCCTACGTCGTCGCGCGCAGCCTCGGCCACTCGCCGGCCACGGCAGCACGCCGCGCGACCGCCGTCGTGGCGACGCTCCTCATGTCCAGGCGCAGGTGAAGGCAGCCGTCCAAACCGCAGAGGGCGTCTACGACATCGACGTCGAGGACGAGTTACTGCTGGAGTTCCA
>JBBRYW010000230.1:0-4120 GCA_038237235.1 Gaiellales bacterium
AGCTCGTTCTGCTACCGGCTGCACGACGACGCGGCCGCGCTCCATCTCTTCCGCGTCTCGGCGGGACTCGACTCGATGGTCCCGGGCGAGGCCGAGATTCTCGGACAGGTCCGTACCGCCTACGAAGTCGGTGCCGCGGGCCGGGTGCTGGCCAGGCTGTTCGGCCAGGCGCTCCGGAGCGGAAAGCGAGTGCGCTCGCAGACGGCGATCGGGGAGAATCCGGCCTCGGTCTCGTCGGTCGCCGCCGCGCTCGTGGAGCAGGTGTTCGACGACCTGCGCGGATCGCGCGTCCTGCTGATCGGCGCGGGCAAGGTCGGCCAGCTGACTGCTCGCAGCCTCGCGGCGCGCGGCGCCACGATCGGCCTCGTCGCGAGCAGGAAGGTCGAGCGCGCGCGCAGCCTCGCGCTTCGTTTCGGAGGCGAGGGCGTCGCTCTCGCCGAGATCGAAGGGGTGCTCGGCGCGGTCGACGTCGTCGTCTCGGCGACGAGCTCGCCCGGGGTCGTGCTCTCGAAGGATCAGGTCGAGCGAGTACTCGGCGCGCGGAAGGGCAGGCCGCTCTTCCTGATCGACATCGCGGTTCCTCGCGACCTCGATCCGGCGATCCACGAGCTCGACGGCTGCTACCTCTACAACATCGACGATCTCCGCAGCGTCGTCGCGGCCAGTCTCGCGAGCCGCCGCCGCGAGGCGGTGAAGGGAGAGGCGCTGGTGGCCGAGGAGGCGGAGCGCTTCCGGGCGTGGCACGCCTCGCTCGACGTCGTGCCCGCCATCGCCTCCTTGCGCGCCCGGGCGGAGGAGATCCGGCGCGCCGAGCTCGCGAAGGCGCAGGGACGTCTCGGCGAGCTGTCGGACTCGGAGCGGCGGGCCGTGGAGTCGGTCACGGCCCAGATCGTGAACAAGCTCCTGCACCTGCCGACCGTGCGGATGAAGGAGGCGGCTGCCGCGGCGGACGGCCCGCTCTACGTCGACACAGTCTGTGACCTCTTCGGCCTCGGTGACGATGGTTCTCCACGTCGGATCGAGGGGTAGCCGCCTCGCGCTGACGCAGGCCGAGCTCGCCGCAGGACGCCTGCGCGGGCCGGGAGTGGAGATCGCCCTTGTCCCCATCACCACGGCGGGAGACCGCGACCGGACGAAGCCCTTCGGCCAGATCGGCGCGCGCGGCGTCTTCGTAAAGGAGCTCGAGGAGGCGCTGCTCGAAGGACGGATCGATGTCGCGGTCCACTCGGCCAAGGACATGACCTCGACCGACGCGGAGGGCCTGACGGTCGGCGCCTACCTCGCGCGCGAGGATCCGCGCGACGCACTCTGCGGCGCAGTCGCGCTCGCGCCGGGCATGCGCGTGGGCACTGCGTCGGTTCGTCGCCGCGCGCAGCTGCTCGCGCTCGAGCCGGAGCTCTCGATCGAGCCGCTTCGCGGCAACATCGACACGCGCCTGCGCAAGCGGGGCGAGCGCGGGCTCGACGCGATCGTCCTCGCCGCCTGCGGCCTCGAGCGGTTGGGGCTCGCCGGAGAGATCGGGCACCGTTTCGACCCCGCCGAGTTGCTTCCCGAGGCAGGACAGGGTGCGCTGGCTCTCCAGGTGCGAAGAGGCGAGGAAGGCAGAGTCGCCGCCGTGGACGATCCCGAGACCCGTCGCCGCGTGGAGGCCGAGCGCGCGTGCGTGTTCGCGATCGGCGGCGGCTGCCTCGCGCCGGCCGCGGCTCACCACGACGGCGAGGCTCTGACGGCGCTCATCGCCGACGAGGACGGGCGCTGGCTCGTCCAGCGGCGAGGCCACGACGCCGCCGCGGTGGCGCGCGAGCTGCTGGCGGCCGTCTCGAAGCGATGACGCGCATCGTTGTCACGCGGCCCGAGGATCAGGCCGCCCCCGTGGCCCAGGCGCTCGAGCGGCTGGGCCACGAGGTCATCGTCTGCCCGCTGATCCGCGTCGAGCCGCTCGAGGGAGGGCCAATCGACACGACCCCGTACGACTGGGTCGTCGTGACGAGTCGAAACGGCGCCCGCGAGCTCGCGCGCCGGCGGACGGGACGGCTGTCTCGCCTGGCTGCGATCGGGCGCGGGACAGGCGAGGAGCTGGCCCGGCTGGGCCTGCCCCCGGATCTGGTTCCGGCCCTCTCGACGCAGGAGGGTCTGCTCGGAGAGCTTCCCGCCTCGGCGGGACGGGTGCTGCTCGCTGCTGCCGAGGGAGCGCGGCGGTTGCTCGTCGAGCGCCTGGGCGCAGACTTCGTGGCGCTCTACCGCACCGTGGAGCTCCTTCCAGATTCGTTTCCGGAGGCCGACCTCGTCCTGCTCGCCTCGGCCTCGGCCGCTCGCGCCTACGCGGCGCTCGGCTGCGGCACTCCGGCCGTCTCGATCGGCCCTCAGACGACCGAGGCTGCCCGAGCGGCTGGAGTGCGCGTCGTCGCCGAGGCCGGGGCGCACGATGCCGGCGGTCTCGTGGCCGCCGTCCAGGCAATGCGCGTAGGTTTTCGCCCATGAGCGCCCGCTTCATCACGTTCCTCTCTGATTTCGGCCTCCAGGACGAGTTCGTCGGCAGCTGCCACGGTGTGATCAAGCAGATCGCGCCCGACTCGCACGTGATCGATATCACCCACGGCATCGCCCCCCAGCGCGTGTTGCAGGGCGCGCTCGTGCTGGCCAACACGCTGCCGTTCATGCCGGCAGGTGTGCACCTCGCGGTCGTCGACCCGGGGGTCGGGAGCCAGCGCCGGGCCCTGGTGCTGCGAGGCGGTGACGGCCGCCTCTACGTGGGGCCTGACAACGGCCTCCTGCTCCCGGCCGCCGAGCGGCTCGGCGGGATCGACGCGGTGCACGAGCTGACGAGCCCCGAGTACGCGCTTCCGTCCGTGTCGCGCACGTTCCACGGCAGGGATCTCTTCTCGCCGGCCGCTGCGCACCTGTCTCTGGGCGTTCCCCTCGAGCGACTCGGACCACCCGTCGATCCGGACGCGCTCGTTCGCGTCGAGCTGCCGACGCCCGAGGTCGAAGCCTCGCTGATCCGCGCGACCGTGCTCGACCTCGACCGGTTCGGCAACGTCCAGCTCAACCTGACGCGGGAGCACCTGCTGCAGGGCGGGGTCTCGCCGGGCATGCAGATCGAGATCGAGTACCTCGGCGAGCGGTACTACGCGGTCGCCGCCCGCACGTTTGCCGACGCGCGCTCGGGCGATCTGATCCTCTACGAGGACGCGTACAGGTGGATCTCCGTCGCGATCAGCGAGGGCCGTGCCGCGGAGCTGCTCGCGATCTCACCCGGTGACGAGCTGCTGATCCACTTCCGGCTGCCATGACGAGTCCGCCCGACGACCGTGAAGCCGGCCAGAGGTTCGCGCGGCTCGTTACGGACGCGGTCGTCCGCGACTCGGAGTCGTGGGGCGAGTTCCGGGAGCCGTTTCGCGAGCAGTTCGACCGGCTCAGCCCGGACTGGGACAACCGCCGCTCGCCCGGCAACCTCGACCAATTCGAGGCGGCACTCGATGCGGTCTCGCCGTCGCCGTGCCGGGTACTCGATCTAGGCACCGGCACCGGAGCAGCCGCCTTCGTGCTGGCTCACCGCTTTCCCGACGCCGAGATCGTCGGCGTCGATCTTTCAGAGGGGATGCTCGAGCAGGCCCGCCGCAAGGTGCCGCCGGAGCTCGCGCGACGGATTCGGTTCGAGCAGGCGGACGCGGCTTCCCTGCCCTTTCGCGACGGCTCGTTCGATCTGGTCGGGCTCGCGAACATGGTGCCGTTCTTCGACGAGCTCGCCCGGGTCGTCGCGCCGGGCGGCTCGGTCCTGCTCAGCTTCTCGCTCGGCGCGGACACGCCGATTTACGTGCCTCCCGAAACGCTCCGCCGGGAGCTTGCCCGCCGCGGATTCACACAGTTTGCGGATTTCCGCGTCGAGCGGGGCACCGCGCTCCTTGCCAGCCCCAGTTCGGCGGAGTAGTATCTTTCGGCACGAGGACGTTCGCAGGCGCGGCGGTCCGGCCCGAACGCCCTTCACCAGGCGCTCCCCCGTGGAGCGTCTGGCGCTTTCGGGGTCGCTAGACTCCTCGCCCACGGCGAGGTAGCTCAGTCGGTAGAGCACACGGCTGAAAACCGTGGTGTCGCCGGTTCGATTCCGGCCCTCGCCACT
>JBBRYW010000231.1:0-4018 GCA_038237235.1 Gaiellales bacterium
CGCGGAAGGCTCGGAAGAGCTCACTGTCTGCGAGCTCCTGCACGAACATATGAAGCGGCGGACGGTCCATGACGAACGCCGGAACGGGCAAGTTCCGGCGACTGTCGAGTCTAGTTGGCCATGATGCTCTGACGCTGCCTTCACCTAGGGTGCGCCGAGTCCTATGAGGACAGGTGGGTCGGGGTGGGTGGGGTGGGGTGGGGTGGGTCGGGGCCGACCGCGTGCCTCCCTCCGGATTCACCGTAGCGCGGAGAGCCGCGCCCGTGGGAAACGCTTCTGTGCCGAGCGTGTGTCCAGCAGGCCGAACCTAGGGCTCAGTTGAAACGGCGCTGCGTTGCTTCGAGACCCTCCGTTACGAGCGTCTCAACAGCGTCCGCCGAGCGTCCTACGAGCCCCTCGAGGTCCTCGTCTGCGCGAAAACCCGAGAGGACGTAGTCCGAGACCGACCGGCGCTCGTCCCGCCCGGGGCGCCCAACTCCGATTCGCAGCCTCAGAAATCCCTGATCGTCGAGCACCTCCGCGATCGAGCGCAAGCCGTTATGGCCGGCCAGACCGCCGCCGAGCCGTGCTTGCAGACGTCCCGCGTCGAGATCCACGTCGTCGTGAACCACGAGGAGCCCCTCGGGCACGACCTTGAAGAAACGGACAGCGGCGCCGAGCGACCGGCCCGAGTCGTTCATGAACGTCTCGGGCTTCAGGACCGCGACGCGGCGCCCCTCGATGCGAAGCTCCGAGAGACTGCCGGAGAACTTCGAGCGAAACGACGCACCGTACCGTTGCACGACCTCATCGACGACGAGCCAGCCGACGTTATGCCGTGTCCGCTCGTACTCCCGCCCCGGGTTGCCCAGACCGGCGACGAGCAGGTCGAGCGTCGAGGCGGGCTCGCCCCGACGAAGTAGGTGCATCGAGCTAGCCCTCGACGGTGCCCGGAGAACCAGCGGCATCCGCGCCCGACTCGGAGCCGTCCTCAGACGTCTCCTCGCCCGGAGGCACCTCGCCCTCCTCGCCTTCCTCGACCACGTCCTCGGGCTCGACCACGCGCGTCGGCATCCCTACCGTCGCGAGCACCGTCTCCTCGGGATCGTCGAGCAGCGTGACCCCATCTTGCGGCGTCAGGTCGGCGACGCGGAGGGAGTCGCCGATCGCCATCCCGGAGACATCGAGCTCGATGCGGTCGGGCACCTCCATCGGAAGTGCCTCGACGTTGATCTCGCGCGTCACCTGCGAGAGCACGCCGCCTTCCTTGACACCCGCCGCCTCGCCGATCAGCTCGATCACGACCTGGGCCTGGATAGGCTGGTCGAGTCGGACTTCGTGCAGATCGATGTGCGTGAGGCGGCCACGGAGATGGTCCTGCTGAAAGTCCTTCAGAATCGAGGCATGGGTCGTCTTCTGACCCTCCAGAACCACGTCGAGGATCGCGTGAAGTCCATGCGATCCGGTCAGGACACGTCGCAGCTCCCGCTCGGAGACGCTGATCGAGTGCGGCTTTTTGCCGCGCCCATACAGAACGCCCGGGATGAGTCCCTGCTTGCGAAGCCGTCGGGACGCGGCGGAGCCATGCTCCTCTCGCTCCTTGACCTCCAGGCGTATCCGCTCGTCAGCCACGGCGCACAAGTGTAGCCGGAGAGGTCACGCCCGACCCCGAGGCGACGTGACCTGCCGCCAAGCGCGTTAGTAGGATCCTGCGATGATCGCCGGCCGCGAGGTGATGAGGTGGAACGACCTCGGCACCGGCGCCCGGGAGCTCGCGGAGGCAATCCACGCCGACGGCTACCGCCCTGACATGATCCTCGCGGTCGCTCGCGGTGGTCTGCTGGTCGCAGGCGCGCTCGGCTATGCACTCGGCGTGAAGAACACCTTCACGATGAATGTCGAGTTCTACACCGGCGTCGACGAGCGGCTCGAGGTGCCGATGCTCCTGCCGCCGGTTCCGGATCTGATCGATTTCGCCGAGACCACGGTCTTGATCGCCGACGACGTCGCCGACACCGGCGCCACACTCGCGCTCGTGAAAGAGTTCTGCGCTGGAAAGGTTGCGGAGGTGCGCTCCGCCGTGCTGTACGAGAAGCCCCGCTCGTCGGTGCGCTGTGACTACATTCGCGTCGACGCTTCACGCTTCTCGTACGAGCCGGCCGTCGTCTGGCGTCGCACCGACCGCTGGATCGTTTTCCCGTGGAGCGCCCAGGAGCCGGTTGCCGCACCGGCTTAGCCTTTAGCGCCAAACCGTTCAGGGCGAGATGGGACAGCGGCCCTGGTCGCCGGAAACATGCCGGCGGTCAGAAGATCACAGTGGCAATTGCCTCGAACCGGGACGCGCGAGCGAAGAACGGCCCAACCCGTCTGGTTGAGCCGTTTCGCTAGAAGGGCTGGTTCGCCGATACCGCGTCGGTTGCGGTGCTGCGGCCCAGGTATCCTCGACGGCGTGACCAACGTGCAGCGGCTCAGGGACCGGCTCCCTTTGGCTGTCTTCGTGCTCGTGCTGATCTTCGCCGTAATCGTGCTCGCTTCTGCTTGTCTCTGCGCGACGAATCATCCCGGTCAAGCCATCGAGCGAGCACTCGCGGCGGTGGCGTCACTGCCGGCTCTAGTCGAGGTCTGGTCGCTTGTTGCGATAGCTGCTGTCTCGGTCACGTTCGCCATCACGAGGCCGAGGCTCCAGCAGGAGCGGGCCTCGCCGGCGCTCCTGCAGTGCTTCCTGTTCTGAGTCACGTCTAGGTTCGACGTCGGCCGTTTGGCCGACGGCCTACGACTGGACGACCCAGAACGAGAAGGGATTGCGATGAGTACACCTCCGAAGAAGAAGCAGCCGCCAAAGCTGCGATCAGTGCAGGCGCCGAAGCTGCGTGCGTCGCGAGCGGTTCAAAACCAGCACCAGCGTTGGCTGATCTGGTTCGGAGTCGCGGCATTGACCGTGGCGATCGGAATCAGCGCCTTCGCGCTGCAACGAGGCGACAGCAAGCCCGCCCTCGCTCCGATTCAAGGGTTACCGGCGACGCCTGACTACCACTCGCTCAGCGTCTCCCCCCGGGAGGCAAGCCGCATTTTGCTCGGCACCCACCAGGGAATCTTCGCCTCGGACGATGGGGGTCGTGTCTGGCGGTTTCAGGCTCTGTCGGGGCACGACGCGATGAATCTGGCGCGGCCGAGCAGCTCGACGCTCTGGACCGCTGGGCACAACGTCCTCGCGAAGAGCACCGACGGCGGGAAAACGTGGACGACCGTGCAGCCGCGAGGCCTGCCCAGTCTGGATGTGCACGGCTTCGCGAGCGACCCGGGAAGCGGCACGCTCTACGCGGCCGTCGCGGGCGAAGGTCTGTATTACTCGACGAACGGGGGAACTTCATTCAGCCTTGTCTCCCAGGACGTGGGCGGCGCTGTTATGGCGCTTGCGGTGAAGTCCAATGGCTCGATTCTCGCCGGAGATATGCAACGCGGCCTGCTCGAGAGCCGAGATGGGGGCAAGGGCTGGCGGCAAATACTTCGAGCGCAGCTTGCGGGGCTTGCAATCAACCCGCGCGACCCCCAACGAATCGTCGCTACCGGCCCCGGCATCCTGCTCTCGACGAACGGCGGCAAGACCTGGAGTCAGACACTCAAGCTCGATCAGGGAGCTGGGCCGGTCGCCTGGGCAGCGAGCAAGCCAAACATGGCCTATGTCGTCGGCTTCGACCAAGCCTTCTATCGCAGCGACGACGGCGGCCTTACATGGCAGCCCGTGAGCTGAGGAGACGGCGATGACGGTCCTGATTACTGCGGCCTGCGCCTTCGCCTGCCCGCTCTCGATGCTCGCGATGATGCTGCTGACGCGCGGCGATCGACCCCACCGTGATCGAGGGGGGCGGGGGTGAGTGGCGTACCCGTTGTCGCCGATCTTCTTCGCCTCCTGGTGTCTCCCGTGCCGCCACGAAGCACCACGTCTCACCGCCTCGGCGCGGACGCACGCCGGCCGTGTCGTGTTCCTCGGGATCGACGTTCAGGACTTGAAGAGCGACGCCCGTCGTTTCCTGAACCG
>JBBRYW010000232.1:0-3991 GCA_038237235.1 Gaiellales bacterium
ACGGCTGCCGTCCTCCTGGCGCTCGGGCTACGGGTCGCCGTCGAGCACCGTTGAGCAGTTGCGTGTCAACGAGTTCGTTTCCGCGGCGACGAAGTTGCGCGCTTCGACCACATAGGCGGCGCAGGCTCGCTCGTCGGCGGGAGTGAGCCGGACCCACTCCCTCATCGGCCGTTTCTTGCCGGGGTTGCACGGCCGGCCGGCACCGCCCGAGATGAGCTCGTCCACGCGCGCCGCGGGGAGCTTGACGACAAGCTCGCCCTTCGTCGTGAATGCGAAGAACTTGCCGGCGGTCTTGAGGCCGGCAGAGTGCAGCATGCGCCCCTGCTCCACCCCGCCGTCGTCGCTGAGGAGCCGTTCGGAGACGTTCGCGAAGTGGCTGTCGACGCTCATTCCACCGGGCCGGCGATCCAGGGGTCGGAGCCGGGATCGCCGCCCGCCGCGACCAGGGCGAGCCGCTCGACGTAGTGGTCCCAGCCGTGCGCGTGCGACGCCGCCGCCTCGGCGCTCGGTAGGTCGCGGTGGCTGAACCGAAGCAGCGTGCCCCCACCAGTCGGGATCAGCTCGAACTCGACCGTGGTCGAGCCGGGCGGCACCGGGCTGCCGCTGCCCGGCTCCCAGCCCCACGTGTACACGAGCCGGCGCGGGGGATCGATCTCGACGAACTCGCCGCTCGCGCTGTGACCCGGGATCACGTCGACCCGGTAACGGCCACCGGGGCGAAGGTCGAACGTCGCGGTCTGGCCCATCCAGCGGATCGCCTGGTCCGGCTCGACGAGCACCTCCCAACCGTCTCGGGGCTCGCGGCGATCGCGACCTCCCGCTCGACCGAGATCCTCTCAGTGGTTGCGTCCATGCTTTCTCCTCTCCTTTCCTTCGGCCTCGCGCTTCAGCGCCTCGAGCCGCTCGTCCCAAAATCCTTCGAGGAACGCCTTCAGCTCCCCGAGCCCTTGTGGCCGCGCCCGGTACAGGCGTCGCGTGCCGCTCCGCCGCTCGCTCACGAGCCCGGCCTCCTTCAGGACGTTCAGGTGCTGCGAGACCGCGGGGCGCGTCACGTCGAAGTGCGCGGCGATCTCGCCCGCGGAAAGCTCGCCGTCGCGGACAAGCGTGAGAATCTGGCGCCTGTGGGGCTCCGCGATCGCTTTCAGGGCTGCTTCCACGAAGCATAAGTGTAAGCAGATCCTTTCGTAAGTGTCAACTTACGTTGTTGCTCACTGGACCACGGACCGTCGGGTAGAGCTCGTCATCGCGGACCCGACGCGGAGATCCAAAGGCTGGGTTCGACGGCGCGCTCGAGCAGCAAGCGGGAAACGGCGTTCACGTATGCACCGTGCTCAAGCCGCCGCGGCAAGACTGGAGGGACTGCAAGCTTGAGGAGCTCGTCACGCGTCATGCTCAGCTTCGCCATCCCACCAGGTGCGTCTAAGCGGATCCCGCGACGGGAGCGCAGGGCTGATCCCGGCCGTGTCCGTCCATCTCGGCCGCTGGGGCGTCGATGTCGGCGATGAAAGGAGATCCACGAACCCGCGGCGCCGATTATGACTCGACGACCCAGATGACCTGGGCTCCGCGCCGCGAGCCCGGCTACGCCCGCGCTCCCGGGCTCGAGACCGCGAGCCCGGCTGCGGCCGCCGCTCCGATCAGGCGTCGGTCATAGGCGACGAGCTCGTCCGCCTCGATCCGCAGGGCGCTCGCCAGGTGGATCGCGTCGAGCGTCCTCACGGCTTGCGAGGCAAGGCCGGCCGCGGCGCGCAGGAGCTCGTCGGCGACGTCGATCAGCAGGCACGAGGCAAGCAACCGCGCCGCCTCCTCCTGCACCTCCGGGGCCGGGTTCGCGAGGGCGGTGGCGCGCGGCACCTCGACGAGTGCTATCCGGCTTGCCGCGAGCACGGGCCCACCCTCAAGGTGCCGCTCGAGCGCCCGGCTTTCGGGCTCTTCGATGACGAGCTTCACGAGCGCCGAGGAGTCGGCGTAGAGAAGCGGGCGCTCAGCGCTCAGCGCGATCGTCCTCGATCGCCTGGCTCGCGGTGAGCTCGCCCGTCACCGGAAACCGCCGCAGCGGTCGCGCCAGCGGCACGCCCGGCGTCACCTCGCCGCCGGCTACGAGGCGATCGATGAGGTCGGCCGGCACCGGGGCAAGAAGGGCCACCGGAGCGCCGTGGTGCGTGACCTCGATCGTCTCCCCTCTTCGCACGCGCCTAATCGTCGCGGTGAGGTTGTCACGAAGCTGCCTGATCCCCATCTGCGTGGCCATAGTGGCCACACCTTACCTTGCATGGCCCCGGCGAGCTACCCGACTGCTCCGCCCCGCCGGGGAAGTTCTCCTCCATCCAATCGTGCGCGTGGCGTCGCGCCCCTCGTTTCACTGCTTCGGTGAGCGCAGCACAAGTAGCGTCGGCTGGTCGGTCTGACTGGCCGCTGCGAGACGGCCGGTCGCGGACTGCCGCTCCGCGCGCGACACTCGAATGAGCCGGCAGGATGCACGAGGGCACGCACGAGCGCACAACCACGTGCGCCACGCAACCGATGAGCAGCCAACCAGGGTTTGGACCCTAACCCGGACCACGGCCCCGGCATCCTGGTCAGGCACCGACCGCGCCGGCCAGCGCGTGCTCAAGCGCGCGGGCGTAGGCGGACGGGCTCCAGCCGCGGTGCTCAACGAGCCGCAGGTACACGGACTCGCTTCCCGCTAGCGCGTACATGACGTCCGCCGCCCGTTCCGCGGACATCCCCCGCTTCAGCGCGCCCGCGCGCTTCATGGCGTTCGCAATCTCGAGGAAGTCCGAGCGCGCCGCAGCGCGGCCGCGTTCCCGAGCGTCGTTGAGCAGAGGATCCTCCGGCCCGACCGACTCACCCACCGCGAGGAGACGGGCCGTGCGTCCGAGGACCTCTACCGACGCGTCGGCGAGGAGGCTGAGCATCCGCTCCGGAGGCGCTTCGAGAATCGCCCGCCATCGCTCGCGCGCCAACACCGGCGTCGCCTCGTCGTCGCCGCGCCCCGCGACGCGTATGAATTCGCTCAGCAGTGCAGCCTAAGGGATGGCGCCACATCACATGGCGTGGCGCCATAATGGTGCTACTCTCCTGGAGTGCCCAGCGTGCAGATCAAGAACGTCCCCGACGATGTCCATCGCGTCCTGCGGCGCCGGGCGGTCGAGGCGGGCCAATCGCTACAGGAGTACCTGCTTGCGCGCCTGACCGAGGATGCCGGCCGGCCAACGCTCGACGAGGTGCTCCGGCGCGCCGGGGATCGAGCAGGCGGAAGCGTCCGGCTCGACGACGCCGCGCGCGCGGTCCGCGCGGACCGCGCCGCCCGGTGATCGTCGTCGACGCGTCGATCCTCGCCGCCGCGCTCGGCGATGACGGCTCCGACGGAGAGCGGGCACGCGGCCACCTCACCGGTGAGCGCCTCTTCGCGCCTGAGCTCATCGATCTCGAGGTGGCCTCCGTCTGGCGGCGCGCCGTGCGAGCCGGACGGCTTGGGGGACGACGCGCACGCCAGGCGCTCGCCGACCTCGCTGCCCTGCCGCTCGCACGGGCTCCGCATCAGCCCCTCATGAGTCGGATATGGGAGCTGCGCGACAACCTCACGCCGTACGACGCCGCATACATCGCGCTAGCCGAAGCACTTGAAACGCCGCTTCTAACCGCCGACCGACGCCTCGCCCGAGCACCCGGCGCTCACTGCGAGCTCAAGCTGCTCCGCTGAGGTCCGCCCGGCGACGAGAACCACCAACCGGGACCGGTTCGCAACCGCGCAAGCGCGTAACCAAGCAGTAGCGGGGGCACGATTTGAACACCGATCCCCGACGCTCGCATGTCGCTTCACCGCGGAGGGAGCCACGGCGTCCTATCCGTCCGACGAACAAGGGGTGATATCCCCCTTATGTCGGACAGAATCGACCACGACGGCCTCTACTGGGTCGCCGAGTCGCAGGCTGGCCACTTCACCGCCGGACAGGCGCTCGCCGCCGGCATGGACAGGAGCACGCTG
>JBBRYW010000233.1:0-3922 GCA_038237235.1 Gaiellales bacterium
GGAGATCGACCTCCACCCGAACGTCGTCTCGAACCTGGAGATGGGCTACCTGTACGAGGAGCTCGTCCGCAAGTTCTCCGAGCTCTCGAACGAGACGGCCGGCGAGCACTTCACGCCGCGCGAGGTGATCCGCCTGATGGTCAACCTCCTCTTCGTCGAGGACGAGGACGTGCTCACGAAGCGCGGGATCGTCAAGACGCTCTTCGACCCGGCCTGCGGGACGGGCGGCATGCTCTCGGTGGCCGAGGACCACCTCCGCGAGCTCAACCCGGAGGCGCGCCTCGAGGTCTTCGGCCAGGAGCTAAACGAGGAGACGTACGCAGTCTGCCGCTCGGACATGATGCTCAAGGGCCAGGACGCGTCGCACATCGTCCAGGGCAACTCGTTCGACGATGACGGCCACGGCGGGCGGCGTACCTTCGACTATCTGCTCGCGAACCCGCCGTTCGGCGTCGAGTGGAAGAACGTGAGGCAGTTCGTCGAGGACGAGCGGGCGAAGGACGGCTTCCGCGGCCGCTTTGGCGCCGGCCTGCCTGCGATCAACGACGGCAGCTTCCTCTTCCTCCAGCACATGATCTCGAAGATGAAGCCGTCCGACGAGGGTGGCTCGCGGTTCGCGATCGTCTTCAACGGCTCGCCGCTCTTCACCGGCGCCGCCGGCTCGGGGCCGTCCGAGATCCGCCGCTGGATTATCGAGAACGACTGGCTGGAGGCAGTCGTCGCACTGCCCGACCAGCTCTTCTACAACACGGGCATCTCGACCTATCTCTGGGTCGTCACCAACCGGAAGAGCGCCGAGCGGGCCGGCAAGGTGCAGCTCGTCGACGCGCGCGAGCTGTGGGTGAGGATGCGTAAGAGCCTCGGCGAGAAGCGCAAGCAGATCACCGACGAGCAGATCGCGGAGATCACCCGCCTCTACGGCGCCTTCGAGGAGAACGAGCGGGTGAAGATCTTCCGCAATGAGCAGTTCGGCTACCAGCGGATTACGGTCGAGCGGCCCCTGCGGCTGCGCTACGCGGGCGAGGGCGCGCGCGAGCGGCTAGAGGTGTCGAAGGCGTTCGCGAAGCTCAGCGGGGAGCAGCGGGAGGGTCTGCTCGGCGTCGTCGGCACGCTCGCGGGGCTCGCGACGACGGATCGCGACGAGGCGCTCGCCGCCGTCGCGGCCGTGAACGGGAAGCTCTCGAAGCCGGAGGAGAAGGCGCTCCTCGAGGCGCTCGCCGTGCGCGAGCCGGAGGCACCGGCGCTCGGCGAGCCCGACCCGGAGCTGCGCGACCAGGAGAACGTCCCGCTCCCGCCCGAGCCGGTCCGGTTCGAGCCCGACCCGTCGGCGCGCCTCGCGAGCGAGCCCTACCGGCGAGGGGTCGAGGCGTACATGCAGGCCGAGGTGCTGCCCTACGTCGCGGACGCGTGGGTCGACCACATAAAGACGAAGATCGGCTACGAGATCCCGCTCACGCGGCACTTCTACCGCTACGTGCCGCCGCGGCCGCTCGAGGAGATCGACGCCGAGATCCGCGCGCTCGAAAAGGAGATCCAGGAGCTGCTCGGCGAGGTGACGTCGTGAGGTCGGTTGCGCTGAAACGGGTTGTGCGCGTCGTCGCCGGCCAGTCGCCCCCGTCAGACGAGGTAAGCGCGCTCGACGGCACTGGTCTCGCGTTCCTTCAAGGCAATGCGGAGTTCGGGATGATCCATCCTCGACCGAAGCACCGGTGCGACTCAGCACCGAAGCGAGCGCTGGCTGGCGACATCTTGCTCTCGGTGCGGGCGCCGGTCGGTGCTCTGAACATTGCCGATCGCGACTACGGCATCGGGAGAGGTCTTGCCGCGATCCGGCCCGGCGGAGTCGAATCTCGCTTTGCCTGGTGGTCACTTCATGTCGCGATCGACGAGCTTAGGTCTCTCGCAACCGGATCGACTTTTGAGGCGATCACCGCGGACGACATCGGTTCGCTCCGGATCCGGGTTCCGACCCTTTCACAACAGCGGGAGATCGCCGACTTCCTCGACGCCGAGACGGTGCGGATCGACGCGCTCATCGAGAAGAAGCGGCGGATGAGCGCGGTGATGTACGAGCGCTCGTTCGCCCTCCTTTCGGAGGTGCTCATCCCTGCTGGCTGCACCTTGACCCGCCTCGGTCGCTTCGCCTCGGTTCAGACAGGGCTCACGGTCGATGGCTCGAGAGCAGACGGCCACGATGTTGTAACGCGGCCGTACCTCAGAGTCGCCAATGTCCTACATGGCCGTCTCGCGCTGGACATCGTTACCGAGATCAACGTGTCGCGAGCTCTCGCGGAGCGCACGACGCTTCGGACTGGAGACGTCCTGATGACCGAGGGAGGGGACCTGGACAAGCTCGGCCGCGGCACAGTTTGGCGCGACGAGGTTCCCGGTTGCCTTCACCAGAACCACGTCTTCGCGGTGCGGACCGATCCGACGCGACTCGACGGGGAGTATCTCGCGCTCCTCACGCAGACGGCGCACGGGCGAGCGTACTTCGAGCGCACGGGGTCGCGGATCACGAACCTCGCTTCGACGAGTTCGGCGAAGGTGCTGGATTTTCCCGTTCCTGTCCTCCCGTTGGCCCAGCAGCGCTCGCTCGTCGATGCGGCGTCCGACGCAAGGGCATTCAGCACGGGCGTCAGCAGCCGGCTCACGAAGCAGATCGACCTCCTGCGCGAGCACCGCCAAGCCCTCATCACCGCCGCCGTCACCGGGAAGCTCGACGTCGCGAAGGCCGCCGCATGACCATCGGCGCGAGCGAGCGCAAGTTCGAGGGCGCGATCGAGGCGTGGCTGCTTGAGCACGGCGGCTACGCGAAGGGCGACCCGCGCTCGTTCGACCGTGCGCTCGGGCTCGATCCCGGCGAGGTGCTTGCGTTCCTTCAGGTGACGCAGCCGGACGAGTGGCGCGAGCTCACCGCGCGCCACGGCAGTGAGCAGGCGGCGCGCGCGAACTTCCTCAAGCGGCTCGCTGCGGAGATCGACGAGCGCGGCACCGTCGACGTCCTGCGCCACGGCGTCAAGGATCTCGGCGTCGAGATCCGGCTCGCGTACTTCAAACCGGCGCACGGGCTCACGCCCGAGCTCGTCGCGCGCTACGAAGCCAACCGGCTCATGCTCGTCCGCCAGCTCGCCTACGGCGCCGACGAGACGAAGACGCTCGACCTGACGCTCCTCCTCAACGGCATTCCGGTTGCAACGGCCGAGCTCAAGAACCCGATCACGGGCCAGAAGGTCGAGCACGCGAAGGCCCAGTACCGGCGCGACCGCGATGCCGCGAACGTGACGCTCGCGCGCCGCGCGGTCGCGCACTTTGCCGTCGACCCGGACGAGGTCGCGATGGCGACGAAGCTCGCGGGCGAGGCGACGCAGTTCCTGCCGTTCAACCGCGGCTCGGAGGAGGGCGGCGCCGGCAACCCGTTCAACCCCGGCGGCCATCGCACGGCCTACCTGTGGGAGCAGGTCTGGGAGCGCGAGGCGTGGCTCGACCTGCTCGCGCGGTTCGTCCACGTCGTGCGGCCCGAGAAGGGCTCACAGGCCGAGAAGCGGGCGAACACGCGGATCGTTTTCCCCCGCTACCACCAGTGGGACGCTGTGCGGCAGCTCGAGGCGCACGCGCGCGAGCACGGAGCGGGGCCGAGCTACCTGGTCGAGCACTCGGCGGGCTCGGGCAAGTCGAACTCGATCGCCTGGCTCGCGCACCGGCTCTCGAGCCTCCACGATGCGGCCGACCGGAAGGTCTTCGACAAGGTCGTCGTCATCACCGACCGGCTCGTACTCGACCGGCAGCTGCAGGAGACCGTCCACCAGCTCGAGCACGTGCACGGCGTCGTCGTCCGGATCGACAGGGACTCGCAGCAGCTCGCCGAGGCGCTCGCGGGCGAGCAGGCGCGGATCATCGTCACGACGCTGCAGAAGTTCCC
>JBBRYW010000234.1:0-3825 GCA_038237235.1 Gaiellales bacterium
ACGCTTTCGAAGCACGCAGCTGACCGCGCGAATAACACCCGATCAGATGCGCGAGCTCGTGCGAGAGGTGACCCGGAAGGCCATGGCGCTCGAGAACGGCGCGGCTGAGCCGCTCGTGCTCACGCTCTTCTCCCACCCGCCCGCGGGCGGCTAGCTCGAGCTTCCGAGAGGAACTTGTCAATCGATCAGGCGGGCAGGAGGGGCGACTCGAGCTCCGCCGAGAGCCCCCGCCGCCGGGCAACAGCTTGCAGGACGAGCACGGTGTCCGCGACGGGAATGTCCTCGAGGTACTCGTCCCGCTGCTCGAAGGAGTCGAGCACCGCCTCGACGGCCTCGATGTAGCCGACCGCGTCCGTTCCGGCCGCGATCATCGCGAGCGCGTCGCCAACCTCGTGCGGGAAGTCGTCTCGAGTCCGGATCACGTCGGCATGAAGGCGGGCGGCGCCCCACTCCCCGAGAACGAGCAGCGCGAGGGAAGCCGCGTAGCGGCCGATCGGCGACTCGGCTCCTGCAGCGCCCGCCTCCAGCGCGCGTCTGGCTTCCTCCTCGGCGCCCTCGTCGTGGCCGGCCAGGATCCGAGCCTTCATCGCCGCGATCGGGCGCCCCCAGCTTCCGGGCGGCGCATCGACGAAGCTCTCGCGGTAGCTCTCAGCGGCCCGGTCGAGCCAAATGCGCGCGTCCGGTAGCTCGCCCCTCATGAGGTGCGCGAGTCCCGCGCCGTAGGCCGCGTTGCCCATCCGAGTCAGCTGCCGCTGCCGGGCGTCAGCGTCTCCCGCCTCCGGGAGCCGCGACTTCCCGTCGCGGTAGCGCCCTTCCTCGCGCGCAGCATGTCGGGTCCAGTCGACCACCTAGGCATTCTCGCCGACGCGGCACGCGAGCCGCGAGTCGCCCGGTGGATTGGCTATGCTGCCGGGAGCGGCCCGCCTTCACCTTTGTGCGACCGCCCCCTTCCTAGAGGCTGCAGCGCCCAGGCGCGCTGCATGGATGCAACAGACGACTCAGCAGCCGACGATGACGCCGGAAGAGACGGACGGCTTGGCCGCCGCCGCTCTACAGGCCGAAGCCTGGGCCGGTGAGCCCTTCCTCCGACCCGACGAGAAGCCGGAGCAAGCGCTCGCTCCCGACACCGCGCGTCGGCGCGCTCTCGACGAGGCCGCCGCCGAGATGGAAGCCGGGTGCCGTTCTCCCTCGCCCGGCTGGAAGGTTCGCTTCGGCCTGATGCTCGGTCTCGAGCGCGTACTCAGCGAGCGGCCGCCTCGCCTGGCATCCGGGACGGAGCTGCGCCGCCATCAGATCGACGCGCTGGCCGGCATGCTGACGGAGCTGATCGCGGCGAACCAGGTGGGACCCGAGCCGGCGGCACTCAACGGGAACGGGGACGGCGTCGTCGAGCCCGACGAGGAGGAAGAGGAGGAGGTCGCAGAAGAGGACGAGCCCCAGCCGCTCTCGGCCGAGGAGGATCCCGGCGCCATCCGGCGCTTCCGCTTCCGCCATCCGACCGCATCCGGCAAGACGATCGCCGCGGCGGGTTTCGTCGAGGCCTCCCGCTCGCTCGGCGTCCTGATCCTCACCCACCGGCGGCTACTCGTCTCGCAGTTCAACCGCGAGCTGGCGATAGAGGGGTACGGCGACCGGTTCACGCCGGCGATCGAGGCCGGGAAGGAGCCGCTCGGGGTCGAGCCGGTCACGATTCAGACCTACGCATGGTTCGCCCGCCACGTCGGCGACCTGAGCCGAAAGGCCTATCAGCTCGTGATCTGCGACGAGGCGCACACGGCGCTCGGCGAGAAGACGAGCGCCGCGATCCGCAGCTTCCCCGAGCCCATCTTCGTCGGCATGACGGCGACCGAGCAGCTGATCGCCAAGCAGGTCTCGGACGTCTTCCCGGCCTCGGTCGACGACCTGCCGCTCGGCGACGCGGCGCGTCGCGGCCTGATCGCTCCACTTCGCTGCCTGCGCGTCCCGCCTGCGGCGGCAATCTCGTCCGTTCCGATCGTCGGCGGCGATTTCGACGAGGGCGCCCTGGCGGCGGTGCTCGACCACGCGGCGCTGAACCAGGCTGCAGCGAGCCTCTACCGCGACCGCTTCGACGCGACCCCTGGCATCGTGTACGCCGCCGGTGTGGAGCACGCCTACAACCTCGCCAAGGAGTTTCGCGCCGCGGGGCTGAAAGCCGAAGCCGTGAGCGGCCGCACGCCACCGGTCAAGCTCGCCGAGACGCTCGCGGCCTACGAGCGAGGCGACATCAACGTCCTGATCAACGCGATGCTGCTGGCGGAGGGGTGGAACTCACCGCGGGCGACGGTGTGCATGCACCTCGCCCCGACGGCGAGCCGCCGCGTCTATCAGCAGCGAATCGGCCGGATCATGCGCATGCACCCGCGGAAAGAGGCGGGGATCGTGATCGACTTCGTGCCGAAGTCGTCTACGCACAGCGAGCGAGTCGTCTCCCTCCACAGCCTGCTCGACTCCGACTTCTACCGCGAGGGCGCCCGCGTGACGCCCGCACCGCGCCGCCGGGTGGGCCGGCGCGCACGTCGCAAGCTCTCACCGGCCTCCTGGCTCGTGCCCGTCACGCCGGACGTACGTCGCCGCCTCGCCGTGATCGGCCGGGAGTGGCAGCGCATCGACCCGAAGTACCTGGACGAAGACGAGCAGCTCTTCTGGGCATCGATCGCCGGCCGCCAGGTGCGATTCGAGGAGCGAGCCGAGTTCGCGACGAAGCTGACCGACGGTCGCGCAAGCCGGGCCTGCCTCGAGCAGTTCCTTTTCACCTGCGCCGCAGAGAACCCGAACCGCCGCCTGCGGATGACCGCGCTCGCCGACCGGGCGTCGATGACGGTCGACCGTGCGAGCTTCGACGACCTCGTCACGCTCGTGACGCAGACTCCGGTCTGGGAGAAGGACCGCCTCGCCGGCGTACGCATTCTGCTTCGCGCGGTAGGCGAGGGAAAGGCCGACGCTCCCGACCAGATCCTCTCGCGCTGGACCTGGAAGCTCGCACGCGCCTCGCGCAAGGTGCAGGACCGGCGGGCGAGCATTGAGTTTCCCGAGGCAAAGCGCCTGCTCGGCGCGCTCGCCAACTCGCGCGGGCAGCGGCACGAGGAGAACGCGGCGAGGCTCGTGAACACGGCGCTCGTCCTGCCTATCCACGTCGCGGCGGCCCTGCTCGCCTCGGCCGACGGCTACACGCCTCGCGCGAACCAGCTGCTCGATGCGGCGCGCGAGCGGATCGGGACGATCGCCGAGGTGGCGGGCGCGCTGGCCGAGAACCTGCCCACGCCGAGCATCTCGCCCGGCCGGTCGCGCAAGCGGCGGAGGCGCAAGCGCTCGCGGAAGGGAAAGCAGGCGGCGCTCCAGGCGGCGCAGTCGGCCGACGGTGCCTCGGCTGATGGCGGCGAGCCGGCGCGGCCGGCAGAACCGGCTCCAGCGGCGGCCGACGCGGCCTAGACACCACTTTGACGTAGTCCAACGTCGTGGCGCTCGCGGCTCACCTACAGGAGCTGTTCGCCTCTGCGGGCTGCGACTCGTTCCTGCACGTCTGCGAGGTCGACGGCGGCCACGAGGTAGCGCTCGACGCCGATGCATTGGTTGTGTCTGCCTCCGTCTTCAAGGTCGCGGTCGCACTCGAGCTCTTCGCGCAGGCCGCACCAGGCGAGCTCGACCCGGCCGAGCGCGTGCGAGTCGCTCGGCCTCGAGCAGACGGTGATCGTCAGCGAGGTGACGGCGATGTTCGACAGCCTCGCGCGGGACGTGGGCTTCACCCGATGGGACGAGCTCGCGGCTCATCCCTGGGACATGGTGGACGAGGCGACGATGGCGCTG
>JBBRYW010000235.1:0-3766 GCA_038237235.1 Gaiellales bacterium
TCGTGCTCGCGACGAAGTTCCACGGCACGATGGGCGACGACCCGAACCAGCGGGGCAACTCGCGCCGCTGGATCATGCAGGAGGTCGAAGAAAGTCTCCGCCGGCTCGGCACCGACTGGATCGACCTCTACCAGGTGCACCGGCCCGAGGTGGACTGCGACATCGATGAGACGCTCGGGGCTCTCACGGACCTCGTTCGCGCCGGGAAGATCCGCTACCTCGGCAGCTCGACGTTCCCGGCGCACGAGATCGTCGAGGCGCAGTGGGTGGCGGAGCGGCGAGGCCGGGAGCGGTTCGTCTGCGAGCAGCCGCCCTACTCGCTCCTCGTGCGCGGCATCGAGGCTGACGTGCTGCCCGTCTGCGAGCGGTACGGGATCGGCGTGATCGGATGGAGCCCGCTCGCCGGCGGCTGGCTGTCGGGCAGATACCGCAAGGGCCGCGAGGCGCCGGCCAGCACGCGGGCGGAGCGAATCCCCGCCCGCTTCGACCTGTCCCTGCCTGAGAACCAACGGAAGCTCGATGCCGCCGATGCTCTCGCTCAGCTTGCGGACGAGGTGGGCTCGACGCTGATCGACGTCGCTCTCGCCTTTGTACTCCGCCATCCCGCAGTCACCTCGGCGATCATCGGCCCGCGCACGATGGAGCAACTCGAATCACAGCTCGGTGCGCCGGCCGTCGAGCTCGACGATGCCACCCTCGACCGCATCGACGAGATCGTCCGACCGGGGACGAACTTCAACCCCGTGGACGCCGGGTACACGCCGCCGTCGCTCGCCTCGGCTGCGCTGCGTCGCCGAATGCGGGCCGTATGACCTACGTCCCCGCCGACGGTCGCTATGAGCAGATGCGCTACCGGCGCTCGGGGCGCAGTGGCCTGCGGCTGCCTGAGGTGTCGCTCGGCCTCTGGCACAACTTCGGCGGCGTGCGGCCGCTCGAGACGAGCCGCGCGATCGTCCGACGCGCCTTCGACCTCGGCATCACCCATTTCGATCTCGCGAACAACTACGGACCGCCGTACGGCTCAGCCGAGGAGACCTTCGGCCGCCTGCTCCGCGAGGACCTCGCTCCCTACCGCGACGAGCTGATCGTCTCGACGAAGGCGGGCTACGACATGTGGCCGGGCCCCTACGGCGAGTGGGGCTCGCGCAAGTACCTGCTAGCGAGCCTCGATGCGAGCCTCCGCCGTCTCGGCCTGCCATACGTCGACGTCTTCTACTCCCATCGATTCGACCCGGATACGCCACTCGAGGAGACGATGGGCGCCCTCGACGCCGCCGTTCGGCAGGGGAAAGCGCTCTACGCGGGCGTCTCGTCCTACTCGGCGGAGAAGACGCGTGAGGCGGGCGCGATCCTGCGCCGGCTGGGTACGCCTCTCCTGATCCATCAGCCCTCGTACTCGCTGCTGAACCGCTGGATCGAGGACGACCTTCTGGAGACGCTCGCCGCCGAGGGGATCGGCTGCATCGGGTTCTCGCCACTCGCCCAGGGGATGTTGACCGACAGGTACCTCGACGGGATCCCGGAGGGGTCGAGGGCGAGCCGGAACGAGTCGCTGTCGCCCGACCTGCTCACCGGCGAGAACCTCGCGAGGATCCGCGGCCTGAACGAGATCGCGGCCGGGCGAGGCCAGACCCTCGCGCAGATGGCCCTTGCCTGGACGCTCCGGGATCCGCGCATGACCTCGACCCTCGTCGGGGCGAGCAGCGTCGCCCAGCTCGAGGCGAACGTGGGCGCTCTCGACCGCCTGAGCTTCAACGAGACGGAGCTGGCGCAGATCGATCGCTATGCCGGCGACGGCGGCGTCAACCTCTGGGGCTCCTCGAGCCGTTAGCGTTAGCCGGACTTCCAGCCGCGGAACGCGCCGAGGAGCTCCGCCTCGGCCTCGGACGAGATCGACTCCGGGCTGAGTCGGCCGACGAGGCCGATCGTCATCCTTATCTGGTCGAGGTACACCGCGCAGCCCTCGCACGCTTCGAGATGCTCTTCGAAGCGCTGCCTGTGCTGCGGCGGGAGAGCATCCTCGAGGTAGTCCGTGACCAGCTCGACCAGCTCCTGACAGGTAAGCAGTTCACCGGTCCTCATGGAGCGCCTTCGCTTGCTGCCATGTAGTCCTCCAGACCTCGACGCACCTTCGACCGCGCGCGGTGAAGAAGCACCCTCTGGTTAGTCGCGCTGACGGCGAGAGCGTTACAGACCTCGTCCGCCGGCCAGCCGAGGACGTCGCGCAGGGTGATCACCGCGCGCTGGCTCGGCGGCAGCTCCTCGATCGCCGCTTGCAGGCGACCTCGCAGCTCGCTGCGAAGAAGCTGATCCTCGGGAAGCTCCCATTCCTCGGGCGGGGCCGCCCACCAGCCCGGCCGGCTCGGATCGTAGGCCGGCCGGAAGCGCCCGGGCGGAACCGCCGGCTCCGGGACGGCGGCCGGGTCGGCGAGGGTCGAGAGCGGGATCATGCGCCCTTCGCGCTCTGCCCGCGTCTTCGCGATGTTCGAGAGGATCCTGAAGATCCACGTCTTGAGCGAGGAGCGCCCCTCGAAGCGGTCGATCCCGTTCAGCACGGCGAGCCACGTCTCTTGAACGACCTCCTCGGCGACCGCACGGCTTCGGACGTAGATGGTCGCGACCCGCACGAGAGCATCGTGGTGCTCTCGGACGAGATCGCGGAAGGCCGCCTCGTCGCGGGCCTTCAGCGCCTTGACGAGCCGCGTGTCGGAAGGAGCGGCGGGACGACTCTCCTGCACCGGCCGACCATACCCTCGCCGGCCGCCCTCCTTGCGCCTCGGGACCGGGTAGCGCGATCACCAGGGAGCTACTTCCGCGTCACGTCGACGACGTAGTTGCTCGCGCTCTCGGAGGCGACCGTCACCTTGACGTTCGCGTCCTCGAACGTCTGCCCGGGCTGGAAGGGTGCGTTGTAGAGCGTCCCGCACTGGTTGCGCAGCTGGGCGTCGTCCGGCCCCGCGGGCAGCACCTGCACGGCGCCCTGGGCATTCGCCACCTGCGAGTCCACGGTGTAGACGAGCACGCCCTCGCGGCAGAGGCTGCCGTCGAGCCCTGCTTTCCGGCGCGCCTCCACGACGTAGGCCCGGGATGCGCTCACCTTGGCGACGACGAGCTTCTTGCCGCTGCCCGCCTCGATCGGTGTGAGCGTTTCCTGCACCTGGCGCGCGCCGTCCAGGCACGCGAGCTGGTCGGCCTCGATCCAGCCGAGCCGGTACTTGTGCCAGCCGAGGTAGTGGTGCGGGTTGGGCTCGCTCATCGGGTCCCACATGCCGACGAGGTCGAAGCGCGTGCCGCCGCTCACCTGCTGGTAGACGTCGGGCTGGCCGAGCGAGTGCGTGAGCTCGTGATTCGCGATCGACGGGATGTCCTGCTGGGCCACGGTAAACGCGCGCATCATCACCGTCGCGTGCCGGAGCTCGTTGCCGTCGCGAACGGCACCCCCACCCGGGAACACCGACAACGCCGGGTTCCCGTAGCGCTGGTACTGCGCCAGGCCCGGCGCGAGCACGAACACGAAGTCGACGTTCGAGAAGTCGAACTCTCCGTCGACGAGGGCGGTCGCATCCGCCACGAGTTGCTTCATTCCGCGGCGAGGGTCGTTGAGGTCGGGATAGGCGGACGCGGTCTGCGGCATGCGGCGCCACGACGGAACCACTTCGGCGGACACCGTGAACCGCCCGTAGGAGTGCTCGGCGAAACGTCCGAGCGCGGAGACGGTGGCCGCCGAAAGCTGCGCTGCGTCCTGCGTCGCCGGCGCGTCCGGGAA
>JBBRYW010000236.1:0-3761 GCA_038237235.1 Gaiellales bacterium
CCAGGTGGGCGCCGCGGCCCGCGCCGGCATCGGCGGCCTCGCGCTGAGCGGCTACCCAGTGCGGACGCCGGTGATCGACCTCGTCGAGATCGGCGCCGGGGGCGGCTCGATCGCGTGGATCGACTCGGGCGGCCTGCTGCGCGTGGGACCGCAAAGCGCGGGCGCCGACCCCGGCCCCGTCTGTTACAGGCGCGGGGGCGAGGAGCCGACGGTGACCGACGCGAACCTCGTGCTCGGCCGCCTCAACCCAGGCTACTTCCTCGGCGGCGAGATCGGCCTGGACGTCGAGCGGGCGCAGGCAGCGATCGAGGAACGCTGCGCCAAGCCGCTCGGGCTGTCCGTGGTGGGGGCGGCCAACGGGATCGTCGAGATCGCGAACGCCGCGATGGTGAACGCGCTCAACCTGATCTCCGTTCAGCGCGGCTACGACCCACGCGACTTCCTGCTCGTCGCCTTCGGCGGCGCCGGGCCGGCCCACGCGAACGCGATCGCCCGCGACGCGGAGGTCCCGGCGGTGCTCGTGCCGACGAGCCCGGGGATCTTCTCGGCAACCGGCCTCCTTTCCACCGACCTGAAGCGCGACTACACCGCGGCGCTCCTGCGGCGCGCCACGGAACTGGATGGCGCCGAGGTCGAGGGCGAGTTTGCCCGGCTCGAGCAGGAAGGCCGGGGCGAGATCATGCGAGAGAGCATCGACTCGGCAGACGTGTCCTTTGTCCGGCAGATCGAGCTGCGCTACGTCGGCCAGAGCTACGAGCTGACGGTGCCGGCCGACGACGTGGAAGCGGCAGTCGCCGGCTTCCACGCCGAGCACGACCGCGCGTATGGGTTCAGCGCCGCGGAGGAGCCGGTGGAGGTGGTGAACCTGCGATTGACGGCGGTCGGGCGGATCGCGAAGCCGCAGCTGCCGCATGCGGAGGCGAAGGGGACACCGGAGCCGCGTGGGCGGCGCTCCGTCTACTTCGCCGAGAACGGAGACTACGTGGACTGCCCCGTTTACGACCGCTATGGGTTGGGCGCGGGCGGTCACCTCGAGGGTCCTGCGATCGTCGAGGAGCTCGACTCGACGACGGTCGTTCACCCTGGTTTCCGAGCAGAGGTGGACGAGTACGGCAACCTCCTTCTCCATGTCGCCTGAGGCGACGCACGGGATCGTCGTCTCGAAGGACGTAATGGTCCCGATGCGGGACGGTGTCAGGCTCGCAACCGACGTCTACCGCCCCGCTGCTGACGGCGCGTGGCTAGGAGGGCGGTTCCCGGCCATCCTCCTCCGCACCCCCTACGACAAGACAGACCGCCGCTACACGGAGATCGCCGACTTCTTCACACCGCGCGGCTACGCGGTCGTGCTGCAGGACCTGCGCGACCGCTACCGCTCCGAGGGCAGCGGCGAGTACTTCCACAGCGCCACGCCGAACGAGGGCCGCGACGGCTACGACACGGTCGAATGGATCGCCTCGCGCCCGTGGAGCAATGAGCGCGTCGGGATGGTCGGCAGCTCCTACGCGGCGATCGTGCAGGTGCGCGCCGCGCTCGAGCGGCCACCGCATCTCGCCGCGATCTGGCCGGACGTCACGCCCACCAACACCTACTTCAACCAGTCGCGCGAGGGCGGCGCGATGCAGCTCCACATGTTCTGGGCACTCTTCATCCACGCCCAGGACGCGCAGGACATCGCCGCCGAGCCCGACAAGCAGGCCGAGGTCTGGGACGACCTCCGCCGCCTCCGCGAGTTGCTCGTCTCGACACCGTGGCAGCCCGGGCAGCTGTCACTGCGGCACACGCCGACGCTCGAGCAGACGCTCTTCGACTACTACACGCGCGGCGCCTACGACGAGTGGTGGGCGCAGGAGGCGAACGACTACACGCGGCACTGGGATCGTCACGCGGACATCCCCGGCACATTCTCGACCGGCTGGTACGACGGCTTCCCTCACGCGGACACGGAGTACTTCGGCGCGATGGCGCGCCGGAACGACTCCCCCCAGCGGCTCGTCGTCGGCCCGTGGAGCCACGTCGGCATGCGCGGCGACGCGAGCTTCACGCTCGACGTCGACTTCGGGCCAGAGAGCGCGTGGGGCGTGCGTCGCTACTTCGAGGAGCAGCTCAGGTTCTTCGACCGCTGGCTGAAGGACAAGAGAAACGGGATCGAGGACGAAGCACCCGTCCGCATCTTCGTCATGGGCGGAGGCAGCGGCCGCCGCACGGCCGCGGGGAAACTCGACCACGGCGGCCGCTGGCGCGAGGAGCGAGAGTGGCCCCTCGCCCGGACGCGATGGACGACGTACCACCTGCACTCGGACGGTGGGCTGCGCGAGGAGGCTCCTCCGGACGGCATCGCCCCGTTGACCTTCGCGTACGACCCCGCCCACCCGGTGCCGAGCGTCGGAGGGCTCCTGTGCCAGATCGGGGAGCTGCCCCCGGACGGCGCAAGCGACCAGGAGGCGATGTGGACGAGGTTTCTGAACCCGGTGCTGCGCCTTCGGAACATCCTCTCCCCCGGGCCCGCCCACCAGCGGGAGGCGCCGGAGATCTTCGGCGCGCGGCCGCCGTACCCGCTCCTCGCTGATCGCCCCGACGTGCTCGTCTTCCAGACGGTGCCGCTCGGCGAGCCGGTCGAGCTGACGGGGCCGGTCGCGGTTCACCTCTGGGTCGGCTCGAGCGCGCCGGACACCGACTTCACCGCGAAGCTCGTCGACGTCTACCCGCCCAGCGAGGAGTATCCCGACGGCTACCACATGAATCTGAGCGACTCGATCATCCGCTGCCGCTACCGCGAGGGCTGGGAGCGCGAGGTCTTCATGGAGCCTGACGGCGTCTACGAGGTCAGAGTCCAGCTGCCGCCGACGTCGAACCTCTTCGCGGCGGGCCACCGGATCAGGCTCGACGTCTCGAGCTCCAACTTCCCCCGCCTCGATCTGAACCCGAACACGGGCGAGCCGATGGGCCGGCACACGCGAACGCAGGTCGCGCACCAGGCCGTGTACGTGGACGCCGAGCGACCGTCGCGCGTCGTGCTTCCCGTCATCCCGGTGTAATAGGGTTAGGGTCCCTCGAAAGGAGAAGTCGGATGTCGGAGGCAGCGGTGGAGCGCCGCGAAGGTGGCGTGCTCGGCAAGGCAGCCCTCGCGGCAGGGATCCTCGCAGTGATCGGCTTCTTCGGCCTCGGATTCACGGTTGGGGACTGGTGGTTCGTCGTCGGCCTCGTCTTCGGCGCGATCGCCGTGGTGCTCGGCGTCATGGCGCGCCGGCACTTCGCGAGCGGCCCGGATCGTCGGATGGCGACGATCGGGCTGGTGCTCGGCGCGATCATCGTCGCCTGGTTCGTCATTTACATCATCGTGGCCGCGATCTTCTAGCGCACGAACAGCAAGCGCTCGTTGGAGCGCGGGTTCTGCTGGTCGTACCAGCTTTCGGCCCAGCCATCCTTGCGCTTCTTCAGGGTGAGCGGCTCCGCAGACGTCGCCGTTTTCATCGCAGCGCGAAAGCGGTAGTGGTCGAGCAGCCGTAGAGCCTCGACGGCGTAGGTCGTCGAGATGTTGCGGTCGTAGAAGGCGAGCAGGTTGTCGCCGTTCTCGGTCTCGCCGCCGGCGGCGAGGTTCGACGATCCGGCGAAGACGACCGGCTCGACGTCGTTGAAGTCGACGACGACGAACTTGTGGTGGATCACCTGCCCGGCGCCGCCGGCGATCTCGGCCCGAAATGGCTCGGGTACCTTGTCCTTGAGGAAGGCGAACGGGACGAATGTCGCCGGCCGCCCCG
>JBBRYW010000237.1:0-3724 GCA_038237235.1 Gaiellales bacterium
CACCCGCCGGGTTCCTGGAAGCGGCCGGAGAGCCGCCGGCCGGAGAGCTTCGCAAGGATGGCGTCTTGCTGCGGATCGAGGCTCCCGATCGTGCGACGCTGCTGCAGGCTGCGCGCGAGCTCAGCACCACGCCCTGATTCCTTCGCACCGAACCAGTCAACAGGGGGCTTCGCACCTTTGTGGAGAATCGCGCACTCGAGCACCAGCGGCCGCTTGCTGAGTTACCCCCGCGCCAACGGTCGGCTCGGGTTCGTAACGATCGCGAACCAGTCGCGGCTGCCGAGCCGGCGACCGCGAGAACAGTGCCGCGTCTGACGATCGCAGGCGAGGATCGCCGTGAACGAGTGTTCGTCGTCGATCGTGCCGCGGCCGGTGACGACGACGTGGCGGCTGCCTTTGCCGGTGAAGAACGGAACGCCGAAGGAGACTCCGTAGCGACCTGGGAGCGTGGACGGCCGCACGCGGACGACATCCTCGATCGTCAGCCGACGAGTGCCGGCGCGAAGAAACACGAGTGCTCGCCCAGAGAAGGTGCCGACGTGAGACTGGTCCAAAGTATGTGCGCACGTCTGCGCCTTGGCGTGCGGTGCTCGGCGACCCGGGTCGGGTGGAGAGTGCTGGTGCGGGTCTCCGGGGCCAACGAACGCCAGCGTGCTCTAGTTCCAACGGATCTGTTTGTCTTATCAGCCTTAAGATGGTTCGAGCTCAGCTCGCCGGAGATCCTTCAGAAAGTGCTGCGCTCGGACGGCGTAGCCGTTCTTCTCGTAGAATCTGTGTAGCGCCTACACGAGCCGTCGCGCTCGTGGCTTCGATGCGGATGCAGCCCCGCCGAGAGCGCCACCTCCTCGCGATTGCGATGAGACGCTCACCGACATTGCGTCCACGATGGCGCTCGTCGACGACGATTGCGGTGATGCGAGCCCATGCTCCTCGCTCGTGGAGAACCGGCACGAGATAGAGCGTCAGCACGCCGACCACTGCGTCATCTTGCGATGCGACGAGACATCGAGATCGTTTGTCGGTGCTGAGATTTTCAAGTGTTGCATGAATCTCGGCGCAGGTGCGGATGCATAGCCAAGCTGATGGAGCCGGTCTGCCCGCGCGAAGAGTGGGGAGACGGCTCTCGCCCGCTGTCTGAAGCTTGGACGACCTCCGCGATCGGGCGTATCGGATCACCGCGCGACAACATGCCCACTATGGCTCCGAGCTTCGGCTGGCGCAGCCTACGGATCCATGCCTGGGTTCGACTGCAGGGCGACCTTCGACATCCGCGGAACCCATCGCCACCTCACGATCGGCCTCGACCGTTCCGCAAGCGCTCGTTCCTGTCTCTCTGGCAGGCTTGAAGTCCTCGAGGGCCCGCCGGGGCAAACGGGAGGGAGCTGTGATCCCAGCCGCCTACACAGCCAGCCGGGGAATCGGCAATCCAAGTGGGACTGCGGAGCTCGTCGCCTATTCGTATAGCGCGATCTCCCGCGCACGGTGCCCAGATGCTTGTTAGGTCAGCCGCGGCGCTGCTCACCCTCGTCGGTCTCTCGCTTCCGGCTTCGCGCGCTGCCACGGCTCCCCCTGGCAGCGGCACGATCGCGCTCTTCGCCCTGCTCGCGAACGGGCAAGTCGTGCGCGCCTCCGAGCGGCGGGTCGTGCGCCGCGTCCAGATCTCTCGCCGGCACATCAGACAGGCGAGCGGCCGGTACCTCGCTCTCGTTGACGGTGGTCGGACGCTGCTGGCGCTCGTACCAACGGCTGATCCGGCGCGGAGCGAGCTCGTTCGCCTCCGGGCAGACGACCTGCGCGTGGTCTCTCGCGTTCAGCTTCCGGTGGATGCGGCGACGCCTCGTAGCCTGACAGTGGCGTCGAGCCGGGCGATCGTGGTCGGCGATCGAGCGAGCGCGGGCGGAGGAAGAGTGCCGGTGGGTTGGGTGATCGCCCTGCCGTCGGGTCGAGTCGCCTTCTCCTGGAGCGTCGAGAAAGCACCCTCGCTCAATTGGACGGTCTTCGATGTCGCGGCACAGACCGCGGGCTCGGGCCTCTACGTGAGCTACCACGGCGGCTGTGACGTGACGCCGACCTGTACCGGCGGTGCCGATGCAGTCACGATCGGAACCGGGAGGCTGCCTTGCGGGACAGGTGCTCAGGCCTCCGTCTGCAATCCGCTGATCCACGGTGAGGTCGCGGCGATCGAGGGAGGCGTCTTGGGAACGAGTGGCGATGCGGGCGTTCCTGTCCGGGCGGATCGGGAGGTACACACCGTCAAGCAGTGGCCGACCCGGCTTCCGGGTAACCATCAGGTTCGCCTCGCCCTTGATCGCGCGCGCGGGCAGGCGTTTCTCCTCGGCTCATGCCTGTACAGGGGCGGGCTCGTGCGGATCGACCTGAGCGCTGGCTGGCGCTGGCGGAGCGGCTTCGCCCCCGGCCGCAGTCACCTCTGCGGCGAGCGAATCTCTGCTGCGGGCGGAGTCGTCGCCTTCACCAACGGGCCGGAGTTCGCAGACGGGTCGGGGTCGTCTCTCGAGCTTGTCGCCGGCCAGAGCGGGCGGCTCCTCTCGCGAGTCACGCTCCCGGCGGCGGCACTTGACGTACTCGTTCGCCCCTCGCCCGCCTGAGGCGCGTGCGTGCGATATGCCAAGAGACCGGCACACGCTGATGTAGTGAGCGGCTCCAGCGCAGCTTCGCCGCGGGGGCACGTTCGTCCTCCCCGGCGAGCGCCGCGGTCGGCGAGCGGACGTCGAGTCGCCGGAGAGTGGGCCGCCGGACGCACTTCGCTCACCAGCGTCCTGGGACGAGTGCGTGAATGCATGCGAACCGAACCCGCCCGCTCAGATACGCCCCGGCCCCTCGGGGAGGCGGTAGCCGGCACACATGACGACACGCAGAAGATGTTGAGCGCGCCACGGCTTCCGGACCGCAACGACCGCGTGCCTCGTAGAGAAGGGAGAGAGGAGAGATGAGATCGTTCCGCGTCTATACCCCGGTCGCGCTTGCACTGGCGATGCTGCTCATCGCCGGCGCAGCGGATTCGACCAATGAGCGCCCCGCGAAGCTGCGCGGCCCGTACCTGCTCGTCACGCTCCCGTCTCTCGGGGCGGTGACCTGGACCTGCGACACGGCCGCAGCTCGCTATCCATCGTTCGCCCTTGGCTATCGCGCCTCGCCGCGCTACGCGACGACGAGCGTCGAGCTGCGTGCGGGCGGCCACCGCGTCGCGCGGCGCGTGGTGCAGCCGGGGCAGCGGCTCCGCCTGCCGTTCTCGTCCGCACGCACGCAAACGCTCTCGTTCGTACAAGGGACCGGCGCCGGGACGCTGCAGGCCTCCGTGTTCGTCAACTTTGTTCCGAACACGCCAGTGAACTACTGCTCGCCCTACTCACCGCCGTCACTCAAGGTGCGAGTGTCGCCGCGGGGTTAGACCGAGCACGCGCCGAGAGGCACGGGCGGGCGCCGTGGTTCCACTTCCGAGCGGGATGACGCTGAGGGGGCGACCGTCCGGGGCGCCCCGACGCACATGACGAAACGGAGAAGAGAGCGGTCTTGTTGCCCGTGAAGCTGAGCTCTTGCGTGCGCGAGCTCACGGCTCTCGAAGCGAATCGAGCAGAGGTTCGCGACTAAACACACGGGCTGCGAGCGGCGTCATAGCTGCAGATGTCATCAGCCGATCCTCAACTGACTGAGCTCGAGGCACTCTACCGCGCTCGCTTCGAGCGCTTCCTGCGTGTCGCAGTCG
>JBBRYW010000238.1:0-3703 GCA_038237235.1 Gaiellales bacterium
CCAGGCGCTTGCGGTCGAGGGCGTGATCCGAGCCGATGCCGGACCCCTCGGGACGCGGATGACGCTGGACGGTCGCGAGCGCCTCGCCGGCGTGACCGCCGCAGCGCTCCCCGAGGGGCGCTATGGAGTGACGCTGCACCTCGTCGCCCAGCTAGTACCGCTGCACCAGCTTGGTGGGCGTATTCGCGCAAGAATCAAGCGGGCGGCGTCCGTGGCCGGCATCGAAGACGCTCTCGGCCCGGTCGATCTCGTGTTCGAGGACGTCGATGATTCGCCCGGGGGCGTGGTCTAGGTCGTACTCTTGCTTCGGGCGCTCGATCGTCTGATCGCATTCCTGCTCCTGCTTGCGCTCGCGCTCCTTGGAGTTGCGACCGCCGTCTTCGCGGTCCAGGGGGATTCGAGGGCGCTGAGCCTTCCCACGCTCGCGCGCCACCTCCGGCTCCCGCAGCTCCGCGAGGTCGTCGGCGACTTCCTCTCCCATCTGGAGGCGGGTGGGCCGGTTGCATGGGTGTCGGTCGGCGCCGGTGCCGCGGCGATCGCCCTGGGCCTTCTGCTCCTTGCCGGGGCGCTCGCGCCCCGACGCGAGCGGCTCGTCGTGCTCGAGGAGGACGGCGAGATATGCCTGGCGGCGAGGCGGCGGCCGCTGGCGCAGATCGCTGGAGCAATCGCCGAGCAGGTGCGCGGAGTCACCGGCGAGCGGACGCGCGTGCGGCCTCGCCGGGTTGGCTCAGGCGGAAGGCTGAAAATCTCGGCTTACCATTCCCGCACCTTTTCCTCACCGGAGATCGAACGGCAGGTCTCGGCCGCGGTCGCTCCGCTCGCTGACGCCTTCGCGCTACGGGTTCGCGTTCACGCGCGTCGAGGCGAGGGAAAGGCGAGGGTGGAATAGGTGTTCAGACAGCGATTCCGCGCGCGCGTCTCTGCGGTCGTCTTCACCGGAAACCTGTTGGTTAGCGTGATCGGGCTGGGGCTGATCTGGTACGGGCTGATGGTCGTGCTCCTTGCGTTCAAGGCCTCGCCGAGCGCTGTCAACGACATCAGCGCCTACCGAACCGTCTACAACTACTTTGCCGGCCTGGAGCCGAGCGACATCGCCGCTCGAGTCAGGCTGGTCGCCGGCCTCGCGGGGCTGCCGGCCTTCGTTCTTTTCGGCTTCCTGTGCTGGAAGCACATCCCCAGGCCCTACCTCGCTCGCACCGAGCTTCTACTCGCGGGTGAGCAGAGCGGCATCCTGACCGTCGAGCCTCGAGCGGTCGAGCGAGCGGTTGAGGTGGCCGCTCGACAGAATCCGGGGGTGAGCGACTCCGCCGGGCGCTACGAGGTCGACCGAGTCGCCGTCGCCGTGCACGTCAGACGCGGCACCGATCTCGCCGACACGATTCGCGATGTGCGGCGCCGGGTGCGCGATGCGTTGGCGATACACGATCTACCACCTCTGCCGGTCAGCGTCACGCTCACCGGTTTCGACAGGCAAAACCGAAGGGAGCTCAACTGACCATGTCCTCCAAGCAGTTCGCCGCCGTGCTCGGCTTCGCTTTCGTGGCAGTGTGGATCGCGCTCAACTTCGGCTGGGCCGTCCTTTGCCTCGTGGGGGCAGCCGCCTTCTATCTCGCCGCAGTGCTGATCGACCGAGCCATGGAATCGACTGACGTTGCGGGGATGGCTCGGGCGTGGGCTGGCGCGCAGGCCTCAGCGCCTCCTCCTCGCCCTCGGGTTCGTTAACTGGAGGAGACGGGGCCCCGGCATCCGCTAGCTCTACGGCGACGGTCGCGCGGCGCAGCGCCGACCTGATCGTTACGCTCTCCGCGCGATGAGCCCCAAGGTGCCCATTCGCATCGGCGTCGCCGGGCTCGGCTACTGGGGGCCGAACCTGGCCCGCAACTTCGACGAGCTCGGCGACCTCCGCTGGATCGTCGATCTCTCGGAGAGCACGCGGGCGCGATTCGCGGCGCGCTACCCTGCCGCGCGCATCACAGCCGACTACGCCGAGATGCTTGCGGATCCGGAGCTCGACGCCGTGGTGGTCTCGACCCCCGTGCCGACGCACCACGCACTCGCAAAGCAGGCGCTCGAGGCGGGCAAGCACGTCCTCGTCGAGAAGCCTCCTGCGCTCCGCGCGGACGAGGCTGAAGAGCTCTGCTCGCTCGCGGAGAACCGCAACCTCGTGCTGATGCCGGGTCACTTGCTGCTGTACCACCCAGGCGTCCAGAAAGTGAGGGAGCTTGTCCGCAGCGGGGAGCTGGGCGACATCCTCTGCATCTACGGCAACCGCCAGAACCTCGGCAAGATCCGGAAGGACGAGAACGCGCTGTGGTCGCTCGGCGTCCACGACCTCTCGGTCATTCTCTATCTGATCGAGGAGGAGCCGAGCGAGGTCGTCGCACACGGTCACGCCTTCCTGACCGAAGGCGTCGAGGATGTCGTCTTCTGCTTCCTCCGCTTCCCGTCAGGGAAGATCGCGCACATGCACCTCTCCTGGCTCGACCCGCACAAGATGCGGAGAATCACGGTTGTCGGACGGGACAAGATGGTGGTCTTCGACGACATGGAGCTGGAGCGCAAGGTGACGATCTACGAGAAAGCGCCCGAGCAGCCCACCGCGACGTACGGCGAATGGCGCACGCGCACCGGCGACATCTTCAGCCCCAAGATCCCGAACGACGAGCCTCTCCGGCTTGAATGCCAGCACTTCCTCACGCTCGTCGCCGGCGAGGGGGACCGCTTCCGTGCGGCCCGCGACGGGCTCATCGTCGTGCGGGCTCTCGAGCAGCTCCAGCACTCACTGGAGCGAGTTCCGGCGTGACCTACGAGGTCGGTCAAAACGTGGTCGTCTATCCGGGGACGATCATCGGCGACGCATGCACGATCGGCGACAACGCCGTCCTCGGCAAGCAGCCCTCTCTCTCAGCGCGCTCGACGGCGAAACGCGAGCCTCTGCCGCCGCTCGAGCTCGGCGAGGGCACGATCGTGGCGACGGGCGCCACGGTGTTCGCGGGGACGCGGATCGGCGCTCGCGCGGTCATCGGCGACCAGGCTTGCGTGCGCGAGCGTTGCGTGATCGGAGACGACGTCGTGATCGGGCGCGGTTCCCTCGTCGAGAACGACACGGCGATTGGCGCCCTGACCAGGATCCAGGCGCACGCCTACATCACGGCCTACTCGACGCTCGAGGACAACGTCTTCATCGCGCCCTGCGTTGCGACAACAAACGACAACTTCATGGGACGGACGGAGCGCCGCCGGGCACTCATCAAGGGGCCGACAATCCGACGCGGGGCGCGGGTGGGCGCAGCAGCGATCCTGTGCCCGGGCGTCGAGGTGGGCGAGGAGGCGTTCGTCGGGGCCGGGGCGGTCGTCATCCGCGACGTTCCTCCGCGTACCGTCGTCGTCGGCAACCCCGCCCGGGTCCTCCGCGAGGTGCCGGAGGACGAGCTACTCGACAACCAGTAGCTACATCTTCGAGAAGCTCAGCGTATACGGGCCCGAGCCGGTCGAGCCGCCGGACTGCATCTTGACCTCCAGGTAGTACCAGCCGGTCGAGGCTGCCGTGTAGGTGCGGAGGTGCTCGACGGTGCCGACACGGACCGACGCGCGAGCACGTGTGGTCGGCACCTTGAGCCCCCCGACCTGCTTCGTCCCGGGCTTCCACAGCACCAGCTTCGTCCTCGTGCCAAAGGGCCCGCGCAGCGTGGCGTTGAGCTTC
>JBBRYW010000239.1:0-3690 GCA_038237235.1 Gaiellales bacterium
CCGTGAGCAGGACGTTGAAGACGGACTCGGCCAGCAGCGTCGAGGCGAGCCCCGCCAGCGTCGAGCTCGGCAGGCGCTGCCTGAGGAGTCCCAGCCGGAGGAACGTGCCCGGCCGGGCTGGGACGACGGCGTCGACGCCCAACCCGGCGAGGAACGCGGCCAGAACTTCCCGGAACCGTGGGGAATCATCCGGGTAGGCCGCGCGAACAATGTTCTGCCAGGCGCGGGCCCGCGCGGCGAGCTTGAGCACGTGGAAACCGAGCGCGACCCCCAACGCCGCCAGCGAGACGCCGGCGAGCCGGCCGAGCAGCGTCTCGCCGCCGCCGTAGAGGGGCTGCAGCTCCGCGAGGAGCGAGCCGAGGCTATGCCGAGACAACCCTTCCGTCCCGCACCTCGATCACGCGATCAGCTGCGGCGGCGAGCCGCCTGGAATGAGTGACTACGACCACCGTGCAGCCGTACTCGTCGCGGAGGCTGCCGAGGGAGTCGAGCACGATTCGCTCGTTCTCGGCATCGAGCTCGCCGGTCGGCTCGTCGGCCAGGACGAGGGGGGCCCGTCGTGCCGCCGCGGCAGCGATCGCGACTCGCTGCTGCTCACCCCCAGAAAGGGCAGCGGCACGGTGCCCCGTGCGGCGCTCGAGCCCGAAGGCCGCCAGCGACTCGACGGCCCGCTGCGACGCGCTGTCGATACCCGCAAGCCGAAGCGAGACCGCCACGTTCTCCTGCGCGGACAATGACGCCCACAGGTTGTCGCCCTGGAAGATGACCGCCACCTCACGGGCGCGGTAGGCAGCGAGCTCGCGCTCGTCGAGACGGCCGAGGGAGCGGCCGAACGCCCGTAGCTCGCCGGCAGAGGGCTGATCCATTCCGGCCGCGAGGTGCATGAAGGTGCTCTTGCCGGAGCCCGAGGGCCCGAGCAGGGCGACCACCTCGCCCCGCTCGATCCGAAGCTCCAGGCCGCGGAGGGCAACGGTCTCGACGGGCCCCGCGCCATAGAGCTTGAACACGTCGTGAGCCTCGAGCGCCGGCCATTCGATCTGCCGCGCTTCCCGCTCCGGCTCGCGGTAGAGGCTCTCTACTTCCATCGGAAGCTCTGGATGATCAGCCTGTAGGCGTCGACGTTGTCGACACCTCGAGGCGCGCCGAGATCGACGACCGCCCGCTTGTCACCGTGCGCGAGGTAGTAGCGGTCCACGACGAGGGTCACACGCTTGCCGGTCACGGGGCTAGGCTTGCTCTCGGTCGTGTAGACGACCTTCACCGCCGGCTTGCTCGAGATCGTGACGACGCTCGGCGCCTGAGCGCGGAACGACGGAGTCGCCGTTTTCAACCGCGCGAGGTCACCGCGGACGCCCGCGAGGCCAAGCGGCTGGCCGCTCGAGACCACCACGTGGACGACGTTGCTCTTGTCCTGGAACGCCACGTCGGAGCCCGAGCCTCGCTGCGCCCAGCCTTCCGGGTACTGCATCGAGAAGCCGGCGGCGCTGTCCCGGAAGGTGAGGAACACCTGGTTGTCAGGAATGTCACCGGCGGCAGCCGACTGCGCTTCCGCGGTCAGAGGGCCTGACGCCGAGCCCTGGGTCGAGGCGGCCGGCGGGGGGGCGGCGGCAGTGGTGGGCGGCGGCGAGCTTTGCGAGGGGGCCTTGGTTGGCGACTTGGACGAGCTGCCTCCGCAGCCGGCCAGCAAAGTGCCGACCGACACTACTGCGAATGGGATCAGGATCGATCGTGGCGCCACCATGCGGCCAATTTTGCGCCCGCGACGTGAACTTCTCCTGAACGGGGAGCTGTTCAGCGGCTTAGGCCGATGGACACTGGTCATCCTGGGCTCATCCTCGACCACAGCACGCGCGCGGAGAGAGTGTGCTCTCACGGCTCCCGCAGCACCGACGCTGGGGCCATCCGGTTGACAACGAGGAGCCCAGCGCCGAGGGCGAGGCCCGCGGCCCCGACGACCGCGAGCCCGAAGGCGGCAAGCGATCCGGTCGGCAGCGCGAGCAGAGGCGGCGGCAGGTTGAAAAAGAGCGCCAGAACGCGGACGGCAAGCACCGCGAGCCCGAGCCCCAGCGGCACTCCCACCATGAGGCTTCCGGCCACGACGATCGCGCCTTCTTGGGCCGGGCCTGCGAGCAGATGGGGCGTATCCGCGCCGAGTGTGCGCAGGATCGCGAACTCGCGGCGCCGCTCGATGATGACGAACGCGCCGAGCACCGCCACCCCGATCGCGGCGATGAGCACGGCCCCGATCGCTTCGATCCGGCTGAGCCCGCCGAGATTCAGCGTGGTGAGGCTGCGCTGGCTGAGGCGCGGCTGGTCAGCGAGCGTCGTCACCCGAAAGTCGCGCCCCGCCTGACTGTGACGCAGCTCGCGGGCCACGGCCGCCGCGGAGTGTCCCGAGGAGACCCTCGCGAGATAGAACTCGGGCGTTGAGAGCAACCACGGCGGAAAACGCGCAGCAGAGACGACGAGCTCCGCGGGCGGGTCCGTCGGCGGCACCGAGCGAAAGACGCCGGCGACGTGGAGGTTGATGTTCCGGCTCTTCTCCTCGTCGTCCGGGAAGATGGTCACGGGCAGGGCGTCGCCAGGCTTCACCACGAAGCCCTGCTGGATCTCCTGGGCGACGATGACCCCTGCCTTGTCGGTCGCGAGCGCATCGACCCCGCGGCCCGCCAGCAAGCGAGGTGGCAGCCGTCGTTGCCTGCCCGTAGGAGGTCGGATCGACGGCGAGGATCGTCTTACGGTCGGCGCCGACGCGCGCGGGGACGGTCCACACGGCGGTCGACGCGGCGACCCCCGCGCCGAGTGGGGGCAGCGGCCGGGGCACCTCCGTTGCCGGCGTGAGACGCAGATCAGAGCCGAACGCCGTTCGCGCGTCCGCGCTCTTCGCGGCGCGGTAGGTGGCGACGAACGCGACCACGTTGGTTCCGAAGGCGAACGACGGCCGTACGTGCCGGCCGGCGCCCTAGCCAGCGCAGCACCGCCTGCGGCCAGGAGGCGAGCGGACGCGCCCCACGCGGGCTGGCCCAGCGCCCGAACGCGACGAGCAGACCGCGGACCGCGAGCAGGCTCAGCCCGAGCCAGAGCGCGATCGGCGCAAGCAGGACATAGAACGAGAGGGCGAGCGGCGGCCCCTCGACCTGCGTCTGCTTGAGCCCGCCGGTGAGCAGGTTGAGCAGCAGAATCGCGGCGCCGACGCCGATCGCGACCAGGTCCAGCCGCCCCCGCAGCCACACGGGCGCCCAGCCGTGCTCGAGCAGCCGGCGCTCGGAGACGACCTCCGAGCGCTGCCCGGCGCGGTGCAGGCGCAGCAGGCGGGCGCCGACCACGGCTGCGCGGGAGCAGAACAGATCTCGCCCCCGCGCCCGAGCTTCCAGGGTGAGCCAGGCCTACGGCTGCTCGCCGGAAGCGCAGTCGGGCGGGCACTGGTGGTCCGCTCCGGCCGGCTGCTCGACGCCGTCGACCGAGGCGTCGCCCGGCGTCGACTCGCCCTCGCCGGACGCCTCAGCTTCCTGGGCGTTGTCCTCTGGGGCGTTCTGGTCGCCCTGCTGGACGTTGTCTGGATCGCCAGCAGTGCGCTCGCCCGGGCTGCCCTGCCTGGCTGCGGCTGCCGTTCGCGCTCCGGGCTTGGTCGCGCGGACCGTGACCTTCGCGGGCACGCTCGTGCGGATGGCCGGAACGACCTTCGCATGC
>JBBRYW010000240.1:0-3689 GCA_038237235.1 Gaiellales bacterium
GCGTCCGTCTGCACCGCGAGCGCCAGAACGGCGGCGAAGGAGGCGGCCACCCCGCCGGCCAACCAGCGGACGTCCTCCTCCGTGGCCGCGCGCGCCCGCCGGATCAGCGCGAGGAGCAGGGCGACGCTCCAGGCGACGAAGAGGGCGAGCCCCAGCACGCCGGTCTCGACCCCGATCTCGGCGTAGTTCGACTCGCCCGCCTTGGGCGTCTCGCCGAAGCGCCGGGCGACGACGCCGGCATTGCCGAGGCCGTACCCCTGCGGATGCCGCCAAACCCGCTCGAGCCCGTCGCGAAGGCTCGACAGATGGCTCCGGATCGAAGGGTCGGCCGGGCTCAAGGCCGTATTCCCCGGCAGGCCGCCCTTCTGCTCGGCAAGCTGCTTCTGGTAGGCGAGGTCGGCCGCGAAGAAGTGCGTCCGCGGGCCGAAGTGCGGAAAGGCGGCGGCAAAGGCAACGCCGGCTGCGATCACGGCCGCCGCGACGGGGAGCGGCCAGAGCCGGCGGCGGGCGGCGGCGAGTACGACGAGGCCCGCCGCAAGCGCGATCAGCGACGAGCGCGAGATCGTGAACAGGAGCGCCGCCGCGATGATCGCGCCGGCGGGCAGCAGGACGCGAGGCCTGCGCCAGCCGGGCCCTGGCGACGCAGCCACGAGTAGGGCCACGTCGAGCATGAAAGCCGCGCCGAGCGGGCTGATGAACGCCGAGACGAGCCTTCGGAACAACCCGTCGTGGTGGTTATAGGCGAAGTTCTCGGGCAGCCCTCCCGGCCCGTGCAGGGTGAACCCCAGCTGGTCGTGGAAGTAGCCGACCGCGCCGGAGCCGCGCCACCACTCCACGGGAATCGCGTAGACGTCGACCAGGCCGAAGACCGCGAGCGCGACGGCCGAGACGAGCAGGACACCCCCCAGCCGGCGCAGCTCGCGAACGCTCAGGAGGAGCGAGCGGCCGAGGAAGAATGCGGCGACGGGAAGCAGCGCGTGTCGAAGGCCATAGAGCGCTGCGACCCGGTCGCCGCTTCCCCCGAGCACGCTCTGAGGGACGACGGCGTAGACGAGGGCGACGAGCGCGAAGCCGAGGGCGAGCAGGTCGACCGTGCCGGGACGGAACGGCAGCCGCCGCGCGCGCCAGGCCGTGCAGCCCACCGAGACGAGAGCCACCCCGAGCACGATTTCCTTCCACGCCAGAATCACCTCGAGCGACCTCCCGCGCACCCCAGCCCCATACAGCAGGGACATGACGAGGTTGTGCGCCGCGAGACCCGGGAGGAAGAGGAGGAGGCTGACCACCGGACGGCGCCAGACCGCAATCGAAGCGGCGAGGAGCAGGATCGCGTACATCGCGAGGGCGATCGCGGTGGCCACGCGACAAGTATCGCTCCCCGTCCTCGGGACGCAGTAGCGTTAGCTCGCTCGCGGAGGGAGGAGAAACCTGTGGTAGAGACGATCGCAAGGCCGAGCGGGCCGTACTCGCTGCCGCTGTCGACGCGACTGGCAGGCGACGCTACCCGCATGGTCGCCGCTGGCGTCATCTCGGCCGCGCTCGTCGTCGACGGACGATCAGAGAGCGCGCGGGCCTGGCAGCGTCCCGACGGCACGGTCGTCCTGCGCGCCGACAGCGACGCGGGCATCGATGCCTTGCGCTTCATGCTTGCGCTCGACGACGACCACACGGAGTTTCTGCGGCGCTTTGCGGCCGATCCGATGCTCGGCCGTGCGACGCGCGAGCTGCGCGGCCTTCGCCCCGTGCGCCTCTGCACCGTTGCCCATGCTCTGCTTCGGGCTTTCTGCGGCCAGCTGATCACGGCCAGACGCGCCCGGGCGATCGAGCGAGCCATCATCCGGACGGCGACACCGGAGCTCGGCGGACTCCACGTCCCGCCGACAACGGCAACGCTCGCCGGCTTCCCACCCGCGCAGCTGCGTGCGCTCGGCCTGCACGCCCGGCGAAGCGCCGCGCTCGTTCGAGTCTGCCGCGAGCTCGAGCTCGAGCGGCTTCGCGGCGTCCAGACCCGAGTCGTCGTTCAGCGCCTCTGCCGGGAGCGCGGCCTCGGACCGTGGTCCGTCGGCGTCGTCTGCCTCGAGGGGCTCGGCCGTTACGACCAGGGCCTCGTCGGCGATCTCGGCCTTGTGAAGCTCCTATCGGCGATGCAAGGCCGCTGGGTGGAAGCGGAGGAAACGGCCGAGTTGCTCGAGCCCTACGGCGAGTGGGCCGGTCTCGCCAGCGTCTACCTGCTCGCCGCGTGGGGGCGCGGGCTCCTGCCCATCCGTCCCGCGAGCCTAGACTCTCTCCGTGGCAGATCCACGCAAGGTCGCGATCCTCGGCGCCGGCAAGATCGGCGAGTCGCTGCTTTCGGGGCTGCTCAGCGCGGCGTGGCGCGCACCTGAGGAGATCGCGGCCACCGGCCGCAGGCCGGAGCGAATTGCGGAGCTCGCCGAGCGGTATGGCATCTCGGCGACGCTCTCGAACAGCGAGGCCGTTGCAGGCGCCAGGCTCGTCGTGATCGCCGTCAAGCCGCAGGACTTCGCGCTGCTGCTCGGCGAGATCGGCGGCCTGCTCTCGCCTGAGCAGACGGTTCTCTCGGTCGCTGCTGCGATTCCGACGGCCGCTATCGAGCGCCGGATCGCGCCGAGTGTGCCCGTCGTCCGCGCGATGCCCAACGCCCCCTCCACCGTCCACGAGGGAATCGCTGGGATCTGCGCTGGCGCACACGCGGGAGACGACGACCTGGCACTTGCTGAGGAGGCCCTGTCGCACCTCGGGGCGGTCGTGCGCGTGCCCGAGCGTTACATGGACGCGGTCACCGCAGTCTCCGGCTCTGGGCCCGGATACTTCGCCCTTCTCGCCGAGGCGATGATCGAGGCGGGCATCCTGCTCGGGCTCTCACGCGAGATCTCGACGCAGCTCGTCGTGCAGACGATGCTCGGCACGGCGACGCTCCTTCGCGACCAGAACATGCACCCCGTAGAACTGCGCGAGATGGTGACCTCGCCGGGCGGAACGACGATTCGGGCCATTCGGGAGCTCGAGCGAGCGGGAGTTCGCGCCGCGTTCCTGAACGCGATTCAGGCCGCGATGGAGCGCTCGCAGGAGCTCGCGGCGGGGGAGTTGTAAGGCTCGACAAACGGGGTGTGTGGCGTCGGCCGACCCCTACGCCTATCATCCGAGGGTCCGGCCCGACCCGGGTCGGGCAAACCGATGGAGAACGAGCTGACGATCATGGGAGCCGAGCAGCTGCGTGCGCTCGGACATCCGCTGCGCCTGCGCGTGCTGGACGCGCTGAACGAGGGGGGCGAGGCGCTCACGAATCACGCGCTGGCCTCACGGCTCGGCGTCGATCCGGGGCGTCTGCACTTTCATGTGCGCCTGCTGCTCCAAGCCGGCCTGATCGAGCTCTGCCAGGTTCAGGGCCGCCGCGAGAAGCCGTATCGGGCCGCCGCCTCGACGATCCGAGTCGCCTCTGAGCTCCTCTCTTCCGGCGTCGTGCGTGACACCCAGGCTGCGCTTCTCGGTGCTGTGGAGCGGGCACTGAGGGCGTTCTCGGCCGACGGACGCTTTCGAAGCACGCAGCTGACCGCGCGAATAACACCCGATCAGATGCGCGAGCTCGTGCGAGAGGTGACCCGGAAGGCCATGGCGCTCGAGAACGGCGCGGCTGAGCCGCTCGTGCTCACGCTCTTCTCCCACCCGCC
>JBBRYW010000241.1:0-3640 GCA_038237235.1 Gaiellales bacterium
GGCGATCCCGAACGCGTAGCGCACTCACGCCCGCACCGATCCCTTCCCGGGCACGAACGCCGGCTTGTGGTGGAAGGGCGTGCGCTTTGCCCAGAGCCTGAGAGCCTGCCAGTGGATCAGGCCGATCACCTGCAGGGGCATTAGCGGGTAGCGGACGAGCGCGCTCGCGAGCGTCCGGTTCGTCAGCGGCTGCCGCCTGCCCGCGAGCGCGGCCTGAAGCGGCCGGTCACCGTCGCCCGAGAGCACGTCCATCCGCGCGTACACGCGCTCGCCGGGCTCGGAGAAGACGTAGCGGTAGCTCTTGTCGAGATCCATGAACGGAGAGACGTGCAGCTCCTTGCGGTGCTCGTAGCTCGGTCCGTCGCCGCGCAGGAGCTGGGCCAGGCGCTCGCCGAAGGTGTTGTTCAGCTCGGCGACCATGCACGCGAGCTCGCCGTCAGGGCGGTAGCACCAGTAGAAGGAGACGGGGTTGAAGACGTAGCCGAGCACGCGCAGCTGAGCGAGCATCACGATCCGTCCCCCGTCCAGCTCGACTCCGCGGGCGCGAATGAACGACAGCACCTTCTCCTTGAGCGGGAGCCCGTCGTCGGCGAAGTGGTCACGGTCGTAGAGCGAGACGACGTTCGGACGGTTGACCGAGAAGAGGCGCAGGCGCCGCTCCAGCTCCGGCAGCTCGTCGAGGTCGAGAACGTAGAACGAGATCCGGTAGCGGAACGCGTTCTCGACCGGCGTCCGTCGGGCGTGCACGAGCGAGCCGGTGTAGAGGCCGGATCTCACCACTCGACCCCGAGCGCGGATGCCGCTCGAACGCCGGCCGCCAGTCCGTCCTCGTGGAAGCCGTTCCCGTGGTAGGCGCCCGCGTACGCGGTGTGGCGGGGGCCAGTCAGGCGCGGCAGCTCGGACTGGGCAGCGAGGCTCTCGAGCGTGTAGAGCGGGTGGTGATAGTCGATCCGGCGGATGATCCGCTCGGCGGCGATCTCGGCGGTGCGGTTCAGGGTGACGCAGTAGTCGTCGTCGGTCTCGAGTCGCTGCAGCCGGTTCAGGTAGTAGGTGAGAGTGGGCTGAGTGACACCCGTCGACTGGTAGTTCCACGAGGCGCGCGCGGCGCGGCGGCGCGGAAGGAAGCGCGCGTCGGTGTGGAGAACCGTCTCGTTCGCCGTATAGCTGAAGGCGCCCAGCACCCGGCGCTCCTCGTCGCTCGGGTCCGCGAGCAGCCCGAGTGCCTGGTCGGCGTGCGTCGCGATCACGACCTTGTCGAGCCGGCGCGTCTCGCCGTCGTCTGTCCGTAGCTCGACGCCGTCGGAGTCCCTGCGGATCGACCGGACTCCGAGCCCGACCTGAAGCAGGTCGCCGAAACGCTCCCGCAGCGCCTTCACGTAGGACTGGCTCCCGCCGCGCACCGTCTTCCAGCGGAGGCGGCCGAAGCCCAGCATTCCGTGCTGCTCGAAGAAGCGGATCGCGTATCCGGCCGGGAAGTCGAGCGCGCGCTCGGGCGCCGTTGACCAGAGCGCAGCGGTGAGCGGGACGAGAAAGTGGTGTGCGAACCGGCGCGAGTAGCCGCGCTCGGCCGTGTAGCGGGCGAGGGTATGGCGTTCGTAGTCGGTCTCCTCGAGCGACGGAAGCGCTGTCCGGAGCCAGCGCGCGATCTCCCACAGCAGTGCGTGAAACCGCGGGCTGAGTGCGTTCCGCGGCGTCGCGAAGGGTCGACGCCCGGAGTACTCGAGCCCGCAGCTCTGGCAGCTGACCGAGAACGACATCTCCGAGTCCTGGGCCTGGATCCCGAGCTCGCGGAAGAGGCGAACGAGCATTGGGTAGTTCCGCTCGTTGTAGACGAGGAAACCCGTGTCGAGAGCGAGGCCGGCGTGCTCGATCGTGTTCGTGTGCCCGCCCGCGTAGCCGGCTCGCTCGTAGAGCTCTACGTCATGGCCGCGCGACAGCACGTACGCAGCCCCGAGGCCCGAGATTCCTGCACCGACGATTCCGATCTTCATCGAACCGGTATTCGAACCGATTCGAATCCTGGTTCCATCGCTATCGTCACCTGTTCATGGAAACCGCAGCCCCGATCGCCACAATTCGCTCGCGTACGAGTCTCGCCAGTCAGGTCGTCACTTTGGCCGCCGTGGCTCTGCCGCCGCTCGGACTGCTCTCCGCGATGGGCATCCTGTGGGGCGTCGCATTTCACCCGGTCGACCTCGTCCTGCTTGCCACGATGTACGTCGTCTGCGCCTTCGGCACGACCATCGGCTTCCACCGCTACTTCACGCACCGCGGCTTCGAGGCGAGGACGCCCGTCAAGGCGACCCTCGCCATTCTGGGCTGTATGACGATGCAGGGCCCCCTGACGCAGTGGGTCACAGATCATCGCAAGCACCACGCTCTCTCCGACAAGGAGGGGGACCCGCACTCGCCGCACGTGGGTCACGGCGACGGGCCCTGGGAGGCCGTGAAGGGCTTTGCCCACGCCCACGTCGGCTGGCTCTTCACGCTGAAGGGGATGGAGCGCGGCCGCGAGTACGGGCGCGACCTGTACGAGGACCGGCTCGTCCGGACGATCGACCGGCTGTACCTGGTCTGGGTCGTGGTGACGCTGGGAGTTCCATTTTTCGTCGGGCACATGGTCGGAGGCAGCTGGCAGCGCGGCGTCGAAGCGCTCGTCTGGGGCGGCCTGCTGCGGATCTTCCTCTACCAGCATGCAACCTTCAGCGTGAACTCGATCTGCCACATGTTCGGCAGACGCGACTACCCCTCGCGGGACGAGTCGCGGAACAACTGGCTCGTGGCGCTGCTCGTCTTCGGCGAGGGCTGGCACAACAACCACCACGCATTCCCAAGCTCCGCTCGGCACGGCCTGCAGCCGTGGCAGCTCGACATCTCCTGGTGGGTGATCCGCGCCCTCGAGAAGCTGGGCCTCGTCTGGAACGTCAAGCATCCGGCTGCCGAGCAGCTGGCGCGGCGGCGTCTTCAGCCAGAGCTCTGAACGCGCTCGAGCTCGGCCGCCACGAGATCGAGCCAGCGGCGGGCACGCGGTAGGGGAGCAATGCCCCACGGCGCTCGGATAGCGAGGCCGTGCAGGCCGCCGGACAGCAACGTGTAGTCCGCGTCGCGGACGCCGAGCTGTCGGGCGCGCTCGTACCCGCGCCTCGAGTTGTCCGGGCTGACGCCCGGAATGCCGGGCAGGTAGCGGTCGAGAGCACCGTGGACGACCGCGAAGCGCTTTCCCCGGAGGCCGGCGAGGTCGAGCCGGTCGGGGATCCACGGCGCGAGGCCGATCACCGTCTCCACGCTCGGGTGAGACGCCGTTTGGATCGCAACCGCGCCGCCCATCGAGAAGCCGACCAACGCGGACGCCCCGGTGCCGCTGCCCGTCACCGCGTCGAGCGCCGCGAGCGCATCCTCGGTACACATGTCGAGGCGGTTCCACGACTTGATCCTGTACTTCACCTCGTAGAAGCCCAGCTCAGGCAAGCGCGGCGCGAGGCGGCGGACGAGCCATTCCAGCGTGGCGCTCCACGTGCCGGGGACGTCCCGGGCCTGGCCGCCGTTCACGAGCACGACCGCTCGCGTCTGCTCCGGGTTCGTGACGCGGATCTCGGCGCCGGTCGACAGGCGGTTCACCGCTGCTGTGGCGACCGTCACC
>JBBRYW010000242.1:0-3416 GCA_038237235.1 Gaiellales bacterium
ACGCCGATCGCTCTGTTACCTTCACCTTCAAGAGTGCCTCCCTGTCGCTCGCCGGGATGTCTGACAACACCCATCGTGAGCGGCAGGGAGGACGTTGCTCTTTGCGCTACTGCGGCGCTACCGCAGGATCCGGGTAGTTAGCGCCCGCAGCGTGGTGACCACGTCCGTTGGCTACAAGTCGAACGATGCAGGCGTTTCGACGCGATCACGCCAATCCTGGCGGGTAGACATGCGGCGCGGGCGGTGGCGTTCTACGAGCGGGCCTTTGGAGCGGAGGGCAACGGGTCTCTTCCGCGACCGGCTCGGGCGAGTTCGGAGTGCCCTGCCTGCCTTCTTGCCACGAGGCTGCGCCGTTCCGCGAGGTTCCGCGCATCGTCCGCTTCGCGATTGTGACGATCAACATCGTCCTCGCTGTCGTCACCTGCCTCAAGGGGAAGTTGACGCTTGGTCTCCTGAGTGCTTCTCCCGCCGGTTGGGCTGGCGGCCGCCATTCGGCTCGCGCGCCCGGGATCGCTGTGGGCGCAGCTCTTCTATCGCGGTTGAGACCGCGAAGCTGGTGAGGGCAAGGCGCGATTCGACCCGGATCACTCCTCACTCGAACGCCTGCGCCTTCGGCTGAGCGATCTCGTAGGCGGCGCGCCTCACGCGGTCAGCACGAGAGGCACTAGACCGAGGAGCGCCGTCTCTGTGTTGTCCTTCGCTTCTAACCTAGAATCGGCGCGTCGTGCACCGCCCAGCGCCGACGCTCCTCGTCTTGGTCGTGCTCGGAGCAACGGCGGCAGCCTTTGCAATCGCGGAGCACGTAAAGCTGGAGCAGACAACGATCCTGGCGCCGCGCTGGGATCGAGACTTCTCACCGGTGTGCCGCTGCTCACACCGAACGGCCTTACTGACGTTTCGGCTGCCGAGACGCGACACCGTTCGCGTGAGCGTGCTTGATTCTCGAGGCGGGGCAATACGAGCGCTCGCAGATCGCCGCGCACGGCGGCGGCGCCGGGTGACTGTTCACTGGGATGGTAGGTCTGACGTCGGTCGGCTGGTACCGGATGGCCGCTACAGCTACCGCATCCAGCTGCTTCGCGAGGCGCGAAGGGTCGTCATTCCGTACCCGGTCACCGTCGACACGACGTCGCCGAGCCTCCGAATTGTCTCCGCCGCTCTACGCTCGCTTCGCGCCGGAGTCGACGGTCACGCGGGCCGGGTCAAGATCCGCTACCGGCTGACTGAGCACGCGCGGGTGACCATCTTCTTCCGAGCTCGCGCCGTCGTGCGTGGACGCCGTGAGCGCCCGCGCGGCCAGCTCGACTGGTACGCCCGGTTTGGCGGAAAGGCGCTGCCGCCGGGTGTCTACAAGTTAGGTGTCGTAGCCGAGGACGCGGCTGGGAATCGCTCGGCGCCCGCGTCGGTAACGGCGCGCATCCGGCCGCGCTCCGCGTGAGTACGAACATCGCCAAGCCTACGGGCTTGACCGCGGGGCCGCAGCGCCACTTTTGCCGACTGTCACGCCGATGGTGAGGAAGATATTTGAGAAGACTTGCGACGACGAATCGACCGGGCCGCTGCTCGAGCCGAAAGAGCGAGGTCAGCTCCTCGTAGTTCATCTGCGCGCCCAGACGCCGATGAAGGCGGCTCGAACGAGGTTCGGCTGCCCGTCGAGGTTGAGCCCGCTCGCGATCGGCCGGGCGAGCACCACGCCCGCGAAAAGCCCGACCGTCGCCGTGAACATCGTAACCAGAAAGATGTGCGGAGAACAGACGACGCCGCTCGCGGTCTGCCGAGTCGAAGTAGAAGCGGAAGAACGCGCTCGGGATGCCCACGCGAAGGAGGATCACAAGGGATCACCGAAAGCGCGGTCAGGATGCCGACGGCACCGAGGTCGCTTCTGTCGAGGTAGCGCGTGTAGAGCGGAAGCAACAGACGGCGAGGATGCGCGAGACGATCCCGCCCAGCCCGTAGACGAGTGACTGCCCGGCGAGCTGCTTGATCTGATCGAACTTCCCTCCACAGGTAGGGCTTTGCAGCTGCGCCCCACAGGCGAGTGACGGTGGTGCGGCGGGTCGGACAAAGCAGCATCCCCATCGCGGCGGCGAGCACGAGGTCCGGGATCTGGAGCGCGAAGCCTGAGAGCGGCGCCGGGCGCAGCCGAGCGACCGGCACCGCCTCCGTGCGCCGGAGCCAGGAGACGGCCGCAGGCACTGCGAGACCGCGCCACGCTCCCGTCGCCCCGGCGATCCGGTCGGCCGACTTCACGCACGACGAGGGCTCGTCGACGAACCTGCAGCTCGTGCGCGACTTCAACGGCGATGCGATTGCAACCCGGGTTCGACTGCCCGCGGATCCGGGCTCAGAGCTCTGACTGACCGAGCTCGAGCCGACGAGCCCGCCAGCGCGTCGGTCAATCAGTGAAAGCTTCTTGAACGCCGGCTTCCGCCAGCTCGCCCTGCAGGGCCCGGAGCTCCTCTACGGGGATGTGGCAGCGCATCAGGTGCCCCGTCTCGACCTCGACGAGAGCGGGCTCGACCTCGTCGCAGACGGCGCCGATCCGGCGTGGGCAGCGCGTATGGAAGACGCATCCGCTCGGGGGATTCGCCGCGCTCGGGATGTCGCCCTCCAGCTTGATCCGGGGGCGCTCGGAGCCGTCGATCATCGGCACGGCCGACAGCAGTGCCTCCGTGTAGGGATGGTGCGGGCCCTCGTAGACGACCTCCGACGGCCCGAGCTGCATCAGCCGGCCGAGGTAGAGAACGGCGATCCGGTCGGACACGTAACGCACCACCCCGAGGTCGTGCGAGATGAAGAGGTACGAGACGCGCTGTTGGGCCTGCAGCTCGACGAGCAGGTTCAGGATCGCCGCCTGCACCGACACGTCGAGGGCCGAGGTCGGCTCGTCGCAGACCACGAGCTTCGGGTCGCCGGCGAAGGCCCGCGCGATCGCGAGCCGCTGCTTCAGCCCGCCCGACAGCTGTCCCGGCCGGGCGCTCGTGTACCGCTCGGAGAGCCGCACGGAGCTCATCAACTCGAGCATCCGGGTGTTGGCCGCCGCCCCGGTGGTGCCGGCGAGCTTCTTCAGCGAGCGGCGCAGGATCCGCTGCACGCGGTGACGGCGGTTGAGCGCCGAGTCCGGGTTCTGGAACACGATCTGCAACGAGCGCATCTCGTCGGCCGAGCGGCCGCCCAGCGTGCCGGCGAGCTCACGGCCGTCGAGCGTGACGGCGCCCGAGGTGGGCTGCACGATTCCGAGCAGCGCGCGAGCGAGCGTGGTCTTGCCGCTGCCCGACTCGCCGACGAGGCCGAGCGTCTCGCCCGGCCAGATCGCCGCGGACACGCCGACGAGCGCGTGGACGTCATGGCCCTGCTGCTTGAACACCTTGCCGAGGTCGTCGAAGCGCAGCAGCGGCTCGGCCGAACGGTCCACC
>JBBRYW010000243.1:0-3351 GCA_038237235.1 Gaiellales bacterium
CAGTCGATGACGCTGACACCGACGCGCGACATCGAGGCCACGACGGCCCAGATCGCCGCGCTTGCGTCAGCCGGCTGTGAGGTGGTGCGCTGCGCGGTGCCGAAGATCGAGGACGCCGAGGCGCTCGCACGGATCGTTCGGCTCTCGCCGATTCCGGTCATCGCCGACATCCACTTCAACGCGAGCCTTGCCCTGCGCGCGATCGAGGCGGGCGTCGCTGCTGTTCGGATCAACCCGGGCAACATCGGTGGGCCGGACCGGGTTCAGCAGGTCGTGGAAGCGGCCAGGCGGGCGGGCATCTCGATGCGGATCGGCGCCAACTCCGGCTCGCTGCCGAAGCACCTGGAAGGCTTGGCGCACCAGGACCAGGCCGAGGCGCTCGTCGCCGCCGCGCTCGAGGAGGTCGAGCTGCTCGAGCGGCTCGACTACCGCGACTTCAAGATCTCGGTCAAGGCGACGCACGTACCGACGATGATTCGCGCCTACCGGATGCTTGCGGCGAAGGTGCCGTATCCACTCCACCTCGGCGTAACGGAGGCGGGAACCGAGTTCGCGGGCTCGATCAAGAGCGCGGTCGGCATCGGCGCGCTGCTCGCCGACGGGATCGGAGACACGCTCAGGGTCTCGCTGACGGCGGATCCGGTACGGGAGGTCGCGGTCGCGTGGGAGATCCTGAAGGCGCTGGGGCTGCGGGAGCGCGGCCCCGTCATGATTGCGTGCCCGTCATGCGGCCGCGACAACGTGGGCGTCGAGAATCTGGCACACCGGGTTGAGGAACGCCTGCAGGCGTATCCCCAGGCGTTCGAGGTTGCGGTCATGGGTTGCGCCGTGAACGGGCCCGGGGAGGCGGGCGACGCGGATTTCGGGATCGCAGGCGGTCGTGACGTCGGCTTCCTCTACGCGCATGGGCGGGTTTTGAAGAAGGTCTCCTCGGACATCCTCGTCGACGAGCTGTTCCACGAGATCGACGGCTGGATCGCGGGCGGGATGCGCCGCCCGAAGCGGCTCAAGATGGCCAAGCCCGCCGCGCTCGCGATGGCCCAGGCCTCCGAGATCCCGCTTCAGTAGTCTGCACGGACAACCATGATCGCCCGGGCCTCGAAGCTGTTCCTTCCGACTCTGCGCGACGCGCCCGCCGACGCCGAGGCGATCAGTCACAGGCTGCTCGTCCGCGGCGGCTTCATCCGGCAGGTCAGCGCGGGCCTCTGGACGTTCACACCGCTCGGCTGGCGCGTCCACCGCAAGATCGAGCAGATCATTCGCGAGGAGCTCGACGCGATCGGCGCGCAGGAGTGGCTCGCTCCAGTCCTGACACCGATCGAGCTCTGGGAGGCGACGGGCCGTCACCTGATCCCGGAGATCTTCAAGCTCTCCGATCGGGCAGGCCGCCGCTTGATCCTGCCGCTGACGCACGAGGAGACCTTCACCTTTCACGCGCGTGAGCTGCAGAGCTACCGCCAGCTGCCGCAGGCGTGGTACCACTTTCAGACGAAGGACCGCGACGAGCCGCGGCCACGAGGCGGCCTGCTCCGACTTCGCGAGTTCATCATGAAGGACTCCTACTCCTTCGACCGAGACGACGCGGGCCTCGATCGCAGCTTCGAGCTGCACCGGGGAGCCTACGAGCGGATCTTCGATCGCTGCGGCCTCGCGACGTACTTGGTCGAGGCGGAGTCCGGAATCATGGGCGGCAGTGGATCCATGGACTTCCTCGCTCCGTCCGGGTCGGGCGAGAACACGCTCGTGACGTGCGAGAACGGCGACTTCGCGGCCGATCTGGAGGTGGCGCGGTCAATTCCCCGCTCGCCCGACTTGCCCGACCGGCTCGAAGCGCCGGCTCAGGTCGAGACGCCCCGCGCGACGACGATCGAGGCGCTCGCTCAGTTCCTCGGCATCGACCCGGCCGCGACCTCGAAGGCGATGCCGGTGGTGAAGCTGGACGGGACGCTCGTCCTGGGCCTGATCCGGGGAGACGACCGCCTCGAGGAGATAAAGATGCTGTCCGCTCTCGGCTCGGACTTCCGGCCAGCAACCGAGGAGGAGATACGAGCGGCGTTCGGGGCAGATCCCGGGTCGCTCGGCCCTGTCGGCTTCGGCGGCGAGGTCGTCGCCGACGAAGCTCTGCGAGAGGGGCAGTTCGTGACCGGCGCGAACCGAACCGGATGGCACCTGAGGGGTGTCGAGGCGGGCCGAGACTTCCAGCCGCGGTTCGCCGATCTTCGGCGTGCCACCGAGGGCGACACGTGTCCGGGCTGCGGGCGGCGGCTGCACTTCGAGACCGCGATCGAGCTCGGCCACATCTTCAAGCTCGGCACCCGCTACTCGGAGCCACTCGGGGCCACGTTCCTCGATGAGGATGGCACTGACAAGCCGCTGATCATGGGGAGCTACGGGATCGGCCCGGCTCGCGTCATGGCCGCCGTCGTCGAGCAGCACCACGACGACGACGGGATAGCGTGGCCCGCCGGGATCTCACCGTACGATGTCCAGATCGTGGCTTTGCCCGGAGCAGCCGAGATCGCCGAGCGCGCCGCGGCCCGGCTCGACGAGCGTGGGCTGACGGTGTTGCTCGACGATCGGGATGCACGGGCCGGGGAGAAGTTCGCCGACGCGGACCTGATCGGCTGCCCGACGCGCGTGACCGCCGGCCGGAAGAGTCTCGAGGACGGTGCGGTCGACGTCCGCGACCGCTCGACTGGCGAGGAGCGGCGCGTCCCCGTGGAGGACGTCTAGGCCGTGGCAAAGAAGCGGCGCTTCAGCGAGGAGGCCTTCGGCCCGACGCTAGAGCGGCTGATGGCCGAGACCGGCCTGACCTACCGGGGCCTCGCCGAACGAACCAGGCTGTCGGCCGGCTATATCAATCACCTCGTCCACGGGAACCGCCCCGTGCCCTCGAACGATGTGGTCCAGGGGCTCGCGCGCGCGCTCAATGTCGAGCCGGAGCACTTTCGCGAGTATCGGATTCGCTACATCACCGACCGGCTCGAGGCGATGCCCGATCTCGTCAACCGTCTCTATCGCCGGCTCGGCGAGTAGGAGCGCGTTTCCCAGCCCGCGGGCTGGGTAGGACACCCACTTCTTTCTCTTCCCAAGGAGGTCGCTGCTCCGTGTCCCCGCTTCTTCTCGTTCTGCTCGTGATCCTGCTGATCATCGCTATCGGCGGCGGGATCGTGATCTCGAAGTTTCTCTTCCTCGTGCTCCTGCTAGTCGTGCTCGTCGCCGTGCTGGCGCGCGCGTAGACCCGCGCAGCTTGCGGTATCGTGGCCGTCCACGGGGCGTGGCGCAGCCTGGTTAGCGCGCTAGTCTGGGGGACTAGAGGTCCCGAGTTCGAATCTCGGCGCCCCGACTGAG
>JBBRYW010000244.1:0-3253 GCA_038237235.1 Gaiellales bacterium
CAGCTGCGCCGGCACCCGAAGCAGCGGACGATCACCGTCGAGCGGATTGACCCCGACTCGGGCGAGCGGCGGCTCGAGCAGAAGAAGCTCTCGCCGGTCGCGGGCTTCGACCTCGTCTTCAGCGTGCCCAAGAGCATCAGCCTGCTGTACGCGCTCGGCGACGAGGACACGCGTAGGGCGGTGGGCGAGGCGCATCTGGCGGCGTGGCAGGCCGCGCTTTCCTACCTCGAGGACGAAGCCTGCGTCACCCGTCGCGGCAAGAACGGAGTCACTCGTGAGCACGGCGCTGGCTTCGTCGCCGCGACCTACCAGCATCGTACGAGCCGGGCGCAGGACCCTCACCTGCACACGCACGTGATCGTCGCCAACATGTCGCAGAGCCCGAGCGACGGGGATTGGCGAGCGCTCGACGGCGAGGCGATTCTCAAGACCTACCGGCTCGCCGCCGGCTACCTCTACGAGGCGCAGCTGAGGGCTGAGCTGTCGCGCAGGCTGGGCGTCGTCTGGGAGGCGCCGGCAAAGGGCTGGTCAGAGCTCAAGGGCGTCTCCCGGCGGCTGATCGAGGAGTTCTCGACCCGCCGAACCGCTGTCGTCGAGAGGATGGCCGAGCAGGCGAGCAGAGGGTTCTACGGAGCCCAGCTGGCGGCCGTCGCGACGCGGGAGCGCAAGGAGCACGCCGACCTCGTCGCCCTGCGCGAGGACTGGCGCGCCCGCGCCGCCGAGCACGGCCTCGGCCGGCGCGAGCTTGCTGCGTTGCTCGGGCGCGGACGCCACGCCCAACCCGGCGGCAAGGTGCTGAACGCGATCGCCGCCCGCCTGCTCTCCCCTGACGGCTTGACCGAGCGGCGAACCGCTTTCTCCGAGCCCGAGCTCGCCATGGCCTGGGCGCAGGCGCTTGCCCAGGGTGCGCGCGTCGACACGATCCGCGGGCTGTGCTCGCGATTCGTGACGATCGAGGGTGTCGAGCAGGTGGGCGCGGTGGCCGCGCCAGGCCGTCCCGCCCACTACTCGACGGCAGAGCTGATGCGGGTCGAGCGAGCAGCGCTGGCGCTGGTCGAGCGCGGCGTCGGGGCGAACGCGCCCTCCCTTTCGGACGACCTGATCGAAGGCGTGCTGCGAGACCGGCCGGACCGACATCGCTTCTCGGCCGAGCAGGAAGCCATGGTGCGATCGGTCGCCCAAAGCGGAGAGCGCGTTGTCTGCGTCGTCGGAGTGGCCGGATCGGGCAAGACGACGGCCGCGCACGCGCTCGCCCAGGCGTTCGCTGCGTCGGGCATCTCTGTGCTCGGAGCGGCCCCCTCCGGTGTCGCGGCCGAGAAGCTGCAGGACGAGACCGGGATTCCGTCGGAGACGCTTCACCGGCGGCTCGACGGCGCGACGCGCGAGGGCTTGCCGCAGGGCTCCGTCGTGATCGTCGACGAAGCCGGCATGGCCGATACGCGTGTGCTCGCCTCCGTGCTCGAAAGGATCGACGCCGCCGAGGGCAAGGCAATCCTGATCGGAGATCCCAAGCAGCTGCCCGCGGTTGGCGCGGGCGGACTCTTCGCCGCCATCGTGGAGCGCCACGGTGCCTTCGCGCTGCACGAGAACCGCCGTCAGCACGACTCGCTCGAGCGAGATGCGCTCAAGGCAATTCGCCGCGGTCTCGGCCGCGACTACCTGGCCTTCGCCCAAAAACGCGAGCGCCTCGTGGTCTCCGAGGATCCGCTCGCCACGCGAACGCGTCTCCTCGCCGACTGGTGGTCGCAGGCTCGCGGCGATCCCGCGGGCAACGTCATGATCGCTCTCCGCCGGCGGGACGTCGGCGAGCTGAATGTGCTGGGCCGCGCCCTGATGGAGAGTCACGGCAAGCTCGGTCGGGAGCGGCTAGAGGTCGCCGGGCGCGAGTTCGCCTCCGGCGACCGGATCGTCTGCCTTCGAAACAGCGACCGGCTCGGCGTCAAGAACGGCACGCGAGGAACGGTGGAATGCGTCGATCGCGCCCGGGGCACGCTCGTTGTCGCGACCGACCGTGGAGAGCGAGTGGCGCTGAGCGGCCGCTACCTGGGAGCCGGACACGTTCGTCATGCCTACGCGCTGACGGGGCACGCCGGCCAGGGCATCACCGTGAAGAACGCTTTCGTGCTCGGATCAGGGGAGGCGCGGCTTCAGGAGTGGGGCTACGTTGCCTTGTCGCGCGCCCGTGAGCTGACGCGGATCTACGTCGCGGGCGTCCCGCGTGAGCGGGAGAGCCACTTCCACGAGCTCGACGATCGCGATCCGGCTACACGGTTTGCGAGCGCGCTGGAGGAGTCGGCGATCGAGCGGCTCGCGATCGATCAGCGGTCGGTGACAGAAGGGCCGCGACGTGACACGCGAGCCGAGCTGCAGCGGGTCGCTTCGAGTCCGGCTCAGCGCTCCCACGCGCGACTGATCGAGCAGCAGCGGCTCGCGCTCGTGAAGCTCCAGGTGCAAGCGCAGCGTCGTTTGGAGGAGGCCGAACGGAAGCTGTCCAACGTCGGGCTGTTCGGGCGTCGACGCGCCGAGGTGCTTCGGGTCGAGGTCTCACTCCAGAGGACTGTCGTTCGCATGGCACGTGAGAACCTTTCAGCTCTTAATGCCAAGGTGGAGAAGTGCGGACGAAGCAGTATCGAGCAGCCCGAACTGCGGCGCCGGCGTAGCATCGGCCGGGAGGTCGTCCTCGAGCGCGAGATCCCGTCGATCGGCGTCGGCCTATGAACTCCAGCTGCGCCCCCGATTGCGAGGCGACGTGGCCCGTGCGCGGCGAGGTCGACCTTTGCTGGCAGGTGTCCAGCGCAGGCGGGCCAGCCGGGCGACCCGCTGCGGCTCCGTGTCCGCGGGCAAGTTGGAGAGCCAGTAGGCGCTCGGCTCGTCTTCGCCCTCCGGCCACTCGATGATCAGCCACTCCCAGCGCGGGCGAGCGTGGTTGCGCCTGACGGCGTGGGCCATAACGACGCGCAGGCAGGCAAAGCGGCTCTCGACCTGCTTGCCGGCCGAGCTCGTGCGGCTGGGCACCGTCTGCCAGGCCGCCCGATAGTCCTTGCATGTCGGCATTCCCGCCGCCGTCGTTTATTCGGGTCTTCTGCCATTCATGTGGGTAGCGCAACGGGCACCTTGCCGCAGACGAGCCGAATCATCGCCAGCAGTGAGTCCAGCCGGCGAAAGCCGCGCGAGCGGTGCGAGATCAGGCGCACAGTCGAGTTCATCGCCTCGAGCCGCGCATTCGAGAGACCGAGGTTGATCGCGTTGACGA
>JBBRYW010000245.1:0-3249 GCA_038237235.1 Gaiellales bacterium
ACTCGGGCGAGAAGAGGTAGTTCCGCGGGTCGCGCCCGTCGAGGATGACCGCGTCGTCTCGCTCCACCACGTCCCCCTCCAGCACGCCTGCCCAGCGGAGCACGTTCGCGAGGCCGTCCTGAGCGATCCTGTGCGTGGCCGCCGTCACGTGGCCGCCGCCGCCGAGCTCCGTCGTAACGACAATCTTGCCCTGCCGCTCGGCCTCCACCGGCAGGAGCCCGCTGCCCGCGACATCGATGTAGAGGTAGTGCCAGTCGGTGTTCCACGCCAGCATGCCCTCGAGCATCTTCCCGCGCTGTGCGGGATCGTCGACGACGTGCATGTGCGAACAGGGCAGGAACAGCGTCGAGCTGCCGCCGCTGTGCATGTCGATCACGACGTCGGACGCCGGAAAGAGGACGCGCGTCAGGAAGTCGGCAAGCTGCTCGTTCGCGGGGCCGTCCGGGCTTCCCGGGAAAGAGCGGTTCAAGTTCGCGCCGGACGGCCACAGCCGCGTCCCGGCCCTCGATGCCTCCCGCGACAGGCATGGGATGACGACGACCCGGCCGGTCACTTGCTTGGGCCGCAGCTCGCGCGCCAGGTTCAGCGCCGCGACCTGCCCCTCGTACTCGTCGCCGTGATTGCCGCCGAGGACGAGAACGGTCGGTCCCGCGCCTCGCGCCACGCTGACAATCGGAACGTACGTGCTCGCCCAGCCGGCGGTGTTCGCGGACCTAGGCACCTGTAGGCGCCCGATCTGGCGTCCGGACGCCTCGAAGTCGACCGTGCAGGTGATCGGCGAGTCGATCAACGAGCGAGCACGGCGCCGACAGCCGCCTCGGTGGCCTCGAGCAGGCGATCCACGTCGTCATCGCTGTGGGCGAACGAGAAGTGGCTGCGCTTCAGGTTGAGCGGCAGCTCGAAGATCCCGTGCCTCATCAGCTCACGGCGATAGCCGACGAAGAGGTCGACGTCGTTTCGCAGCAGGTCGTCGTAGCTCGAGACGGGCCCTTCGAGGAAGTAGGTGACGAAGACTGAGCCGAACCCCGCGACGACGGCGGGCACGCCCAGACGGGCGTACAGCTCGCGCAGTCCCGCTCGCGCGCGCTCGCCGAGGCGGAACACGTGCTCGTGCACGGGCTCGCGCTGCAGCTTGTCGATCGTCGCGAGGGCGGCGGCCGCCGTCGGCGGGTGGCCATTGAAGGTGCCGGCGAAGAGCACCGGGTGCCCCGGGGTCGTCGAGAACAGCTCCATCAGCTCCGCCCTGCCGCCGAGAGCCGAGATGGGCCAGCCGTTCCCCATCGCCTTGCCGAGCGTCGTCAGGTCGGGCGTCACGCCCGAGACCGCCTGGTAGCCGCCGAGGTCGTGCCGGAACCCGGTGATCACCTCGTCGAAGACGAGCACGGTGCCGTGCCGCGTCGCGAGCTCGCGCAGCTTCTCGAGGAAGCCGGGCTCCGGCAGCACGCAGCCGATGTTGTGCGGGATCGGCTCGAGGATGATCGCGGCCACGTCATGCTCGCCCAAGGCGCGCTCGACGTCGTCGGCGTCGTTGAAGCGGCAGACGATCGTCGCGTCGAGCACCTCGGGGAAGATTCCCTGCGACATCGGATCCTTGCCGCCGACCTTCTCCGCCGGAGAGATCACGTTCATCGCGACCGAGTCGTGCCAGCCGTGGTAGCAGCCCTGGAACTTGATCACGTGACGGCGCCCCGTGGCCGCGCGCGAGACGCGAAGCGCGTGGAAGGTCGCCTCGCTCCCCGTCTCGGTGAGCAGCACCCGCTCGATCGACGGGACGAGCTCGACGAGACGCTCCGCCAGCTCGACCTCGACCTCCGTCACGCCCACTCCCATCAAGCCGACCGAGCGTGCGGTAGCCGCGACGGCGGCGTCGACGTCGACGTCGTTGTGGCCGAGGAGCGGCGGGCCGAACGCGGAGTGGTAGTCGGTGTAGGTGCGGCCCTCGCCGTCGGTGAACGTCGCGCCCGAGGTGGCGGCGACCACGAGCCACTCGAGCCCTTCGATCCGCCGCTGGCCGCTATTGACGCCGCCCGGGATGACCCTCGCGGCGCGCTCGGTCAGGGAGCTCTGGTCGACGAGCGTCATCGCCCGTTCACCCGGAGCTCGTCGAGGATATCGAGGTCGAGCTCGACCCCGAGCCCTGGAGCGGTCGGAACAGCGACGCAACCGTCGCTGTCGATCGGCAGCCGCTCCTTCGTGAGCCGCGTGTTGATCGGCGTGTCGGCGACGCAGTACTCCTGGAAGAGCGCGTCCGGCAGCACCGCATTTACGTGCAGCGACGCCGCCTTGATGATCCCGCTCTTCCACGCGTGCGGCACCGTCCTCACGCCTCGCGAGCGGGCGAGCTCGGCGATGCGCACCGTCTCGGTGATCCCTCCGCAGCGCGTCACGTCCGGCTGCACGATATCGACCCGGCCGCGGTCGATCAGCTCGCGGAAGCCCCACACGGTCACGTCCTGCTCCCCTGCCGCGACGGGGATGTCGACCGCGTCCGCCAGCTCGGCGTACGCCTCGTACTCGTCGGGGTCGAACGGCTCTTCGAGCCAGAACACGCCGAGGTCCTCCAGCTCACGCGCGACCCGCGTCGCCGCCGCGGCGTCGGCTCCGTACCCGAGGCCGGCGTCGATCAGGATCTCGGCGCCGTTTGCCGCCTCGCGGGCTGCGCGCGCGAGCCGTACGTCGTGCTCGGGCTTCTTCCCCAGCGGGCCCCAGCCGAGCTTGATCGCGGTGAATCCCTGGTCAGTCAGCTCCGACACTGCATCCGTCACCTCCTCCGGCGTGTCCGGCATCAGCCGCGAGGCGTAGGCCCGGATCCGCTCGTGGACGTGTGTCCCGATCAGCTCGCAGATCGGCTTGCCGAGCGCCTGGCCCTTGACGTCCCAGAGCGCGATATCGATGCCGCTGATCGCGTGAATCGCGACGCCGCGGCGGCCGTAGAAGATCACGCCGCGGTACATCCTCTGCCAGAGGCGCTCGACGTCGAGCGGGTCTTCGCCGATCAGCAGCTCGCGTAGACCATGAGCGACGGCGTGCGACCCACGGGCCTCGACGACCGCCTGCACGACTTCCGGCGAGGAGTCGACCTCGCCGAGACCGACGATTCCCTCGTCCGTGTGTACACGGATCACCAGGTCGTCCTGGCTGCCGTCGGCGATGCCCTCGTCGATCTCGGGCTGCCGGAGCACGATCGCTTCGACCTCGGTTATCCTCACGCGGTTGTCAACAATATCGGGATTGTCGACAATCCGTGGG
>JBBRYW010000246.1:0-3222 GCA_038237235.1 Gaiellales bacterium
ACTCCAACGCAACTCCCTTGGTCGCGTTGACATGTCCACTACAAAGCCGATTCGCTTGATTCCGCGATTTGGTTCACTTGGCGCGAGCGGCAACCTCGGCCTCGTAGCCGCTTGATGACGACGGCACCCGCGCCCGCAGGATGGGCCGCCGACGCGCTGAGAGGCCGCAGGACGACTCGCGCGTGGCGAGTGAGGGTTTTTCCCGCCTGACGGCGAGAGCCGCGTCTACGGCCCGCGCATGGGCTGTCGCCGGTGCTGACAACAATTCTGGGCGCCGCTTGGGCGCCGCGTTGTGTCCACTCGAGGCCGCGGGCGTCCGCCGCTGTCACTCGCACCGGTCCAACAAAAAGCCCGCCGGAGCGGGCATTTCGGCTTGCTTCCTGAGAGCCGACGCGCGGATTCGAACCGCGGACCCCTTCATTACGAGAACTGACCCGGGGTCGTGGGAGGTCGCGCCCAGTCGTGCGAAGCCACGTGGCTCCGAGGAATCCCGGCGGCTGAGATGGCGTCCAACAGCCTCGGACGGCAAGGACGTAGACCCCGCGTAGACCCCCCGGCGCACGGAGCGGTGGATTCAGCTTCTCAACGCTGATACGTCAGTCGTTGCTAAACCAGCCCCGAGGTGGCGCAGACGCCCTTCGGTCTACCCTTCGTTCCGCTTCCCTCGGGCGCGAACCACGGCAGCAGTGAACGGACTGGGCGCCGCGGCCGGCGTCGTAGTGTTGCCTGAGCTCCGTCGGCGAGAGGCGCAGGCGGAGATTGCCGCCTCGTGCAGCTTGCCGCCGAAGCTGTAGCCGGCGGCGTAGCCGCAGAGCTTGCCCAAGGGAGCGACGCTCGTCGCGACGGGCGTGCCGACCTGGGTCAGCGTCTGCTCGACGCCGTTCAGTGAGAGCTTGTTCTGGTGGCGTCGCCGTTCGCGAACACGGCGGCGACGTGCACCCACTCAACCCAAGGCGATTATGCTCTCCATAGGGGGACCGACCCAGCGTGACTTCGCCTGGCAAGCTGTCTGCGGCGATCCTGTCTTGCTCGGCGCTGAGGCGAGACGGACAGTCGTCAGCGTGATTACTCCTTTAGTCGTGGCGGCTATCGGCAACGTTAGCGAGAGTGTCTGCTTGCCGTCTCCATCGGCCCGTCCGACTGTCGCGCCGAGCACCCTTTTCGCGGCGACGCATAGGACGGTGTAGTCGCCGGGGTCTAGACTCGACCAGGAGGCAGTCGCCTCGAGGCTGCCTGGGGCGTCCTTCGCCGCTGTGAACTTGCCGCTCGATGAGGCTGCTGGCGTTGGCTCGACGGCATTTCTCGCATCGGCGTAGGCTACCGTCGCAGAGACAATCGCGCCGATGAGGGCAATCAAGGCGAGTACGAGGATGAAACGCCGGACGCGGACGCGGTCATTCCAGAACTTGGCTAGAGCCGTCAGGTTGTCGAGGCTCGGCATCTTCGATGGAAGCAGGAAGTAGCTGGAGAGGGACAGGGCGAGGCTCGCCGCCGCTAGCGCAAGCGCGACGAGCGACGCGTCGTTCTGGACAACTGCCGCTTTGGCGTTGTCGTCGAGGAGACTGAACGCTCCGAGGAAAGAGCCGACAATCGCTATCTGGCCGACAAGCGTGCCGGTCGCCGCGCGGCCGTACTCCTCACGCTTGACGAGCAAGTCAGCGGACGCCTCGCGCAGCTTCGTGTCGCCAAGTGTCGGGTCTCCTCCTACGATCTCGTCAGCTCCGCCCACCGCTCAGTCGCCCGGCGGACGTACCCAGAAGACGTTCGGGACGTCGTCTGTGGGGCAGATCACTTCAATGCGCATTAGGTCGTCGGACTCGCGTGCGGCATCGGGACTGATAAAACTTTCTTTGCCGCCGGAGAAGTTCCGATCTTCGGACGGAGCCTCGACGAAAACTTCGGACGTGGCGAGGCCGTATCCCTCGTCGCGCACGGCCTCCTCTACTTGTGGTGTGAGATCGGTGTGATCCTTCCTGCAGACGTAACGGAGCATCGGCCCCTATGGTCGCATGAGGCGCGAGCGGAGCGTACGACTTTTTGCGAAGTCCCCGTCCCAGAGGCTCCCGAGTCGCGGCTTGGCGGAGGTCGTCGTAAGCGCGCGTGCCCTCCGGCTCGGGCACGATCTTCAACTCGCCGGCAGGGCTCGTGGCGCGGATCAAGGCATCGCGTGTCTCACCGAGACTGATCCGACTACCGTCGGGGCCTCCGGCTTCAAGATCGACCAATGCTTCCTCGAGCCGGTGGAGGTTCTCCGGGCGAAGCGACGCAACGACATCGAGCCCGTCGGGTAACTCCTCGGCTCCCCGGACGACGCGGGCGAACGAACCGATGACGACGTACGCGACCCGCCGGCGACCGAGCGCGGCGAGCATCGCGTAGGGGTCGAAAGACGGACGCTCGGCCACCCAGTTCTTCGCCCGCGCCTGGAGAATCCACTGCACGCGGCGCTCCGGCGAGAGGCGGACGTTTTTCCGCAGTCGGTCGACGTTCGAGTCGTCGCGCGGGACGAGCTCAAGCGGAAGCTGGCTAGACGATCCTTCTGAACCTGAGCCAGGATAGTCCAGAACATAGGCTCGGTCGCGTTCCGCGGGGCCCAGCGACGTAGATCCGCTCGGCGTGGAACACGCGCCGATGCCGGTAGCCCATCTCGCCGAGCTACACGGGGTACTCGTCCGTGTAGATCACCGACTTGGGGATCACGCGCTCCTTCACGATCGGCATGAGTGTTAGCGCCTTCGTGTCTGGCACGACTCGCGCCGTCACGCCACCGTCGCGCTGAACCATCCCGAAGACGGGCGTCTTGTGCGAGTCCGCCGTCGGCCGGCCGCGTAGCCGTCCCGCGCTTGCGCTTCGCGCCCGCGTACGTCTCGTCCGCTTCGACTTCGCCCGGCAGCGGCTCGTCCTCGTCCTGCAAGAGCGAGCGGATCTGCTTGAACATCCGCCACACGGTCTTGTAGGTCACGCCTATCTCGCGCCCGAGCTGCTTCGCGGAGATTCCGCAGCGCGTCGAGGACATTAGATAGACGGCCCAGAACCATAGTTGGAGGCTCGTTGTGCTCTTGTGGAAGATCGTGCCTGCGGTCGAGGTTGTCCCGTAGCTCGTAGAACTTGACGGCGGTCCCTCCGGCCTCGTCCGCTCCTGCTGGGAGCGTTCGAGGTGATCCGCCAAAGATCGAAGGAGGAACCGCCGTGAAGGAGACAACCGTATCGCCCGCTCCGGCC
>JBBRYW010000247.1:0-3164 GCA_038237235.1 Gaiellales bacterium
AAGCAGGAAAGCGTGATCAAGGCGGCGTGGATCTACGTCGGCCCGCACAACGACGGCGGCTGGTCGCAGGCGCACGACCAGGGCCGGCTCTACGTGCAGAAGAAGCTCGGCAGCAAGGTGAAGACGACCTTCAAGGAGAACGTCCCGGAAGGCCCGCAGGTGGCGCAGGTGATCGACAGCCTGGTGCGAGACGGCAACAAGATCATCTTCGGCACGTCGTTCGGCTTCCAGGACTGGATGGCGAAAGCGGCCAAGAAGTACCCGACCGTCTATTTCGAGCAGGCCACCGGCACGAAGCAGAGCAAGAATCTCGCCGAGTACTTCGGCGCAGCCGAGGACGCGATCTACCTCTCCGGGATGGCGGCCGGCGCCGCGACGAAGAAGGGCGTGATCGGCTACGTCGTCCCGTTCGCAATCCCGGAGGTGATCCGGCATGCGAACGCCTTCGCGCTCGGCGCGCAGGCGATGCACCCCGGCGTCAAGGTGAAGCTCGTCTGGACGAACTCGTGGTTCAAGCCGGACGCCGAGAAGAAAGCGGCCCAGAGCCTGCACTCGGCGGGCGCCGACGTCCTCGGACAGAACGTCGACAGCCCCGCGACCGGGCAGTACGCCAACTCGGCGAAGATCCCCTGGGTCGGCTACGACTCGAACGCAAAGAAGTTCGCGCCGAAGTCGTGGCTCACCGCCGCGGTCTACAACTGGGGGCCGTACAATCTGACGCGCGTCAAGGCGGCAATGAACGGAACCTGGAAGTCGCGCTTCTATTACGGCAGCCTCAAGGACGGGCTGGTTGGCCTCGCGCCCTACGGCCCCGGCGTCAGCGCGAAGACGAAGGCCGCGATCGCGAAGAAGCGTGCGGCCCTGATCTCGGGCAAGTTCTACGAGTTCAAGGGCCCGCTGAGCGACCAGAAGGGCAAGGTCCGGGTGCCCGCGGGTAAGCGGCTGACAGTGAAGGACCTGTACGCGATGGACTGGCTCGTCAAGGGCGTCATCGGCAGCCCGAAGGGATAAGGAGTCGACCGCGACCGGGGGAGCCGCGCTCCCCCGGTCGAGGCCCGGTTCTTGAGAGCAGCAGCTCACGAAGCAGGAGACACCGGAAGCTCGGCGGCAGGGGCTCGGCCGGCGGTGCTGATGCGCGGCATCGTCAAGCGCTTTCCGGGAGTGCTGGCGAATGACGGAGTCGACTTCGAGGCGGGCGAGGGCGAGATCCACGCACTGCTCGGCGAGAACGGGGCCGGCAAGAGCACGCTCGCGAACATCCTGATCGGGCTCTACCGGCCGGACGCGGGCGAGATCTCACTCTACGGCCGGCCGACCCATTTCCACTCACCGCGAGATGCGCTCGAGGCTCGGATCTCGATGGTGCATCAGCACTTTCGGCTCGTCACACCCTTCAGCGTCGCCGAGAACGTGATCCTCGGCGACCACCGCGGCGAGGGACGGCGGTTCATCGTCAACCCGCGCGCGATCGAGCGCCGCGTAGCCGGCCTCGGCGAGCGGTACGGGATCGCGGTGGATCCTCGCGCGCGCGTGTGGCAGCTCTCCGTCGGCGAGCAGCAGCGCGTGGAGATCCTGAAGGCGCTCTACCGGGACGCGCGCATCCTGATCCTCGACGAGCCGACGGCGGTGCTGACCCCGCAGGAAGCCGAGGCGCTCTTTCACACTCTGCGCACGATGGCGGCCGAAGGCCGAACGATCATCTTCATCTCGCACAAGCTGAAGGAGGTCAAGGCGGTCGCCGACCGGATCACGGTCCTTCGCGCCGGACGCTCGATCGCCAGCCTGCCGGCGTCGGTTGCGACCCAGCGATCGCTGGCGAATCTGATGATGGGGAGGGACGTCGAGATGCAGGGCCGGCGCGAGCGCAAGACACCGGAGGCCCGAGCCGAGCTGCTCGAGATCGATGCGCTCTGGGTGCCGGGCGATCGCGAAGGGCCGGCCGTCAAGGGAATCTCGCTCTGCGCCCGTACAGGCGAGATCGTCGCCGTGGCGGGCGTTGCCGGGAACGGCCAGCGGGAGCTCGCCGAGGCGATCGCGGGCATGCGCACCCCGAGCGCCGGCGCCGTCCGGGTCGGGGGAAAGGCCGTGCGGGCAGGCGACCCGAGAGACGCGATCGAGGCGGGCATCGCCTATGTGCCGGAGGACCGCCTCGGCACCGGGCTCGCGCCGAGCCTGAGCGTTGCATCGAACGTCGTGCTCAAGTCCTACCGCTCAGCCGCCGTGTCCCGCGGTCCGCTGCTCCGCCTCGGCAGCATTCGCGCGCGTGCGGCCGAGCTGATCCAGCGGTACCACGTCAGCGGGGCCGTTCCCTCGACCCCGGCTCGCGGCCTTTCCGGCGGCAACCTGCAGAAGGTCGTGCTGGGGCGGGAGTTCTCCGGTCAGCCGCGCGTGCTCGTCGCCGCATCGCCGACACGCGGGCTCGACGTCGGCGCGATCGAGACCGTCCACGCTTATCTTCGCGAGGCGGCCGCGGGCGGCCTCGCGATTCTGCTGATCAGCGAGGACCTCGACGAGATCCTGGCGCTCGCCGACCGGGTCGCCGTCATCTACGAAGGAACTCTCGTCGGTGAGCTCGACGGCGCGACGGCGGACGTCGAGGAGGTCGGCCTGCTGATGGCGGGGGGGAGTCGTTGATCCGCGTCGAGCGGCGTCTGCGGCAGCCGCGCTGGCTCACCCTGGCAGTGCCGGTCGGCTCGCTCGCCCTCGCCTTCGTCACGTCGGCGGTCGTGCTCGTCGCCACGGGGCACGCGCCGCTGCATACCTACCGGCGCCTGATCGACGCCGGCTTCCTGGCGAACGGCGCGCTCAGCTCGTCGCTCACGTCCGCGACGCCGCTCTGCTTCACCGGCCTCGCCGCCGCCGCCGCCTTTCGGATGCAGCTCTTCAACATCGGCGGCGAGGGGCAGCTCTACTTCGGAGCGATCGGCGCCGCCGCGGCGGCCCTGCTCTTCGCCGGGCAATCGACGCCGGTCGAGATCGTCGCGATGTGTCTCGCCGGGGCCGCGGCGGGTGCTGCGTGGGCTGCGATTCCCGGGCTCTTGCGGGCGTTCCTGCACACGAACGAGATCATCACGTCGCTGATGCTCAACTACGTCGCCGCACTGATCCTGTACTACCTGGTCTTCGACAGCCTCTCCTACTGGCGCGACACGTCGACCGCAGAG
>JBBRYW010000248.1:0-3104 GCA_038237235.1 Gaiellales bacterium
ACCGATCACGACGGCATCTACGGCTCGCTCGAGTTCGCCCACGCGGCGAAGTCGTTCGGCGTACGGCCGATCACCGGTGCCGAAGTCACCCTCACGGACCGCTCGCACGTCACCCTGCTCGTCGAGACCTCGCAGGGCTACTCGAACCTCTGCGGCCTGCTGACCGCGGCGCACGCGCACACGAGAGAGCCAGGACGCGAGCAGGTCCTGCTCGAGGCCGCCGTCGACCAGGCGCTGCTCGAAGAGCTGAGCGAGGGCCTCGTTTGCCTGTCCGGCTGCGCCCGCCAGGGACTTGCCGTTCGCCACCCGGACCTCGCTGCCCGGCTCGCGCGCGCATTTGGCCGCGACCGCTTCTTCGTCGAGCTGCAGCGCCCGTACGAGCGCGGCGACGTCCGCCGCAACGCCGCGCTGCGCGATCTCGCCGGATCTCTCGGTGTCGCGACGATCGTGACCGGCGATGCGCATGCGCACGACGCTCGCCGAGCGGCGCTCCAAGACGTCCTCGTCGCGATTCGCAGCCGCACGTCCCTCGACGGCTGCGAGCGCGAGCGCCGCGGCAACCACGAGAGCGTGCTTCTGGCGCCTGCCGGGATGGCCGAGCGCTTCCCTGACGATCAGGATGCAGTGGCCCGGACGACGGAGCTCGCCGGACGGCTTCGGTTCGACCTGACGGAGGAGCTCGGCTACCGGTACCCGGACTTCTCGGACGACGGCGAGCCGGCGATCGCGAAGCTGACCCGCATCTGCAGCGATGCGTTCCGCAGGCGGTACGCGTCTTCTAGCGCAGCCGCTCGTCGGCTTGCCGACGAGCGGCTGCGCGAGGAGATCGCCCTGATCGGCTACCTCGGCCTGGCCGGCTTCTTCCTCCTGCACTGGGAGGTGCTGGAGCTGGCGCGCGAGGTCGCTCTCGGCGTGCGCGGCGAGGGCTCGCCACGCCAGACGCTGCCGCCTGGCCGCGGGCGGGGCAGCTCGGTCGGCTCGCTCGTCTGCTACCTGACCGGGCTCTCGCACGTCGATCCCGTCAAGGCCGATCTCTCCCTCGGCCGCTTTCTGAACCGCGAGCTCGAGGCGGTGCCCGACATCGACCTCGACTTCCCGCGCGACATCCGCGAGAAGTTGATCGTCGCCGTCCACGAACGCTACGGGCGCGAGCACTCCGCGCTCGTCGCAAGTTTCGCGACCTACCGCTCGCGCGGCGCGATCCGCGACGTCGGCAAGGCGCTCGGCCTGCCCTTCGGCGACCTCGAGCGCCTCGCCCGAACCACCGACGGCTGGAATGCGAAGGGCGTGGCGGCCGAGCTCGCGCTGCTGCCGGACGCAGAGACGAAGCTCGCCTCGCCTCGGTGGCGCGCGTTCTGCGAGGCGACGGCCGAGATCGCGGGCCTGCCGCGCCACATCTCGCAGCACCCGGGCGGGATGGTGATCTCGAGCCGGCCGCTCGTCGAGCTCGTTCCCGTCATGCCCTGCGCGATGGTGGGCAGGCAGATGTGCCAGTGGGACAAGGACTCCTGCGCCGACGCGGGCTTCCTCAAGATCGACCTGCTCGGGCTGGGCATGCTCTCGGCGGTCGAGGACTGCGTCGACCAGATCGCCCGCGTCCGTGATCAACCAATCGACCTCTCGCGGATCCCGCTCGACGACAAGGACGTCTACGCCGAGATCCAGGCGGCCGATACGGTCGGCGTCTTCCAGATCGAGAGTCGGGCGCAGATGCAGATGCTGCTTCGGACGCGGCCGGAGAACCTCGACGACCTGACGGTGGAGGTTGCGCTCGTCCGGCCAGGGCCGATCCAGGGCAAAGCCGTCCACCCGTACATCGAGCATCGCCGGCGGACTCGCGAGGACCCGAGTTTCATACCGCCGGTCGATCACCCGCTGCTGGCGGAGCCGCTGCGCTCGACGCTCGGAGTAGTGGTCTTCCAGGACCAGGTGCTGGACGTCGCCATGGCGCTCGCCGGCTTCACCGTGGGCGAGGCCGAGGGCCTGCGACGGGCGATGAGCCGCAAGCGGAGCGCCGCCGCGCTCGAGGCTTACCGCGGTCGCTTCCTCGAGGGCGCGCGAGGGAAGGGGGTCGACGAGGAGACGGCGAACCGCGTCTACGACAAGCTCGTCGGCTTCTCCGGGTTCGGTTTTCCGAAGTCGCACGCGGCCGCGTTCGGCCTGCTCGCCTACCAGTCGGCCTGGCTGCGACGCCACTACCCGGCGGAGTTTCTCTGCGCGCTCCTGAACGCGCAGCCGATGGGCTTCTACCCACCCGCGAGCCTCGTCCGAGACGGACAGAGGCGCGGGGTGGAGGTCCGGCCGCCGCACATCAACCTGAGTGAGGCTCGGTGCACGCTCGAGGGCGGAACCGTGCGCGTCGGTCTCGGTCACGTCAACTCGGTCGGCAAGGAGGATGCGGAGGCGCTCGTCGCAGGTCGCGGGGAGGGAGGGCCGTTCGGGAGTGTTCTCGAGCTGGCGCAGCGTGCTCCTGTGAGCGAGAAAGCACTCGAGGCGCTCGTTGCCGCGGGGGCATGCGACTGCTTCCGCGAGCCTCGCCGAGCGCTCCTCTGGCAGCTCGGGCTCGTGCCGCGCTCCACGAGCGTTCCCGGGTCAGGAGGGAAGGAGCGTCAGTTGGCCCTGCCGCTCGAGCCGACCGCCGAGGTTCCAGAGCTCCCGGAGCAGACGCCCTGGGAGCGGATGCTCGCCGACTACCGCCAGACGAACCTCTCGGTCGGCCTTCACCCGCTCGAGCTCCTCCGGCCGCATCTGCCGGCCGGCGTCCTCTCGAGTCGAGAGCTCTCGGAGACGCCCAATCGCCGCCGCGTCGCCGTTGCGGGCCTGACCGTGGCGCGTCAGCGCCCGGCGACGGCGAACGGCGTCGTCTTCATGCTGCTCGAGGACGAGCACGGTCAGATGAACCTGATCGTGCCGCCGCCGACGTACGAGCGCTTCCGCGCGGTCGTGCGCGGCGAGCCGTTGCTCCTCGCCCGCGGCACGTTCGAGCGTCAGGGGCGAAACCAGAATATCGTCGTCTTGGAGCTTCAGACGCTCGGTCCGCTGGCCCGACGCGTCGCGCGAGTGAGCGACGTCTCGGCCGCACTGCCGTCAGCGCACCACTTTGG
>JBBRYW010000249.1:0-3095 GCA_038237235.1 Gaiellales bacterium
CCGCGGTTCCGGCCGAAGCTCTCGACCTGCGCGCCATGGGCGCGCGCGACCTCGGCAGTGCGATCCGTCGAGCCGTCGTCGACAACCAGAACGTCCGCATCGGGCAGCTCCCGGCGCACCTCGTTGAGGACCGCGGGCAGGTTGTCCTCCTCGTTCCAGGCCGGAATGAAGATCAGTGTATTGGTCACGCCTCGACGGCGGTTCCGGCCAACTCGCGCCGCAGCCTGATGAAGAGCGCCTCGAACGCGAGCCCCGGCTGGAGGTTGAATTCCTCGAACGAGCGCCAGGTCTCGCGCGTGAGCTCGGCGGCCCGTTCCGCACCCGGCATTCGGTCGCGGGCTCCGTCCTCGTGCAGCGTCGCGAGGTGGTCGTAGTGGACGACCGCCTCGGCAGCGCCAGCTGCGACGACGACGAGGTCGCGGTACCACGCGGCCAGCTCCTCGAGCGCCAGGAGCAGATGCTCCCGCTCCGCCCCTCGCTGCGCGCGGCGCAGACGCTGGTCTGCCTCGCGGGCCGGCAGCTCGAGGCCGTCGAGCGCCTGCTCCTCCGCCGTCCGAGCTTCGACCCCCCGCTCGCGTGCCGCCTCGACGACGGCCGCCGCGGCCGCTCCCGGCTCGAAGTCCGCCTGGGCATACACCGCGCGCGCGAGCTCCAGCAGGTCCGCCCGCCGCTTCGCCACCGCGGGCTCGAGAATCCGCTCGACGCGGTCGAGCCGGCCGGCGGCCACGCGGGCGAGCGCGCGAACCTCGTCCTCGGCAAGCCCCGGCGCCCGCTCGGCAATCGCCTCGCGAACCGCCCGCTCGCTCAGGCGGCGGAACGGCACCAGCTGGCAGCGGGAGCGGATCGTGTCCGGCAGCGGGCCCAGCTCGTTCGCGACGAGGATCACGACGGCATAGGACGGCGGCTCCTCGAGGTCTTTCAGAAGCGCGTCGGCGGCCTCCTCGTTCAGCAGCTCAGCCGACAGGATCAGGTAGACGCGGCGCTCGGCTTCGAACGGCCGCATGTGCAGGTCGCGCCGGAGGAGCCGGATCTCGCCGATCCGAATCTGGTCGCCAACGGGCTCGAGGGCGTACAGATCCGGGTGCGCCAGGCGCTCGACGCGAGGGTCATCGCCGAGCAGCGCGGCCGCGAACGCGAGGGCGGCCGCCCGCTTGCCAACGCCCGCAGGACCGTGGAAGAGGTACGCGTGGGCGGGCCCCTCGCGAAGCGCCGCGCGGAGGAGCCGCTTAGCCGCCTCCTGCTCAGGCACGTTGGCGAAGCTCTCCACCGATCACCTCCGCCACACGATCCGGCGACCCTCTGGCGTCGATCACCACGATGCGCTCGGGGAAGCGCTCCGCGAGCTCGCGGTAGGCACGGTCGGCCTTCTCGACAAGGCTGCGCCCCTCCTCCTCGAGGCGGTCGCCCGCGGCCCCGCGACGCCGGAGCGCCTCAGCTGGATCGAGCAGCAGGACGAACGTGCGATCGGGCACGAGTCCCTCCACGGCCGCGAGATTGAGCTCGAGCACGGGGTCCACGCCAAGCCCTCGTCCGACGCCCTGGTAGGCGAGCGAGGAGTCGACGTAGCGGTCGCAGACGACGTCAGCGCCCCGCTCCAGGGCCGGGCGAATGACGCGCGCGGCAAGCTCGGCGCGCGCGGCGGCGAAGAGAGCCGCCTCGGCCCACGGCGAGATCGCCTCGCCACCGAGCAAGAGCTCCCGCACGCGCTCGCCCAGCAGCGTGCCGCCGGGCTCGCGCGTCCCTACCACCTCGCGCCCTTCGCCCTCCCATTGCCGTCGCAGCAGCTCGGCCTGGGTCGTCTTCCCCGAGCCGTCCACGCCCTCGAAGCTGACGAACATCAGGGCTGAAGCTCCTTGATCCACGCGACGACGCGGTCATGGTCGACGATTGGATAGGCGAAGCCGAGCTCCCGAGCCGTCTCGTGCGCCACTCGCTCGAACAGCCTCGTTGTCGCGAGGAGCGCCGCGTGTGCCTCGCGCGGCTCGTAGGTTCCCGCGGTCTGCGCAAGCTCGCGCAGCACCGCCGGATCGGCCCAATGTTCCAGGAAACGCGATCCGTGCCAGGTGTCCACGGCCTCGTCACGCGCTCGGGCCTGCCACTCGAGTACGCGCGAGAGGAGCGCCTTGAGGCCGCACTCGCAGGCACGCCGCGCGACCCAGAGCTCCCCGCGCGCGAGCTTGCGGGCCGCCCACAGTGCGATGTACCAGAACTCGCTGACGACCTCCCCGAAGGTCTCCTCATGCGGCGGCAGCGGCCTTGTCGGCGCGGCTGTCGCGGCTTTCGCGATCGTGCCGGTCAGTCCGATCTCGTCGAACAGGATCCGGTAGCCCCGCCGTACCACGCCCGCTGGGCCGGGCGGCAGGCCCGTGTCGCGCGTGGCTTCCACCTGCTCGCGGCTCATAAACGAGAGATCGACGTCCTCTCCGCTCGCGAACAGGATGCGGCGCTCGAGAAACGGCCCGGGAGACGCCGGCTCGACGAACGTCGCGAGCGCCTCCCCGAGCTCCCCCACCCAGTCAGCGTGCTCGGTGTAGTGGGAGGGGTCATCGGCGACGAGCGTGATGTCGATGTCTGACCACTTGTCGGCGGGAACATCCGTCCGCGCGTGGGAGCCGACCAGGATCGCGGCGCGCAGATCGGGCCTGCCACGGGCCAAGTCGGCCACGGAGTCGATCAGGTTCTCGCCCACGATGACCTAGCATACGGCGGGGCGAAGGGAACTCTCGCTCGCGTCTCGGTCGGGGAAGGAGGCACGCGCCGAAGGCCGAATTCGAAGCGCGCGGTGGAGCATTCCCTCTCAAGGCTCGAGCCAGTCGCCGAGCGGTGGCGTACCGCAACGCTGGTGGCTGCGGGGATCGCGGCGCTCGAGTTGATCGTCATTCTCGTGATCGGCGTCGCCCTGGCAGGCAAGAGCGTGTCGACGCAGCCAAAGCGCGTCGCACAGGCACGCGTGCAGACGACGGTCGAGAAGGCGCGCCTCACGACCTCGCCGGCGGGGGTCGCCAGGCTGTCGAGGCACGCCACGTCGGTGCTCGTCCTGAACGGGAACGGCAGGACCGGTGCAGCCTCTTCGATGGCCGGGCTCGTGCGAGCGC
>JBBRYW010000250.1:0-3060 GCA_038237235.1 Gaiellales bacterium
ATCGACGAGCTGGCTCAGTCCGACCTGGCGCGGAAGGCCCTCGGACCGCATATCTTCGACCGCTACGTCGAGATCAAGCGCGCGGAGTGGGACGACTACCGTGTCCAGCTCTCGCAGTGGGAGATGGACCGCTACCTCGCGGTTCTCTAGCGAATCGAGGAGGGTGGTCGGGTGTCCGGCCGCCCTCTCGGCTCGCTACGTGGGCTTCGTCGTCATCGCCCAGAGCGCCACGGCGTAGGCGACTATGAGCACGGCAGAGAGCACCCCGGCCACCGGCGCCAGCATCCCGCGGTCGCCTTCAGCGGCGGACCCCGACATACGCAAGCACCGTGGCGATGACGAGAAGAGCGGCCCCGGGCTCGGCTGTGATGAAGCCGATGCCGACCCACGCCGGGTCGTTGTCCCCGCTGAATCCCTCCTTGCTGTAGATCCAGGCGGCCCCGGCGCGCATCACGATCCACGAGGGGATCGCCACAAGGAGCAGCGTCCGGAAGCCCAGGCGCGTCAGCGAGCCGGCGTCGACGGATCTCGCTGGTAGTCCTGAGAGGAGCGCCGGGATCACGATTGCGAGCAAGCCGACAAGCAGCATCGCTCCGAGCACATGCACGAAGAGCGGCAGGTTCCAGCTGTCGGGACGGACGGCGGCGAACGAGCATCAGACGCTCGGCTTGAGGATCATGTCGAGGAGGAGCGGCAGCAAGGCGATGCTCGAGACGCTGTTGAGGATGATCCCGCGCTTACGCAGCGCGGGTACCTGCGAGCCTCCGTCCGCGGCGCGGCTGAACGTCACGCCGGCCCGCTGCCCGGCTCCCACGCCGACCGCCCAGAGGGCGATCGCCGCCAGGTCCAGCCGTCCCAGACCTGGTAGGCGTCCAGGTAGATCGCGAGCCAGACGCCGAAGACAAGCGTCAAGAGGCTGCCGGCACCGACCAGGATCCCGGCGGGACGCCCACGGCGGCGAGCGCCGGGTGAGGCCCGCGAGTCGTGATGATCGTCATCGCCCAGAACATCAGCATCGCTGCGACCATCGCGAAAGCCGCCAGCAGGTGCAGGAAGAGCAGCCAGTCGTACAAGGGAGACGAAGCGTAAACGGAACGGCGGCCGCCTACAATTGCTTCGTGAAGGCCCCCGAAAGACATCTCCGTCTCCTGACAGAGACGATCGCGGCCGTCAACTCGACGCTCGATCTCGAGGAGGTGCTCGACCTCGTCGCGCGCAAGGTTGCGGAGGCGCTCGAGGCCGACGCCTGCTTCGTCTATCTCTACGACGAGCGCGCCGGCGAGCTGATTCTGCGTGCGACCCACGGCACGCGAGTCGAAGCGATGACGAGTCGGCCGCGCATGCGGCCTGGCCAGGGCATTACCGGATCGGCAGCGGCCGAGCGGGCGCCGATCATGCTGCCGGGCAAGGCGCACCTCGATCCGCGGTACCAGGCTTTTCCGAACCTGCCCGAGGACGAGTACGAATCGATTCTTGCCGTTCCGATCCTGGCGAGGGAGAAGCTCGCGGGAGCTCTGAACATCAGGACCCGCCGACCGCGCGCATTCACGGATGCCGAGATCGAGCTCCTGCTCGCGATCGCGGCGCAGGTGGCGCAGACGATCGAGCACGCGAAGCTGTACGCGGAGGCCCAGCGGCGGGTCGGCGAGCTGGAGGCGCTCGCGCGTATCTCGGAGGCGGTCTCCGAGTCGCTCTACCTGGAGGAGTCGCTCGCCGCGATCGTCGAGACCACGCTGCAGGCCGTGGACGCCACGGGGGCGGCACTGGTGCTCGAGGACGGCAACATCGCATGGCCCGAGGGCCGGCCGGGGGCGTTCGCCGTGCGTACGCCGCTCCGGTGGAAGCGACGGCAGATCGGTGAGCTCGTGTGCGACCGGGACACGCCTTTCACGGAAGACGAGCGTGCCCTGCTCGGCTCGATCGCCCACCACGCAGCGGTTGCGCTCGAGCACGGTCGTGCGGTCATGCGCGGGGTCCTGGCTCAGGAGATCCACCACCGGGTGAAGAACAACCTGCAGACCGTCGCGTCGCTGCTTCGCCTGCAGGCGCGCGACGCCGGCAGCGACCCGCGAAAGGCGCTAGAGGACTCGGTCAACCGCATTCTGGCGATCGCTGCCGTGCACGAGGAATTGACGGAGCGGCGGGACGAGGATGTCGAGCTCGACGAGCTGCTGGAGCGGCTGCGCGCGACCCTCGTCCAGGGCCTCGCGGGCGGCAAGCGGGTCGAGGCCGAGCTCGAGAAGATCTCGCTGGCGGGAGACCGTGCCACCGCACTCGCGCTCGTCTTCAGCGAGCTCTTTCAGAACGCACTCGAGCACGGCGGCTCATCGGTGCGCGTCGTGCTCGCACGGCGAGACGGCGAGGTCGTGCTCACGATCGCCGACGACGGCGGGGGCATGATCGAGAATGGCTCGGGAACCGGCCTCTCGATCGTTCGCGCGCTCGTCCGGGACGAGTTGCGCGGTACGCTCGCGCTGCGCAGCGACGGCGGCCTGCGAGCAGAGGTCGTGTTCCCGGTCTAGTCAGGCAGCCAGCCGCTCGAGAATCGGGCTGAGCGAGCGCCCGCGTCGTGTTAGCCGGTAGACCGTCGCGGGGGGATAGTCGTCGGTGACCCGCCGCTGGACGAGCCCGGCGCCGTCCAGATCCTTGAGGGCGAGGGTGAGGGCTCGGGGCGTGGCGCCCGGCAGCGAGGCGCGAAGCGTGGGGAATCTCCGAGAGCCCTGTCCGAGCGCGTGCAATGTGGGCATCGACCATTTACTTTCGGAGTGATCGATATCGACGTGGCCCGCAAGCATCTCGAGTCGCACGGGGTCCGCTTCGACGGCGACACCCGCGAGATCGAGGGCATGGTGAAGCTGGCTACGTTCTACGATCCCGACGGAAACTCGTTCATGCTCGCGGAGAGCGAGATGCCACAGGAGGGCGGGAATGCCGCCTGAGCTCGTCTATACCCTCCTGGCGTGGCGCTTCGAGTGCTGATCGCCGAGGACGAGACGATCATCCGCCTCGACCTGCGCGACCTGCTCGAGCGGGCCGGGCTCGAGGTGTGCGCCGAAGCGC
>JBBRYW010000251.1:0-2977 GCA_038237235.1 Gaiellales bacterium
CGCGCCAAAAACGCCGCTCGAGCGCCGTTGGGCCGCTCACGCCCGAGCCGCGAACCGGCAGAGCGGCTCTCAGCAGCTCCCACGGCGACGCGGACGGACGCAGATGCACGACAAGCGTGAACGACTTGACATAGGAGCTCATGCAGATGCGCTCTTCTCCCCGAGGTGGCACGACGACCTGCTGGGAACTCGTCGGGCAGGGCTCGCGGCCGACCGCCGGGTGAGCCTGCCAGCATCAATGATGCATATGTGCCCTGCTGGTTATCTGGGCTGGCAGGCCGCTCGCGCTGGGGATCTCGCGGTGGCCCCGTGGACGCGGTTAGCGCTCGATGCCGAGTCCGCGGTGCGGAACGAGTTGTCGCTCGAGCTCCATGAGGCGGCGGAGTCTGTGCAGGCGTTCGGCATCGACGTCTCGTTGGCTGGCTGCGAGCATGCGGACGCAGTCGACGAGCGACGCGACCTGGGGGCGGACGCCGCGGCCGAGGTTCTCGCGAAAGGCGCGGATGCGCAGGTCGTCGTAGCCGCGCGTGCCCCACGGGGTTGGGACGATCGTGACCTCGCCGGCCCGCGTCCGGGCAATGATGGGGTCTGTCGCATCGAATGCGTCCTGTTGGAGTTGCTTGCGTTCCTGTCCGGTTGCGCCGAGATCTTCGAGCGCCTGCGCAATGCGCCGCGCGTTCTCTTGCCGCTTCGAGGGGACGATGTCGAGGCCTTGGGTTATCTCAGCGCTGCCGTGGACGAGGCGAGCGAAAGCGCCGACCACCACGTAGCTGACCCGGTGCCGCTCGAGCGCCTCGAACACCGCGTATGGATCGAACGGCTGCGGCTTGCTCATTAACTGCCGCCGAGTTCATCGAGCAGGGCCTGCACTCGCTGCTGGGGCGCTTGAAGGAGACTCCGCTCCAACTCGGCGTCAAAACGAGGCGTTTCATCCCGCTCGGCGATCTCCACCTCGAGCACGAAGCCGCAGGCCTCCACGACCGCGCGTAGGTTCTCGAAGCTCGGCTCCTGCCCGCCGGTCTCCCAACGCGCGACCTGCGCTCGATCGCGGCCGAGCCGATCGGCTAGCTCGGTCTGCGTCATTCCGGCTTTGAGACGCGCTTCGCGGATGATCTGGGCTCCGGTCACGACAGCGATCTTACTCCGTGTTGACTACGTTATGCGTGCCTGATAAGTTACGGATCTCGAAATGACCGTCTCATCCGATCAGCTCTCGCTGCCACTGTTCGAGGACGCCGGCGAATCGGACGAACGTCCGTCCAGCACACGTCGCGGCAAGCCCACGCCGCGAGCCCCGGTCGTCGCCGGTTGCTCTCAAGCCCGGTCGGGCGAGACAGCGGCCAGCCTTGAACCCACGGCTGACTCGACTGCGGCGTTGCTGACCACGAACGAGGCGGCGAAGCGTTTACACGTCCATCCGCGCACTGTGCAGAGGCTCGTCGAGCGCGGCCAGCTTGAGGCAGTCCGCCTCGGGACAGCCGTTCGCTTCGATCCACTCGACCTGGAAAACCTGACCGGCCGGCTCAAACAGGGGGCGCGCGCCACCGGCGTTACGCCGGCGGGTGCCCTCCTCCCTGGCCGCGCCGCGGCTGCCTCCTTCACCCAACGACTACGGTCGCAGCGCCATGAGCATCGAGCGGCGTAGGCGTAACGACGGGCGCACCGTCTACGTCGTTCGCTGGTACGAGAGCGGGCGCGGCAGCGCCAGGCGCAAGCGTACCTTCGACCGCCGCCGCGACGCCGAGATCTTCGACGCATCGCTCCGACGCGCCCGCCAGCTCGGGCAACTCGCCTCCGAGGTGATCGGCTCGAACGCCACGCTCGAGGAGTTCCTGATCGAGTGGTGGGATACCTACGCCGTCACGCACCTGCGCCCGAACACGCTCGCCACCTACACCACACTGCTCGACAAGTGGATCGTGCCCTACCTCGGTCGCAAGCGGCTGCGCGAGATCACGCGCGAGACGATCGACAATTACGCCGCCCGAGTCCACCTTGACGGCGCAGGCGCTCCGACCATCAATCGAGCGCTCGGCGTCCTGCAAGGCGTCTTCCACCGCGCCGTCGAGTGGCGACGACTCGGCTGGAACCCAGTTGTCGGAGTCCGCCGCGTTGCACACACGCGTAGCGAGACGATCGACGCTCGCACGCCGGAGACCGTGGAGGCGATCCGTGCTCAGCTCGACTCCCGGAACGCTGCGCTCGTCAGCGTCCTCGCCTACGAGGGCCTGCGACCGGGCGAGGCGTATGCGCTCACCTGGGGTGACGTGCTCGACGATCGCGGGCGTCCGCGGAAGCGGCTGCGCATTCACAGCGCCATCTCGGGCGAGGAAGTGACGACCACGAAGTCGCAGCGCGGCCGCGAGCCCGAGCTCTTCACACCCGTCGCGCGCGAACTGCTCGAGCTCTACCTCGAGCAGAGCCGACCGGAGCCGCACGCGCTCGTCTTCCCCGACAGCGGGGGCGGTCACCTCCGCCGGCAGAACTGGCGCCGGCGCGTCTGGATCCCGGCGCTCGAGCGCGGCCGCGTCCCCTACTTCCGTAGCTACGACCTCCGCCACACGTGCGCCACGCTGCTCCTCTACGAGGGCCGCACGCTGAACGAAGTGGCCGAGCACCTCGGTCACGCCGACCCTGGCTTCACCGCGCGCACCTACGCGCACGTCATGCGCGACGCGCCGCGCAGACGTCGCGTTCCCATCACTGAGGCGGTCCGAAAGGCTCGAGCGGCAGCTTCCCGTAGACCCCCGGTAGACCCTTCCGCCGACGACTCCGCTCCGCGAGCCGGTCGGTCACGCAAGAACAACCTGCAAAACGTAAGAGCCGACGCGCGGATTCGAACCGCGGACCCCTTCATTACGAGTGAAGTGCTCTACCAGCTGAGCTACGTCGGCGGAGGCGCCCAGGGTAGCACCGTCGCTTCGCCGCATCCGGCCCGGACTAGCCTTCGCCGCGCGAGCAATGCCTGCAGCGGAGC
>JBBRYW010000252.1:0-2931 GCA_038237235.1 Gaiellales bacterium
CCACTGCGAGGAGAACTCAACGCCCTCGTAGTGGCCGACGCCGTAGGCCCAGATCGAAAGCGGGCGCGAGGCCGTGATCTCCGGGTTGAGCTGACGAAGGGAGCCCGCCGCAGCGTTGCGCGGATTCGGCGCCGGCTTCTTACCCGCTGCTCCCAGCCGCTCGTTCAGGCGCGCGAAGCCCGAGAGCGGGAGATAGACCTCGCCGCGAACCTCGATCACCGAAGGCAGCGTCTCGCCATTCCCCGAGCGCAGGGCCAGAGGAATGGCCTTGATCGTCCTCAGGTTCACCGTGACGTCCTCCCCCCGCGCCCCGTCGCCGCGCGTCGCACCGCGTATGAGCCTGCCGTTCTCGTACACCAGCGAGACCGCGGAGCCGTCGATTTTCGGCTCGGTCACGTAGGCGATCGGCTCGTCCGAGTCCAATCGCTTCCGCACATCGTCCGCCCATTTCTTGAGCGCCTCGTCCGTCGTCACCTTCTCCAGCGAGCCCATCGGCGAGAGGTGTGAGACCTTGCGGAAGCGATCCGAGGGCGGCGCTCCGACTCGCTGCGTGGGTGAGTCGGGCGCGGCCAGCTCGGGGTGGGCCTGCTCGAGCTGAAGGAGCTCGTCGTAGAGGCGGTCGTACCCGGCGTCCGAGATCTCCGGATCGTCGAGCACGTGATAGCGGTAGAGGTGGTGATCCAGCTGCTGCCGCAGCTCTCCCGCACGCCGCTCGACCTCAGATGACGTCAACGAGCTCCTCCGGCGTGTCGACCATCGCGTCGGGGCCCTCGGCCTCGATGCGCTCCAGCGGAAAGATCCGACCCCAGCTCACTGCCACGGCGAAGACGCCGGCAGCCTTCGCCGCGGCGACGTCGAACGGCGAGTCGCCCACGTATGCGGCAGAGCCAGGCTCGGCCCCGAGCAGCTCGAGCGCCAAACGAATCGGATCGGGATGCGGCTTCAGACGAGCAGTGTCCTCCGCGGTGACCACGACGTCGAACAGGCCTTCCAGCGGTAGCACTGCGAAGGCCAACTCGACGGTGGCGCGACGCTTCGAGGTGACGATCCCGAGCGATCGGCCTTCCCTCCGCAGGGCAGGAAGCAGCTCGAGTACGCCGGCAAACGACTTCAGGTTGCGGTGGAGCGGCTCGTTGTGCTCGCGGTAGGCTCGGATCAGCTCTTCGGCGCGGTCGCCGCCGAGCGCTTCCATCTCCTGTCGAAGTCCGCGGCCAACGACCTCGAGCAGCTCCTCATCACTCACCTCGCGCGCGAGGACGACCTGGGTCGCGTGGCGAAAAGAGGCGAGGATGATCTCGCCGGAGTCGATCAACGTGCCGTCGAGATCGAACAGAATCGTGCGAAAACGCATGCACGCGATCGTAGCCCCGACCCGAATTCAGCCCGACGCGGACGCCGACTCAGAGCAGGCTGCGGTGCAAGACTGCGAGGCGAGGGGAAGGCGCGTGCAGGTCAGCCGGACGCTGATACCGGCCAAGGGCCTCGGCTCGTATTCCTTCCTCGACCGGCGGCGTCGAGCGGCAGCGAGCTTCGGTACTGGCTGCAGGAGGTCGCTCTCGACGGCACTCGGAGCTGGTACGGCCTGCGCGGATCCTCCGGCGGGCCGGGCCTACCACCACGACAGCGAGCACGTTGGCGAGAGGCGGCCCGATGCGGTCGCCTCTCGCGTCGACGAGCATTTCAGTAGGTCACTCGCTCCAGGTAGAGCCCCCAGGGCGGTGCGGTGGAGCCGGCCTCGGCTCGAGGGCGGCCCTCGAGCAGTACCCCGAGGTCGCGCGGCGCTTGCTCGAGCATCGTCCCGACAAGCGTGCGCACCATCCGGCGCAGGAAGCTGTTCGCCGTGACGGTGAGCTCGAGATGGTCGCCGCGCCGTTCCCATGCGGCGGCCTCGACGATCCGCACGAAGGTCTCGTGCCGCGTCTCGGTCGGCGTGAACGCACGGAAGTCGTGCTCTCCGACAAGCAGGGCGGCCGACGCCTCGAGCGCACGCTCGTCCAGCGGGCGCGGCCACCAGAGGCTTCGCTGGGTCTGGAACGGCGAGCGAGCGCGGCGCGCGAAGATTCGGTAGCGGTAACTGCGGGAGCGGGCCGAGTGGCGAGCGTGGAACTCGGGCGGCGCGGGTGACACCGCGGTCACGGCGACGTCGTCGGGCAAAGCCGCGTTGAGCGCCTCGGCGGCGCGGCGCGGCGGCGGCCCACCCTCTACGTCGACGCTCGCGACCTGTCCGAGCGCATGCACTCCCGCGTCGGTGCGACCGGCAACGGCGAGTCGGTGGTACGCCCCATATGCATCGACCAGCGCCCGCTGAAGCTCGCTTTCGACCGTGCGCAGCCCGGGCTGAGCGGCCCAGCCACGAAAGCCGGCGCCGTCGTACTCGAGGGTCAGCTTGAGGCGCACGGGCTCCTCTCGGGGTCCACGACAAGCGTCAAACCCTGCAGCCCGACGATCCGTACGCGGTCGCCGGGCTCCGCACCGGCGGCGCACGAGGCTCGCCAGAGCTCACCGTCGAGCTTCACTTGACCCTCAGGTCGACAGGCCGCGATGACCACAGCGTCGCGTCCGAACAGCGTGGCGACCCCCACCACAGGCGGGCGCCGGTGCGTGAACTGCCACCAGAATGCCGCCTCGCCGAGCTCCACGGCCAACCCGGTGACAACCGCGACATGGCCCCAACCCGTCGGCAGGACGAAGAGTGCGAGGAGGATCGCGGCGACGAGAGCCACCCCCGCTCAGGCGCAGCGTCCTAGCGGCGCCTAGGTGGCGGGCGCGGCGGCCGGGTCGTGGTCCACGAGCTCGAGGTAGACCATCTTGGCCGAGTCGCCCTGCCGCGGGCCGAGCTTCACGATCCGCGAGTAGCCCCCCGGGCGGTCGACGAACCGAGGCGCGACATCGGCGAACAGCCTATGGACGATCTCCTGCGAGCGCAGGTAC
>JBBRYW010000253.1:0-2879 GCA_038237235.1 Gaiellales bacterium
AGCGATTCGGCGACTACATGGACCTCGTCGAGACCGGCACGGAGCTGCTCGCCGACCTGCGCGACAACTACGCCGCGTCGCTGGAAGGTGAAACCGCGGCCGAGTACGAGGTCGTGTTCAACGAGGCCGTCTTCAAGCGACTGCCGCGTTTCGCCCTCGAGATCGAGGAGAGGTAGGGGGCGAAGTGGCGGGTCGAATCGAGGACTACGCCTTGATCGGCGACCTGCAGACGGCTGCGCTCGTCGACCGCCACGGATCGATCGACTGGCTGTGCTTCCCGCGGTTCGACTCGGGCGCGTGCTTCGCCGCGCTGCTCGGCGACGAGCGTCACGGTCGGTGGGCGCTCGCCCCGGTGGCCGGCCAACGCCCGCGCCGGCGCTACCTGCACGACACGCTCGTCCTAGAGACCGAGTGGCACACACCCGACGGGTCGGCTCGCGTGCTCGACTTCATGCCGCCGCGCGGCCACGACCCGGACGTCGTCCGGATCGTCGAGGGTCTTCGCGGCCGGGTGGAGTTTCGGTCCGAGCTCGCGATCCGGTTCGACTACGGCTCGATCGTGCCCTGGATGCGCCGGCTCGGGGATGCGAACGTCGCCGTGGGCGGCCCGGATGCCCTCTCCTTCCGGACGACGGCGCCCGTGCGGGGAGAGAACCTCCAGACGGTTTCCGATTTCGCCGTGGAGGAGGGCGAGCGCGTCCCGTTCGTCCTGACCTGGTTCCCATCCCACGGCGACCCGCCGGTCCGGATCGATCCCGAGCATGCGCTCGCAGAAACGGAAGAGTTCTGGCGGGAGTGGTGCTCGCGCTGCAACTACGACGGGCCCTGGAAGGACACGGTCATGCGTTCGCTGATCGTCCTGAAGGCGCTGACCTACGCGCCGACCGGCGGCATCGTGGCCGCTCCGACGACCTCTCTGCCCGAGCACATCGGCGGCGTTCGGAACTGGGACTACCGCTACTGCTGGCTCAGAGACGCGACGCTGACGCTGTTCGCCCTGCTCGACGCAGGCTACGTCGAGGAGGCGCGCGACTGGCGCGCGTGGCTCCTGCGGGCGGCGGCCGGCGATCCGGCCGACCTGCAGATCATGTACGGCGTCGGCGGCGAGCGACGCCTGACCGAGCTCGAGCTCGGCTGGCTGCCCGGCTACGAGGGCTCGAGCCCCGTGCGGGTCGGCAACGCTGCGTCGCGGCAGCTGCAGATCGACGTCTACGGCGAGCTGATCGATGCGCTCTATCAGGCGCGCCAGCACGGGCTTCCGACCGAGCAGTCCGCCTGGGCGCTGCAGCTCAAGCTGCTCGACTACCTCGAGCGCGCCTGGAGGGAGCCCGACGAGGGTATCTGGGAGATCCGCGGGCGCCGGCGACACTTCACGCATTCGAAGCTGATGGCCTGGGTGGCCTTCGACCGAGCGGTACGGACCCTGGAGAGCCACGACCTCGACGGGCCAGGCGACCGCTGGAGCCGCGTTCGCTCCCACATCGGCGCGGATCTGCTGCGAAACGGGTACGACAGCACGCGCGGCACGTTCGTCCAGTCGTACGGCTCCACCGAGCTCGACGCGAGTCTGCTCCTGATCCCGCTCGTCGGCTTCCTCCCGGCGACCGACGACCGCGTCAGGCGGACGATCGAGGCCATTCAGCGCGAGCTGACGGAAGGCGGCCTCGTACTCCGTTACCGCGCCGACGAGAGCAGTGTCGATGGGTTGCCGCCCGGCGAGGGCGTCTTCCTGCCGTGCTCGTTCTGGCTCGTCGACTGCCTCGAGCTCCTTGGGCGGCACGAGGAGGCGCACACGCTGTTCGAGCGGCTCGTCGGCCTGGCGAACGACGTGGATCTCCTCGCCGAGGAGTACGACCCGAAGGAGCGGCGGCTGCTCGGCAATTTCCCGCAGGCGTTCACGCACCTGACGCTCGTGAACAGCGCGTTCAACCTCACCCGCGCCCACCCGCCGATGGCGCGGCGGCATGCCCGGAGTCTCTGACGATGGCCTCCTCGCGCTGGGAGCGACTCTGGGCGGCGACCGGCGCGGCGGCCGTCGCGCTCTTCGCCTGCGGGCTGTTGTTCGGGGACATTCTCGCCTCGGACAACTACCCCGCCCTCGACGCCCCGCTCTCCGAGGTGGAGCGATACTTCGTCGAGAACGGGACCGAGGTTCGGGCCCTGAGCTTCTTCCACGTTCTCTCGGCGCTCGCGCTTCTGCTCTTCGCCGCCTACCTGCGCACATGCATCCGCCGCGTCGCCCCGGAGTCGGACGGCCTCTCGACGCTCGCCTTCGCGGGCGGGGTGACTGCTGCCATCTTCCTCCTTCTCTCGGCGCTCTTCTACCGGGCGCTAGCCGAACCGCTCGTTGCTCGCGACGCTCCCCTTGCCCACGGCCTTCTTGTCCTCTCGTACCTCGCCGGCGGCCCGGCGCTCGCACTTCCGCTGGCGCTGCCGGCCGGCGCGGGCGCCGCAATAGCGCTGAGGCGGGTGCTTCTCCCTCGCTGGACGGGCTGGCTCGGGGCTGCTGCGGTCGTCGCGTCTCTGGCCTCCGCGGCCACGCTGCTGGGCTCGACGACGAACAGCTCCGCTGCCTATGGGATACTCCTGCTCGCCGCGATCCTCGGCTTTCTCTGGGTCTTCAGCACGAGCATCGTGTTGACCGCGAAAGGCGGCGGGACCGGCTCGCCATGAACCGGGGGCCGCGCGACGCCCCCGGGCCTTCGCGGAGACGAGCGCGGCGAGGTGCCTACCGATGGCCAAAGTGGTGCGCTGACGGCAGTGCGGCCGAGACGTCGCTCACTCGCGCGACGCGTCGGGCCAGCGGACCGAGCGTCTGAAGCTCCAAGACGACGATATTCTGGTTTCGCCCCTGACGCTCGAACGTGCCGCGGGCGAGG
>JBBRYW010000254.1:0-2806 GCA_038237235.1 Gaiellales bacterium
GGCACGCCCCTTGTCGACGACGACCGTGTACGGGGACGATCCCGCCGACACCGGCCGGCCGCGGCCACAGAGCAGCCAGCGGACATCGGCCGGATCGTTCGTCGCGAACGGCCCGACGGCCCCCAGCGCGGCGCGTCGCTTGCGCTCAGCTTCGGTCACTCGACCGGGGCCACGCCCTGGGCGACCTCGCTCATCGACAGCCCCGGCAGCTCGAGCGCGATCGCCGCCTGAATGAGGCCGACGTGAGAGAACGCCTGCGGGAAGTTGCCGATCTGCTCGCCGGAATGCGGGTCGATCTCCTCCGCGAGCAGCCCCACGTCGTTCGTGAACGCCACCAGCCGCTCGAAAAGCTCCCGCGCGCGTTCCGTCTCCCCCGCGCGCGCCAGGCACTCGATCAGCCAGAACGAGCAGATCGCGAACGTCGCCTCTCGCCCGAGAGCCCGTCGACTCCGTCCGTCAGGTAGCGGTAGACGAAGCCGTCGACCGAGAGCTCCGAGGCAATCCGATCGGAGGTGGCCCGAGCCCGCGGGTCGTCGTGAGCGACGAACCCGACGATCGGGATCATCAGGTTGGAGGCGTCGAGCTTGCCGCCGTCGCCGAAGGACTGCGTGAACGCGCTCGTCTCAGCATCGACGCCCTCCTTCTCGACGAGCTCGCGGATCTCCGCGCGAGCCTCGCGCCAGCGATCGAGGTCACCCTGCCGCTGGTCGAGCTCGGCGATCCGAATGACGCGGTCGAGCGCCACCCAGGCCATCACCTTCGAGTACGTGAACTGGCGCGGCTCGCCGCGGATCTCCCAGATCCCCTTGTCAGGTTGGGGCCACTTCTCGATCACGACGTCCGCGACGCTGCAGAGAAACTCCCAGAAGAGGTCGTCGATCTCGCCGCCGTGCTCGCGGTAGACCCAGACCGTGTCGAGCAGCTCGCCGAACGTGTCGAGCTGGAACTGGTTGTAGGCGCCGTTGCCGATCCGCACGGGGCGGGAGCCTCGGTAGCCGTCGAGATGGTCGAGCTCGACCTCCGGCAAGAATCGCTCGCCGCCGACGCCGTACATGATTTGGAGCGCGTTCGCTCGGCCGGCGGTCGTCCGCCTCAGCCAACTCATGTAGCTGTGCGCCTCGTCCGTGTAGCCGAGCGCGAAAAGCGCGTTCAGCGTCAGCGCCGAGTCGCGCAGCCACGTATAGCGGTAGTCCCAGTTGCGCTCGCCGCCGATCTCCTCGGGCAGCGAGGTCGTCGCCGCGGCGACGATCGCCCCGGTCGGCCCGTTCGTCAGCGCCTTCAAGGCGAGCGCGCTGCGGAGGACGGCGTCGCGGTAGCGACCGTCGTAGGCGCAGCTCTCTGCCCACTCGCGCCAGTACTTCTCCGTCTCCTCCAACTTCGCCGCGACGCCGTCACCGCTCAACCGCTCGGGCGCGAGCTCGTGCGGGAGCGAGTACGTGAGCGCGACGAACGCCTCCTCTCCCTCGCCGAGCGTCCGCCCGGCGGTACAGGCTGAGATGTCGGTCGTCTGGACGGGAAGCTCACTCTGGAGAACGAGCGCGTCGGCGCCGCCGTAGACGACCACGAGATCCTGGGCGAGTCGCTCGAGCCGCGGCTCGGTGAGTCCGTAGTCGAAGCGCGGCTCGAACTCCACCTTCACCGCGACTTGGCCTTCGGTGCACCGGACGGTGCGGAGCAGATGGTGGTGCGGGTGGCCGGGTTCGGGCCGCACGGGAATCCAATCTGTGAGCACGAGGGTTCCCCCCTCGGTCTCGAACGTCGTCTCGAGGATGTTCGTCTCGGGCAGGTAGCGGCGCGTCGAAGTGGCCTCTCCACGCGGCGCGATGCGAAAGTACCCGCCCTTCCCCCAGTCGAGGATGCGACAGAACACCGGGCTCGCCACGAAGCGGTGGAAGCAGCACCAGTCGATCGAGCCTTGCTTCGAGACGAGTGCGGCGCTGTGACAGTCCGACAGCAGTGCGTAGTCGGAGATCGGCGGGTACCGGGTCTCGTTCATCGGGGTTCCTCCTCGAGCGCGCGAATCACGCGGCACGGGTTGCCAGCGGCCAGGACGCTCGGGGATACGTCACGGGTTACGACACTTCCGGCTCCGACCACGCTCCCGTCGCCGACCGTCACGCCGGCCAGGATCACGGCTGCCCCGCCGATCCAGGTGTCGGCGCCGATCGTGACCGGCAGCGCGTACTCCTCGCCCGCCGCGCGCGCTTGCCGCTCGACCGGGTGCGCCGCCGCATAGATCTGGACGCCCGGGCCCAGCAGCGCGCCCGCGCCGATCTCGACCCGGGCGCAGTCGAGGACGACACAGTTCGCGTTCAGATAGGCGCCGTGGCCGAGCGAGATGTTGGAGCCGTAGTCGCAGAAGAAGGGTGGCTCGACCCAGACTCGTTCCCCGAGGGAGCCGATCAGCTCGCCGAGGATCCGGGTGCGCTCCTTCAGGTCGGCCGCATCCGTGGTGTTCAGGGCGGCGAGCAGCCTGCGCGCATGGATGCGCTCCTCGGCGAGCTCGGGCGCGAACGCATCGTAGAGCTCGCCGGCGAGCATCTTCTCTCTCTCCGTGCCGCACCCCGTCGCGCGCGGACGGCTCACAGGCCAACCTCTTGAAGATCAGGCGGAGCGAGTGATCGACGACCGTCAGCGTCACTCCGGCGATCCCGGACCCGTAGGGTGGTCATGGGCCAACCCCTTGAGGCTCATGCGGAGCGAGTGATCGACGACCGTCAGCGTCACTCCGGCGATCCCGGACCCGTAGGGTGGTCATGGGCCAACCCCTTGAGGCTCATGCGGAGCGAGTGATCGACGACCGTCA
>JBBRYW010000255.1:0-2711 GCA_038237235.1 Gaiellales bacterium
CATGCGGAGCGAGTGATCGACGACCGTCAGCGTCACTCCGGCGATCCCGGACCCGTAGGGTGGTCATGGGCCAACCTCTTGAGGCTCATGCGGAGCGAGTGATCGACGACCGTCAGCGTCACTCCGGCGATCCCGGACCCGTAGGGTGCTCACGTGGCGCCACTCTCGGCGACCTCGACGTAGACCTTGATCGCCTCGCGGTTCTCGGTGAGCTGGTGGATCATCTCCTCGTAGCCCGCGAGGCCGCGGATAGGCGTCGTCAGGAGCTGCTTCAGCCAACCCGGGTAGAGCGCCTCGACCTTGATCAAATCGTCCGCACCGGTTCGGAAGTCGTTCGGCGAGGCGTTCACCGTCCCGACCATCACCTTGTTGCCGAGCACGAAGCTCTGGTTGATCCGGTCCGAGTTGATCTCGGTCTTGCGATCGCCGCCCGTGATCGACGACAGGACGAGGACGCCGTCCTTACCGAGCACCTCGGCCGCCTCCCAGACGATCGGGCTGAATCCCGTGGCGTCGAACATGAGGTCGAACGGCCCGCGCTCCGCACTGAGGCTTGCGAGCGTGGTGTCCTGCGAGGACGCGTACACGCCGCCGAGCTGCTCGACGAGCGCCGCGTTTCGGTACGGCTTCTGCGGGAGCGAGAGGACCGTCAGCTCGAGCCCGCGCAGCCGCGCCACGGGCGCAGCCAGGAGGCCGATCGTACCCGACCCGAGGATGCAGGCACGCTGCGGTTGCCACACCTTCAGTCGCCGCTGGATCTCGTAGGCCTGGTTGACGCCCTTCTCGGCGACGGTGGTCGGCTCGAGCAGCACACCCACCTCGCGCAGGTTGTCGGAGAGCGGGAAGACGTACTGCGCGTCCTCGACGTAGAGCTCGGTGAGGTAGCCGTGCAGGAGGTTGATCCCGCGCTCGTAGTAGACGTCGTCGGTCGTGAAGTCCTGGAGGCCGATCTCCCCATAGATGCTCGTGCCCGGCCGCCTGACGCTTGCGACGACGTAGGTGCCCGGCCGAATCGTTGTCGGGACGCTCGGCCCGACCTCGACCACCTGGCCGAAGCTCTCGTGGCCCGTGACGAGGAAGTCGTCGCCGGGCGGCGCGGCGCCGTACTCGGCGGCGTTGATCTCCTTGTCCGTCCCGTCGACGCCGACGCGCAGCACCTTGACGAGCACGCCGCGGCCGTCGGGAATGTCGGTGACCTTTGGCTCCGGGACGTCCCGGAGATGCATCGAGCTCTTCTTGCCCGGATGGACTGCTATTGCCTTCATGCGGCTCCTGTCTTCGGGGCTGGCCCGTCGTTACAGCATGATTCCAATGGCGAGGCGACCTCGACCGGCGCGCGCTCCTGCGCCGAGCGGTACAGCGCCTCGATCGCGCGCGTGTTGCCGACCGCGTCAGCCCTGCCGAGGAGCGGCTTGGCCGCGCCGCGGATCGCGGCGCTCATGCTCTCGAGCTCGAGCCGGTACGAGTCGACCGGCTCGAGCACGATGCGCTCGAGCCCGCCCTCCCGGCGGAGCTCGATCACGGGCTCGCGACAGCGCCAAGGATCCTCGAGGAAGACCGACCCCTCCTCGCCGATCGCCTCGAGCTCGCCGCGATCCGGAAGCACCAGGCCCGCGGCGATCTGTGCCGTTACGCCGGCGGCGAAACGCAGCGTTCCGATGAGCACGACGTCGACGCCCGTCGGCCCGGTCACCTGCTCGGCGTAGACGCGCTCGGGCTCGCCCGCGAGCAGTCGCGCGCCGTTGACGCAGTACGAGCCGACGTCCATCAGCGCTCCGCCGTCGAGCTCCGGCAGCATGCGCACGTCCCCGGGATCACGCAGCGTGAAGCTAAAGGCGGCTCTGATCAGCCGCAGCCGGCCGATCGCGCCGGCCGAGACGAGGTCTGCGAGCTTCGCCGCCTGCGGGTGGTGCCGGTACATGAACCCCTCCATCAGGACCTTCCCTGCCCGACCGGCCGCGTCGAATGCCGCGTCGACGTCCGCCGCTCGCCGGCCGACCGGCTTCTCGCAGAGAACGTGCTTGCCTGCCTCGAGCGCGCGGATCGACCACTCGCAGTGCAGCGAGTTCGGGAGGGAGATGTAGACCGCCTCGACGTCATCGTCGGAGAGGAGCGCGTCGTAGCTTCCGTGCGCGCGCTCGATCCCCCACTCGCGTGCGTACGCCTCGGCGCGACTTCCGACGCGGCTGGCGACGGCGACGACCTCCAACCTGCTGGAGCCGCGCGCCGCCTGAATCACCGCACGGTTGATGCGTGCGGTCGAGAGAAGGCCGAAACGGACCGGCTCCGCGCTCACCCGGCGGACACTAGCGGCGAGCCGCAATCGTGCCGATAGCATCGCGCCGTGGAGTACCGCACTCTCGGCCGCACGGGTGTCCAGGTCAGCCCCCTGTGCCTCGGCACGATGATGTTCGGGGCGTGGGGCAACCCCGACCACGACGAGTCGATCCGGATCATCCACCGCGCCCTCGATGCCGGGATCAACTTTGTCGACACCGCCGACGTCTACGCGGCCGGCGAGTCCGAGGAGATCGTCGGCAAGGCGCTCGCGGGAGGCAGGCGTGACACCGTCGTGCTCGCGACGAAGTTCCACGGCACGATGGGCGACGACCCGAACCAGCGGGGCAACTCGCGCCGCTGGATCATGCAGGAGGTCGAAGAAAGTCTCCGCCGGCTCGGCACCGACTGGATCGACCTCTACCAGGTGCACC
>JBBRYW010000256.1:0-2652 GCA_038237235.1 Gaiellales bacterium
AGCGCGCTCCGCGCCCGGGATGGCCGCAGGGACGCTTTCTTCGTCGGGCGCCTGCTCCGCCTGAGCTGCGGGTGGCCGCCCGATGACGGATCGAGTCCGTGTCGCCATCTTGATGGGCGGCCGCTCGAGCGAGCACCAGGTCTCTGTCGCCTCCGCCCGCTCGGTTGCGCAGGGGCTCGAGGGAACCGGCCGCTACGACACGGTGACGATCGAGATCGGTCGCGACGGGCGCTGGGAGCTCCTGGGCGCGAGGCGTGCCGAGCTGGCTGCAGGCGTGGGACCGTCCGCGGCCGAGACGCTGCCCATCCCGGTCTCGTCCGTTCCCGCCACGCTCGGTGAGGTCGACGTCGTGTTCCCCGTCTTGCACGGCCCTTTCGGCGAGGACGGCACAGTGCAGGGACTGCTCGAGCTCGCCGGCGTGCCGTACGTCGGTGCCGGAGTAATGGGCTCAGCGCTTGCGATGGACAAGGATCTCTTCAAGGCGGTGCTGCGCGACCGCGGCATCCCGGTCACGCAGAACGTGGTGCTCCGAGCAGGCGACCCGATCGAGAATCCTTTCGGCTACCCGGTCTTCGTCAAGCCGGCTCGGCTGGGCTCCTCCGTCGGGATCACGAAAGCGCACGGTCGTGAGGAGCTCGAGGCCGGCGTCGAGCTCGCCTTCCACCACGACGAGAAGGTGCTGGTGGAGGAATTCGTGGAGGGGGTCGAGGTCGAGTGCAGCGTGCTCGGAAACAGAGAGCCGATCGCCTCGCTCCCGGGGGAGATCGTCGCTCACGGGTTCGGCGGCACGGATTGGTACGACTACTCGGCGAAGTACGACGAAGGCGGCATGGATCTGGTCATACCGCCCCGACTCCCACCCCGCACGAACGAGCGCGTGCGCGAGCTGGCAGTGGCGGCCTTCGTCGCCGCCGAGTGCGAAGGCATGGCACGCGCCGACCTCTTCGTTCGCGGCGAGGAGGAAGTGCTCGTGAACGAGCTGAACACCATTCCCGGGTTCACCGCGACAAGCGTCTATGCGAAGCTCTTCGAGGCCTCGGGGGTGTCATACGCGGATCTACTCGAGCGCCTAGTGCAACTCGCCCTCGAGCGGCACGAGCGGCGTTCCAGACTCAGCTACTGACTGGCGCGAACCTCGTTCAGATGGACGGCGGGGTTACCGCCGAGGTCCGTGATCCAGACGACGTAGTACCGGAACGGCTTGCCCCGACGGAGCTCGATCGTGGTCGACGGCTCGTTCACTATCTGCTTCGACGAGCGGAACGTGCGGTGGCCCCCCGGCTCGGGCAGGACGATGATCTGAGCCTGGAAGCCCCCCGTGTCCGTCCGGATCGTGACGCGTCTCACATCGACCGCGCGACCGGCGTCGAGCATCAGGCCGACGCCCGGCTTGGACAGCGCCGCGTCCCGGTACGTCTCCGTCGTCCAGTACGAGCGCGGGTTGCCGTCGGTCGCGTTCGAGATCACGTCCTCACGCTCCGTCCCGTTGTCCCCGAACGGGTCGTATGACGCCGCCGCCCGCAGCGGTATGGCCGTCTGTCCGCCACCCCCGCCACCCCCGCCACCCCCCCCGCCGCGCGTCGACTGGTAGGCGATCGCGCCGACAACCGCCGCCGCTAGCAGCAGCAGCCAGAGCAGGGCGGGCCAGATCCGGCGGCGCCGTCGCCCGGCCGGCCGCCCGGTGCTCGCCCGCGATCCCCGGGCCGGCGGGCGCCGCACGATCCTCGTCTCGTCTCCCGATGGCGGCCGGACGATCGCGGTCGCGTCGGACTCCGGATCCTCGCCCAGCGCGGCGAGGCAACCGTCCAGCTCGGCGCCGAGCGCGTCCATGCTCGGGAAGCGATCGGCCGGGTCCTTCGCGAGAGCGCGGTCGACGACTTCCGCCAGCCGGACCGGGACCTCCGGCCTGCGTTCGACGACGCTCGCGGGCAGCTCGTTCACGTGGCGCAGCGCGGACGCGACGAAGTTGTCCGAGGGAAACGGCACCTCGCCCGTCAGCAGCTCGTAGAGAACGACGCCCAGAGAGTAGACGTCGCTCTGCATGTCGACGTCCTCGCCCGTTGCCTGCTCGGGGGCGATGTAGTCACTCGTGCCGAGGATGGTGCCGGGCTGCGTGACGCTCGTGACGTCCAGCGAGCGCGCGATTCCAAAGTCCGTCACCTTCGCCCGCCCGTCCCCGTTCAGCAGGACGTTCTGCGGCTTCACGTCGCGGTGCACCAGGCCCTGGTCGTGCGCGTAGGCGAGCGCTCTCGCGATCTGGAGGCCGAGCTCGATCGCCCGCCGAATCGGGAGCGGCCCCGTTCGCCGGACGAGATCCTTGAGTGTTTCCCCCTCGACGTACTCGAAGACGATGAACTGCTTGCCGTCGTGGTCGCCGCGGTCGATCACCGTGACGATGTTCGGGTGGCCGAGCTGCGCCGCAGAGCGCGCCTCGCGACGGAAGCGCTCGACGTAGTCCTCGTCCTCGGAGAGATGAGCGTGCAGGATCTTGAGCGCGACCTTGCGCTCGAGCAGGCGGTCGTGAGCTCGAAACACGCTCGACATTCCGCCGCGGCCGATCAGCTGCTCGATGTCGTACCGATTCGCGATCACCTCCGCCACGAAGGTGAATTTACCGGCCGAAGTGCGAAGCGCCTGCGCGTCGCGCCTTGC
>JBBRYW010000257.1:0-2602 GCA_038237235.1 Gaiellales bacterium
CCAGATCGCCCAGCCATTTGACTGGAACTTCACCCGCGCCGACCTCGCCGAACTGCTCGACCGACTCGACCACGGCGAGCCAGACGCCCCACCACTCCAACTCGCCGCCTGACCCCAACAGCAATTACGGCGGGCAGCACTTAGGCACTCGGCGGCGTTGCGCAGCTCGAACCACGGCTTCGATGCCGGCGGCTCACGGACGGTGAGCACGTAGATGTCCAGCCTGCCGTCGTCGATCTTCAGCCGTCGTCCCTTGTCGTGTCGGGTTAGCCGACGCATCTGCGGCGGTGGGAGCAGGTAGCTCGCGCACGCGAGAGCCTGGATCAGCGCGAAGAACGGGTTCTTGTCAGAACTCTCCTGCTTAGGGCTCGTGACCCGCCTACTCGCCGGCTTCCGCGGCGGAGCCGACGCGACCACCAGGGCGACCGACCAGGCGACCAGCAGAGCGACCAGCCACGCGACCGCGAAGCGACCGCGCATCTTCTTCACCCCCGGGCGTACGTACTTGCGTGGTTGTGGCTCTGCGGGGCCGGCGCCATTACACGCCGCTCGTGGCAGGTCACGGCCCTCATCGGCGCCCAGATCGACGACGCCAGCGCGCAGAAACCAAGCGCGATCGTGGGCCGTCGTCGCCGCCTGGATCGAGCCGGCCGGCAGAAACATCAGCGACGGTACCGGGCGCCACGACAGTGGCGGACAGGCCGGGCGGACGCGGAGTCTGCACGCGCTTCGCATCGCCGAGCCGGAGCTTCGTCGGCTGAGCGCGGAGCGGCACCGGCGCGCGAGCCTTGCCCTGCGGATGCTCTACCGCGACTTCCTCGCCGGTGGCGGACTTGACTTCGTGCGCGAGCGGAGGTCTCATCGAGCGCCGTGAGGGTTGCCACCTACACCCGGATCTCGACCGACGAGGCCCACCAGCCCTACTCGCTTGAGGCACAGGCCGAGCGGCTCGCCGCCTACACGCAAGCCAGGACGGCTGGCGGATCGTGCGGCGCTTCTCCGACCAGATCTCCGGCGCGACGCTTGAGCGCCAAGGGCTCGATCGGGCGCTTCGCGAGGCCGAGGCGGGACGCTTCGAGCTGCTGCTCGTCTACCGCGTCGATCGCCTCTCGCGCTCTGTGCGGGGCCCTTGCGCAGAGCTTGAGCGCCTGGAGCGCGCCGGCGTCGCCTTTCGCTCCGCCACCGAGCCCTTCGACACCGCAACCTCGGCCGGGCGGATGATGGTCCTGATGCTGGGCGTCTTCGCGGAGTTCGAGCGCGCGACGATCACAGAGCGAGTGATCGCCGGGATGGAGCGAAAGGCGGCGCGCGGGGAGTGGACCGGCGGCGGCGTGCCGTTCGGCTACCGGCTCGATGACGAGCGCCGCCACGTCGCGCCCGACCCGGCCAAAGCGCCGGTGGTGTCTGCGGTCTTCGAGCGCTACGTGACGCGCCTGGAGGGCAGCGCGGGGATCGCGACCTGGCTCACCGAGCGCGGCTATCGGACGACGCGCGGCAAGCCCTTCAACCCCCACGCGGTGCTGACGATCCTGCGGAACCGAGCGTACGTTGGCGAGGTTTTCTTCCGTGGGCGCCACTACCCGGCGCCGCATGAGCCGCTGGTCGAGCGGGAGACCTTCGAGCGCGCGCAGGCGATCCTCGCCGAGCGAAGCGACGACGCCTCGCTTCGGCGCTCGAACCAAAGCAACTACCTGCTGACCGGACTCGTGCGCTGCATGCGCTGCGACAAGCGCTACGTCGGGGCTGCGGCGCACGGCAACGGAGGCCGGTACCCGTATTACGTCTGCTTCTCGCGCCAGCGACCGCCTTCCGGCGCAGGAACTCGACGACGCCATCCTGGAGCGCCTCGCGGCGGTGCTGGAGCAGGAGCCGCTCGTTCGAGAGGCGATCGAGGAAGCGTTCACCGAGCTCGACTCGGAGCGCCCAAAGCACGAGGCCGACGTCAAGCGGATAGAGCGCGAGCTGCATAACGTCGACCGGGCGCTCGACCGCTACTTCCGCCTTCGAAGCCGGCACGATGTCCGAGCGGACCTGTGCCCGCGGATTGAGGAGCTCAGCCGGCGGATGGCCGAGCTGAGCGCACGTCGTGACGAGCTGGCGATCGAGGCCGATGAGCCCGAGCCGCTCAGCGACGAAGACCTACGGACACTTCAGGAGCAGGTCCGCGACGTCATCTTGAGCGGCGACCCGCCGCAGCGCAAGGCGCTCCTCCAAGCGCTGGTCGAGGAGATCCGCGTCGAGAGCCGCCAGGCGATCTATCCGGTCTTCTCTTTGCCCGCGGTTCGACCACCGTGCGGTTCAGCGCGCCCGGCAGGATTCGAACCTGCGGCCTCTCGCTCCGGAGGCACCTTCCAACCGAGCCGCTCAGGCGCCGGATCGCCCGTCACACCGGGGGAGCCGGCGCCTTGGACGGCCGGCCGCCGGGACGTGGAATGTGCTTCGTTTCCGGGCGTTCCACGTCCCCGACTTCCGCAGCTGTTCGGCGCTGTGGGGGGTCGAAAAGTGGTTGTCAGCAGGTGTTTTGGGGTGCCGAACGGGTGTTCGGCGTGTATCTAGGCGGATGGGGCGGCTTCGGGCCGGCTCAGGTGTGCTGCTGGGCGGC
>JBBRYW010000258.1:0-2541 GCA_038237235.1 Gaiellales bacterium
GATAGCAGCCTTACAACATCGAGCAGAACCGATCGAACACCAAACCGCACGCTATCTAGACGGCTCCAGCATTGAGAAAAACGTCCGGGTGGGGCTGGGAGCGCGCCGCACACGCTCCCAGCCCCGTCTGCCGGCGAATCAGCGACGCCGGCTCGGACGAGCGACCCGCGTTCGTGGGCCGCTGTCGTCGCTCGTGAAGGCCGAGAGTTGGATCAGCTCCTCGCCGATGACGAGCCCTGAACCGACGAAACCCTCACCGGCGATCCGGACGTCTTCTCCGATCCCAGCAGAGGCCGACCGTCTTTGCGGGAGCACGTCGATCGCGGAAACAAAACCGACCAGCTGGTCGTGAGCCGCCGGCTTCCGGTCGAGCTGCTCGAGACCATCGAGCAAGTAGCCGTCGAGGAGCTTCGCGTACAGACGCGCGAATGCTGCTGGCCGCGAGAGAAAGTCGACGCAGATCTGCCCTTCACCGAGTGCAAGCAGGGCTCCCGACTGTCCCGCGACGAGGGGGAACGCCCGCGGAGGCCGGCAAGCGCCTCTTCCCGCGTCCGGTAGATGTCCGCAGCCGCTCCCGTGGGTGAATCGACGCCGTGCCGACCCGCCTTTGCGGCGACTTCATCCCAGACAGCGGCCTGCGCCGCTCCGCGAGCAAGCGGTTCGGCGCTGAGTCGCTCCGCCTTCCGACGACGAAGCTCTGGGTAAGCGGCATGCCGAGCCGGCTCGAAACTCGCGCTGCGGGCGTGCCAGCGTCCTTGCTCGACGCAGGAATACGCGTCTCGCGTTTGGCCGGGACAAGTACGGTGACGTTCAGGATGCGGTTCTGCTTCGCTCCGAGAAGCTCTTCGCCGTCATAGAGAAGCACTCATGTGTCGGGGGGGTTGGACGCGAGGAGCTCCGGCACTGAGCCGGCTGCGTCGACCTCGGTGATCCGGAAGCCGAGCGGGAGCGCCTCCTCGAGTGTCAGGTACTCGGTCGTGGGATCGGTTCGTGGAAAGAGCGGCGCGATGACGACACCGCGGTGCTCGACGGCGTCGCCGAGCTACTGCTCGTCGTCAGCCCATCCGGCTTACTCCATTCTCGGGGACGCCCGCTGAGGCCCCGAACCCTGCGGCGCGGCGCCCGGCTGCGTTTTGGCCACTCTGGCCGAAACGCATCGGCTCGGACAAGGAGCTCGCCGCCCAGGCCGAACTCGCCTACCGCCGACTCGCCAAGGACTGGCAGCCCGCGATCAACAAGGGCACGGGTGCCGCACCGGGGCGCGCATCTCGTCGGCCGTCAAACGGCCAAGCAGCGCGGCAGGAGACAGGCCCACCCCCTGCGCTTTAGCTCGCGGTCACCCGCGCCCAACCGCACTCTCGCAAAGGAGCCGCCCAGCGTCCAGGACTTGACTTTCATCCGTAGTGGTTGAGCCAGTGTGGCAGCGCTTGGTTGCGGTGTCGATGTGAGCGGTAGGCGAGTCCGTAGGCCCATTCGCGCGCCATTGTTTGGTGGAAGCGCTCTGCTTTGAGGCTCTATGGCTGTCAAGTCATCGCTGATGCCTCGAGCAGTCGGAAGAGGCGACGGGCGAGGTAGCGCTTGAGGCAGCGGTTGATGTCGCGAGCGGTCTTGCCTTCGCGAAGGCGACGTTCGATGTACTGACGTGTGGGTCGGTGGGTCGTGCGCCGCGACAGCGCGATTGTGTGCAGGGCTCGGTTGAGTTGACGGTCTCCGCCTCGGTTGAGCCGGTGGCGGATCGTTTGGCCGGATGAAGCGGGGATCGGGCTTGCGCCGGCGAGCATGGCGAAGGCTGCTTCGGAGCGGAAGCGGCCGCGGTGGGACCAGGCGATGAGGATGCGGGCGGCGCTGATCGGACCGACACCAGGCTCGGCGAGCAACTCGGGCGTGTTCGTGGCGACCAGTTGCGCGATCTCTCGCCTGAGCTGGCGCGCCTCGATCGTGAGCATCGAGATTCGTCTCGCCGTCGAGCGAAGGGCGAGTGCGCTGGCGCGCGTGTCGGTTTCTCGAGCCCCTGGCCGGAGGCGTGTGCAGCGCGTCACGAGCTCAGCGGAGGTGAGGCCGCGCAGGGTCGCTCGAAGCGGTTCGGGAGCAGCAACGATCAGGGCGCGGAGCTGGTTGATCGCCGCGGTACGCGCAAGGACCGCGCCTTCACGAGTGTTGACGAGCACGCGCAGTGCCTCACGCTCGCCTGACGCGCGCGGGGCCGCGTGTCGTGGCTGCGTCAGCGCTTCGCGTGCGGCCTCGATCGCGTCGAGGGGATCGCTCTTCGCGCGGACGGGGCCGTTGCGACGCACGCGTCGTCCGATCTCGACCACCCGCTCGCCCCTCCGATCAAGGAAGGCTCGTGTGCCCAGCTAAGGAGCGTCGCATAACCGCGCCGGTCGGCTCCTGCGCTCGTTTGACCGCCGCTCGAAGCGAGGATCGCTGCGCTGTGTCGGTCGCGATGCGTGTCGACGCCGATGACGTAATCCGTCTGCTCTGCAAGCATCCGTACACCTCCATCCGTTGGGGGTCATCGGTGCCGGTCTGGGGCAGCGAAAC
>JBBRYW010000259.1:0-2492 GCA_038237235.1 Gaiellales bacterium
GCCCTTCACCAGGCGCTCCCCCGTGGAGCGTCTGGCGCTTTCGGGGTCGCTAGACTCCTCGCCCACGGCGAGGTAGCTCAGTCGGTAGAGCACACGGCTGAAAACCGTGGTGTCGCCGGTTCGATTCCGGCCCTCGCCACTTTTTCGGACATCGCGCAAACCATGGCGAGAAGGCATCCTCGCCCTAGACTTGGTGCAGATGGCCACATCGCGTGAGTTCGACGTTGTGCTGACGCTCGAGGAGAGTGGCGGCTTCAGCGTGAGCGTCCCGGCGCTGCCGGGCTGCACCAGCCAGGGGGACACGCGCGAGGAGGCGTTGGGGATGATTCGCGAGGCGATCGAGCTCTACCTCGAATCGCTTGGCGTCCACGGCGATCCTCTCCCGGCCCCGATCGAGGTCGAGCGAGTCACGCTCGAGGCGTGACCTCACGGCTTCCGGCCGTGTCGCCGCGCCAAGCGGTCCGCGCGCTCGAACACTGCGGCTGGCAGCTCGATCGCGCGAAAGGAAGCCACCAGGTCTTTCGTTCAACCTTTGTCGGGGTCCCCGACGCGGCGAGGTGCACCACAACGAAGGCCGCTGGTCGCCGCAAAGATCCGGTGGTCACGCTTCGGTAGCGCTACCGAAAACGACGGTGAATGCGCTGCCGAAGTCGAGCATGCGGCGCTCTAGGGACCTAGCTCTCGCCCTCCCAGTAGTCGACCGCGGCGTCGATCGGGAACCATCGCCGCTCCTCAGGCTCGGTGCCCCAGCGAATCATCATCTTTTTGCTCTCGACCTGCACCGCCGCACGCGGAATGACGAAGTTCGAGACGAGCAGGACACGCACGTGTTCATCGGTCCGGTTCTGGAGCTGATGTGCACCATCCGGCCCGCTCGGAAAGAGCACGCAATCCCCCGGCGCAAGCTCGCCTTCGCCTTCCGGTGTTCTCAGGGTAGGCCGGCCGGTCACCACGACGAGGAGCTCATCGTTTCCGAGCTCGTAGTGGTGCGGGAATGTGGCTTGGCCCGGCGGAAGCTCGTACAGGCTGGCACCAAGATGCTCGCCCGCGACCCGTTTTCGCCGCCACTGGAATCCCGGCCTCTCGGCAGGCCAGATGCGCTCCATCCAGTCGCCGTCGTCCAGCAGGTTGATCTCCACACTCGAGACTCTGCGGTCAAGCGACGGGCTCGAGCCCAATCGCGTTGTTGTAGGATCGAAGAGAAGCTACAATCTGCTGGACGTGGATTGGCGGACCAAGATCAATGCAACCCGGCGTCCCTCAGCGACTCGCGTGAGCCGGAACGGTCAGATCGTGCTACCAGCGCAGACCAGGCGCGCCGCCGGTATCGAGCCCGGTGATCTCGTCGTTGCCGTTCCGCTTGCCTCGGGCACGGTCGTTGTGGAAAAGGTGAAGGGAACTGCTGGCCGTGGACTACAGAGACAGTACGAGGAGGCGCACAACCCGCTTCGCGGGGTCTGGGGAGCCGATCCAGATTCCTGGCTCGAGGAGATCCGCGGCCGTTGGGCGGAGCGCAGCTCCTAGCCGCAGTTGAAGCTTTTGGGGCCGGGGCGTTCGTTTCGGACACGGCGCCGATCATCTACCGCGTCGAGCGTGGAGCCAACCCGCGGCTCGTTGCAGCCTGCGATCCGTTGTTCGAGGCGGTCGAGGCAGGGGGGCTTGGCTGCCTCGTGAGCGCCGTGAGCGTGGCCGAGCTCCTGATCGCACCGTTCCGGGTCGGCCCTGCTGCGGTCTCCGCCGTGGACGCCTTCTTGCGCCAACCATCCCTGGGCATTGCGGAAGTCGACGACATCGTTGCTCGTACTGCAGCCGAGCTCGTCGCGAGCAAGCGGGTCAGCCGCCTCCCTGACGCGCTGGTCGCCGCCACAGGGCTCCGTTACAGTCTTCCCGTCGTCACCGGCGATCGCCGGCTCGCCCGAAGCCTGGGCGTCGAAACCTTTCTCGTGACCGACTTCCGATGAGCTCGAAGGCCGCCGGGTTGGTGCGAATCGTCGTCGGGTCTAGGTTTCCGCCGCCGCCGCGAGAGGGCTTGCGATCTGTGGCGCCACTGCCAGAACGAGCTCGTCATCGGTCATGAGCCGAACCGACTCGGCTTCCGCGAGGGCGACATACGCGGCGTCGTAGGCGGTGAGGCGGCAAGCCGTCCAGCGCGCCACGCGTCCCAGCTCAGGCTCTCGCAGCTCGAAGCCGAGCTCGCCGAGCGCGGCGGCAAGCTCGACCAGTGCCGCTCACGCACTACCAGCCGACCCAGACGCCGTGGAGCGCCGGTTACCGAAAGCACCGCGCGCGGCGATTCGTCTCCCCTTTCTCGTACGCTCCATCGCATGCTCGGCCGACACCCCCCGGTCACGGTCATCGGCGCGAGCCTCGACCTCGGCGCCGGCCGCCGCGGCGTCGACATGGGCCCGTCGGCCGTCCGCTACGCGGGTCTCGAGGCCCGGCTCGCCCGGCTCGGCTACGAGTCGCGCGACTGGGGGAACGTCGTCGCCGCC
>JBBRYW010000260.1:0-2423 GCA_038237235.1 Gaiellales bacterium
CACGATGATCGAGCTGCCGCGAGCCTGTATCCGCGCCGACGAGATCGCCGAGTACGCCGACTTCTTCTCGTTCGGGACGAATGACCTCACGCAGACTGCGCTCGGCTTCTCGCGTGACGACGCGGAGGGCAAGTTCCTGACCCACTACCTCGACGACGGGATCCTCGAGCGGAACCCGTTCGAGACGCTCGATCAGAGCGGGGTGGGCGACCTGATGCGGATCGCGGTCGAGCGGGGCCGCTCCGTGAAGGAGGAGATCAAGCTCGGGATCTGCGGCGAGCACGGCGGCGAGCCGGCCTCGGTCGCCTTCTGCCACCGGCTCGGGCTCGACTACGTCTCCTGCTCGCCGTACCGGGTGCCGCTCGCCCGGCTTGCCGCCGCCCAGGCGGCGCTCGCCGAGGCGGGCGTCGAGAGTGTCGCGGCCGCGGGCTGAGCCCCGTGGCGCCCGGTAGCGACGAAGTGCTGGTGATCGGCTGCGGAGTGATCGGCCTGACGACGGCCGTCTGCCTGGCGGAGCAGGGACTGCGGGTGCGAATCAGAACGGCCGCGCTGCCGCAGGAGACGACGTCCCGAGCGGCGGGCGCGATGTGGGGTTTGTCCTTCGCCGAGCCGGCCGCGCGTGTGCGGCGCTGGTCCGAGCTGACCCTAGAGGAGCTCCGAAGGCTGGCGGTCGAGCCGGAGACCGGCGTACGGATCGCGCGGGGTACGCTCGCTTCGCGGCGTACGCCGGAGGCGCCGCCGGCCGACCTTTTCCCCGGGGTCGCGATCGAGCGGCGTGAGGATGTTCCGCCAGGATTCCTCGCTGCGTTCTCCCTCGCCGTCCCGGTGGTGGACATGCCGCGGTACCTCGACTACCTGCGAACGCGCTTCGGCAAGGCGGGAGGTGAGCTGGAGGTGCGTCCACTGCGCACCCTCGCCGATGTCGCCGGGGAGGCGCCGGTCGTGATCAACTGCACGGGCGTCGGGGCGCGTGACCTGGTACCCGACGCCACGGTGCGGGCTGTGCGTGGGCAGCACGTGGTGGTTGCGAACCCCGGCGTCGAGGAGTTCTTCCTGGAGGAGCCGGGCGTGCGGTGGACCAGCTTCTTTCCGCACGGCGACAAGGTCGTGCTCGGCGGGTGTGCCGACGAGGACGAGTGGAGCATGGAGCCCGACCTCGCTGTCGCCGAAGAGATCGTGCGCCGTTGCACCGAGATCGAGCCGCGGCTCCAAGAGGCCCGCGTGATCGAGCACCGAGTCGGCCTGCGCCCCTTCCGTCCAGCGGTGCGTCTCGACGAGGAGTCTCTCGGCCCCTCACGGTGCGTGCACAACTACGGGCACGGCGGCAGCGGCGTGGGTCTGTCCTGGGGCTGCGCCCGCGAGGTCCTCGGGCTCGTCGGCTGAGCTCGGAGTGCCCCGGAGCGCGTCAGGCGTACCCGCGAACCTTGAAGTACGAGACCGCGATCGCGACGACGCCCACCGCGACCAGTCCCGCGACTCCGACCAGCCCCGGTCTCCCGTACGCCGCGTGCCCGCGGCCGAAGCGCGACAGAGCGAGGCCGGCGAGCGCGCCGCCGGCGAGCCCGCCGACGTGACCGCCGATGGAGATGTTCGGGACGGCGAACGTGAAGACGAGGTTCAGCAGGATGATCGAGAGGGCGCTGCCGCCGAGCACGTAGTTGCGTTGCCGCTCGAACACGAGCGCGGCTCCCAGGATTCCGAAGATCGCGCCGGAGGCCCCGATCGTCACCTGCGTCGGATTCGCGACGAGGGCTCCGGCCGACCCGGCGAGCCCGGATACGAGGTAGAGGGCGAGGAAGCGCCCCCGGCCGATCGCCTGCTCGACCGGAGCTCCGACCCACCAGAGCATCACCATGTTCAGCCCCAGGTGGATCAGGCCGCCGTGCAGGAACGCGTCGGTGATCAGCCGCCACCATTCGCCGTTCGCCACGAGCGGCCCGAACAGGGCTCCCTTGATGAACCACGTGCCGCTGTTCTGGTTGAGCGATGCTCCCTGGGCGAGGTCGACGAGGAAGACGAGGATGTCGATCGCGATCAGCGCCTTGGTCACGAGCGCGCCGGTGCCCTCGAAGCTCGCGCGCCGGACCGCTCCGGTCACCCGGGCAGGGCCCTGAGCGCGTCCCGCGTGCTCGGGACAGCGAATCCCCACGGGTGCGAAGACCATGCAGTCCGTGCAGATCGGGCGGCCGCAGTCCGAGCACGAGACCCGCGTCTCGCGGCCCGGATGGCGGTAGCAGGTCATCGTCTCGTCCATGGCGTCTAGCGTAGACCGCGCATGCGCGTTCACGTTGCGTTCACACCCACCGAGCCCGTCGACGCTCCGGTGGGAATCGTCGTCGACGTTCTCCGGGCAACATCGACGATCGCGCAGGCTCTCGACTCGGGTTACCGGCGCGTTCTCTGCTGCGCCGAGATCGAGGAGG
>JBBRYW010000261.1:0-2380 GCA_038237235.1 Gaiellales bacterium
AGATCGAGACTGCCTCGCACGCCGGTCGCCTGGGCACGAGCCTGATCGCGCTGGCGAGAAATCGGGTCGGGCAGGCAGCGCCGTGAACGCTCGAATGCCCAGTCCTGGACGGGAGTCGCCGGCAGACACCGCCCCGGGCGGTGGCGCTCACGAGCGCGCTGGTAATGGCCCGACGTCCTCCGTCCGTCCTGTGATCGGCTCGGGTGGAGAATCGAACCGCCCGCGCCACTGTCCCGCTGATAGACGTCGACGTGGTGGCCGCCGATCACCGCTACCCCGGTGTCCTGGGCCGCGAACCAGCCGCGGTTCGGCTTCGCGCAGGAGGGCGGGAATGAAGACGCGGCTGCCGAGCGGGATGACTTTCGGATTGACGGCCAGACTGCGCCAGTACGTGAGCGGAAGCGAACGCCGGGGGCGAGACGAAGCGCTACCGGCGGCACCGCCGGGGGGTCTCGGAACCAACCGCCGCGCAGAAGCGGGAACGTGACCGCGCCTTGCGCGTCAGCCGAACGACAGCCAGAACGGGCGACCGAGCGTCCAGGAGCCGTCCGAGCACGGCGCCGTCGGCTGCCTTTCGGCGTTGACCCAGGACTGGTCGTACGGGCCGGCGAAGCGGTAGCGGCGACCGTCGAGACCGACACCCTCACCTTCCATCGGCAGTCCTCGGCCACTGAAGAGCCAGTCGACGCGATGCTGCCCCGGGATCCCCGGGGCGCCTCACCGGCGTGCCGACGAACCACCGCTTCCGGGAACCGGCCAGTACTCGGCCGCGCGTCCTGCCCCGTAAAGCCGCGGATTGCACGCCCGGCGTCCATGACCTCGGCCCTCACTCGCGCGCTGGGCAGCCCCACCAGCGGCAGGTGGTCGTAGGTGTGGTTGCCGACGGGATAGCTGGCCGCAACCAGCCGGGCGAGCCGCCTGTACCTCGTCACCCAGCGGCCTGTGAGGAAGAACGTGGCAGGCACGCGCGCGCGTGCAAGCGTGCGCAGGATCGCATGCGCGCCCCCGGCATCGGCGCCGGCGTCGAAGGTCAGGGCGATCACTCGCCGCCGCGTGGGGAGCCGCTGCAAGTCCTGTCCCACGAGCAGACGAGGGCGGGAGCTGCGAACTGGCGGGCTTGCGATTGCCTCTTTCCACGCGCCACTCAGCGCGGCGACTACCGCAAGCAGCGCGAGAAGCGTGCGCCCGGCCATTCCGGCCGACCATTGTTCACGAGCGGCCCGCCTCGCGCCGGCCGCTACGTTCCTCCGCACAGTGGTCGCTGCGCTTCGCCTCGCGCCTTTACTCCTGCTGGCGGCCCTCGCCTGGCCCCCGCCGCTCGACGGGCGGCCGGCGGCGCCGGCGAAGCCGAGCGGTCGACGATCGGATGGGCACGTCACCCGGGCTCGCCTGCTCGGGGCCTCCGTGCAGGGGCGGCGGATCGTCGTGCTCGAGCGCGGCGATCCCGATGCGCCCGCGCACATGCTCGTGGTCGGCTGCATCCACGGCAACGAGCCGGCCGGCGTCGGCATCGCCGAGCGCCTCGAGTCGGTGCCGCTGCCGAGCGAGAGCGACCTCTGGATCGTCGAGAACGCAAACCCCGACGGGGTGGCCGCGGGCACGCGGACGAATGCACGCGGCGTCGACCTGAACCGGAACTTCCCCTGGCGCTGGCGTCGCCAGGGACATCCCGGCGACCAGCACTACTCCGGTCCGGACGCGCTGTCGGAGCCCGAGAGCCGACAGCTTGCCGGCCTGATCTCGAAGCTGCGTCCGAGCGTTTCCGTGTGGTTTCACCAGCCGTTTGGCCTGGTCGACGAGTCAGGCGGCAGCATCGCAGTCGAACGCCGGTACGCGTCGTTGGTGGGCCTGTCGCTGCTGCGTCTTCCGCGCTACCGGGGCGGCGCCACCGACTGGCAAAACCATCGCTTTCCCGGCACCACCTCGTTCGTCGTCGAGCTGCCGCCGGGACCGCTCGCACCAGGAGCCACCGGGCGCCACGTGCGCGCGCTCACGAGCCTGCTCGCCGGCACAGCCGATCACCCGTGAGCTGCCGCAGCGGATCGTACTGAGCTTCGCAGCCGAGAGCCTCGGCCCCCGGCGAGCCGAGCTGCCGCAAACCGCCAGGACTTCCTCCAGAAAATCCGCGGCGCAGCGCACCCCGATGCAGCTGTCCGTTGTCAGGACGGTTCGCAAACGCCGAACGACTCGGCGCCGCTCGCGCGCGATTTCTTCGCCCGCCAATTCCCTCCGCGGAGCCTTAGTTACCCGGATCCTGCGGTAAGGGGCTGAAGAGCCGCTCCGGGGTCGCTTTCGGCTCTCGCCGAGCGTTCCTGCTCGCGTGCGGGGCTCCGCGGTGCCGGCTGATCGTTTCTCGCACGGCGCCGGCCTGGGCGCGGGC
>JBBRYW010000262.1:0-2366 GCA_038237235.1 Gaiellales bacterium
CGCGCGCGGCAAGGCCCTCCTCCTCGCGCAGCAGGCCGAGCAGGATGTGCTCCGTGCCGATGTAGTTGTGCTTGAGCGCTCGCGCCTCGTCCTGGGCGAGGACGACGACCTGGCGGGCTCGTTCTGTAAAGCGTTCGAACAATCCCCTCGACCCTCCTTTCGTCAAGAACTTCTGCGGACGACTTCTGGGTCGCCCACGTTCGAGGTAGGGCCATGGTACCGCAGGGGTCGGGAGCTACAGAAGCGCTTACAGAGCGTTCACACCTCTTTTTCTCCCCGGGCGCACGGGCTCGCCGGAGGCGGGCCTACGCTTTCCAGGATGATCGTCGCGCACCTCGATCTGGACGCCTTCTTCGCCGCCGTGGAGGAGCTCGAGCAGCCGGAGCTCAGCTCGCGGCCGCTCGTCGTCGGAGGAGATCCGCACGGTCGGGGAGTGGTCGCGACCGCGAACTACGAGGCGCGCAAGCACGGGATCGGGAGCGCGATGAGCTGTGCCGAGGCGCTCCGCCGCTGCCCTCACGCCGTCTTCGTCCGCCCTCGTAAAGCGCTCTACGCGAGCTACTCCGACATCGTCTGGCAGACGGTCGCCGAGATTGCGCCGAGTCTCGAGCGGACGGGCCTCGACGAAGGGTACGTCGACCTGTCGAAGGTCGCGAGCCACGACTTCGCGCGCGCCCGCTCCCTCGCCGGCGCGATCCAGACGGCGATCCGCGCGACGACGCGCCTCTCGTGCTCGGTCGGTGTCGGCAGCTCGAAGGTCGTCGCCAAGGTGGCGAGCGACCGCCGCAAGCCGGGCGGCATCACGGTCGTCCGCTCCGGAGGCGAGGCGGCCTTCCTCGCCCCGTTCGATATCCGCCTGCTACCGGGGATCGGCCCACGGACCGAAGCGCGCCTGCGCATCCTCGGCATCACGACTCTCGGCGCGCTCGCTGGACTGACGGACGGAGACCTCGCCATCATCCTGCGGGGCAAGAACGGGCGACTCCTGCGGGACCGTTCGCTCGGAATCGACCCGCGAACGGTCGAGCCGGTCGGCGACGCAGGCTCGATCAGCAACGAGGAGACGTTCGACCGCGACGTCTCGGACCGCGCCAGGCTGCACGACGAGCTACGACGCATGGCAACGCATGTCGCGGACCGGCTCGTTGAGACCGGCCGCGCCGCGCGAACCGTGACCACCAAGGTTCGCTATGCAGACTTCTCGATCAGGAGCCGCTCGACGAGCCTCCCGGTCGGGACGGACGACGGCGGGCGGATCGCCGAGCTTGCCTGCGCGCTGCTCGACCGAGCGCTCGGGGACCGGCCCGGGGCGCTCCGCCTGGTCGGCGTCGGCGTCTCCGGCTTCGAGCCGTACCGGCAGCTGGCCCTGCCGTTGCGGCTCGAGCCCGAGCGATACGCTTCCTCGCCGTGAGCGCGGAGGACAAGCGGAGGGCACTGATCACCGGCGGAGCCGGCTTCATCGGCTCGCACCTCGCTGAGCTGCTGCTCGGCGACGGCTGGGAGGTGTACGCCCTGGACGATCTCTCCACAGGCTCGATGGAGAACGTGTCCCAGCTCAGGGAACGCCCGGACTTTCACCTTGTCGTCGAGTCGGTCCTCTCGTCGAGCGTCGTGAGCGAGCTCGTGCATAAGTGCGACGTCGTCTACCACCTCGCGGCAGCCGTGGGCGTCCGCCTGATCGTCGAGCAGCCGGGGCACACGCTGCTGACGAACGTCCAGGGCACCGAGACGGTGCTCGAGTACTGCAGCCGCTTCGGCAAGCGCGTGCTCGTGGCGTCGAGCTCCGAGGTCTACGGCGACCACCGCGAGGAGGTGTTCCTGGCGGAGAACGCACGGCGCATCTACGGGCCCACGACCGCCAAGCGCTGGGCCTACGCGGACTCGAAGGCAATGGACGAGTTCCTCGCACTCGCTCGGCATGAGGAGGAGGGCCTCGACTGTGTGATCGCCCGCCTCTTCAACACCGTCGGCCCGCGTCAGTCAGGGCAGTACGGCAACGTCGTCCCCCGCTTCGTGCAGTGGGCGCTCGCGGGTCGGTCGATCGAGATCCACGGCGACGGGACGCAGACGCGCTGCTTCTGCCACGTCCGAGACGTCGTACGGGCCCTGAAGGGACTGATCGACGAAGGCTCGACCTCGGGCCAGATCTACAATGTCGGCTCGACCGACAGAATCCGGATTGCCGACCTAGCCGAACGGGTCCGCCAGGCGACCGACTCTGACTCGGAGCTCGTCTTCCTCCCGTACGAGACCGCGTTCGGCTATCCGGTCGATGAGATCGAGATGTTCCACCGGGCGCCGTCGATCGAGAAGATCCGCGCCGCGATCGGCTGGGAGCCGAGCATGGATCTCGACGGGATCCTCGC
>JBBRYW010000263.1:0-2338 GCA_038237235.1 Gaiellales bacterium
GACCTGAGCGAGCGCGAGCTCGAACACCTCGCCGGCTACCGCAACAGCGCGCCCGTACGCATCGGGAACAACGCCTGGAAACAGACGCAGCTCGACGTTTACGGCGAAGTCCTGCAGGCGGCCTGGTTTCTTCGCGACCAGCTCGACGACCCAGCGCCCGAGACCGCCCGATTCCTGTGCGAGCTCGCGAACACCGCCGCAGCGCGCTGGCGCGAAACGGATTCAGGGATCTGGGAGGGGCGTGAAGGGGAGCGCCACTATCTGACCTCGAAGCTCATGTGCTGGGTCGCGTTAGACCGGGCCGTCAAGCTGGCGGACCGGCTCGGCCCAGACGCGCGACCAGAAGTCTGGGCAGTCGAGCGCGACGCTGTCCGCAGCGAGATTCTGGAACGGGGCTGGAACGAGGATGTCGGTGCCTACACAGGCGCCTTCGGCTCCGATCAGCTCGACGCGAGCGTGCTGCTGCTGTCCCTGATGGAGTTCACGGCCGCGACCGACGAGCGTCTCCGCCGCACGGTCGACACGATCGAGCGCGAACTCGCCGAGAACGGCCTCGTCCGCCGCTGGACAGACGCCGAGGACGGCGCCTTCTTTATCTGCTCCTTCTGGCTGGCCAACGCACTTGCGCGCGGCGACGAGATCGAGCGGGCACGCGCAGTCTTCGACGCAGCGCTCATGCATGCGAACGACGTCGGCCTGCTGTCCGAGGAGCTAGACCTCGAGCGGCAGGAGCTGATCGGAAACTTTCCGCAGACGTTCTCGCACGTCGGCCTGATCAACGCCGCGTGGAGCATCGAGCAAGCGGAGCAACGACGACAGAAAGGTGCCTACTGATGGGCAGACTGGCTGAGCTGAGCGCGATCGTCACCGGGTCCGACTCGGGAATCGGACAAGCGACGGCGATCGAATTCGCGCGCGAAGGGGCGGACGTGATCGTCAACTACCTCGAGGACCGTGCGGGCGCGGCCGAGACGAAGGCGCAGATCGAGGCGGCGGGTCGCCGCGCGATCGTCGTGCAGGCAGACATCAGCGATGAGGACGCCGTCGCGGCCCTCTTCGCCGCCGCTCTGGAGGCGTTCGGTCCAACGGAGATCCTCGTCAACAACGCGGGCGTCGACGCGTCCGGAACGTACGTCGCCGACCTCGAGCTCGCCGACTTCGAGAAGTCGCTTCGCACGAACCTCTTCGGGCCACTGCTCTGCTGCAAGCACTTCATCCGACAACGACTCGCGGCTGGCGGCGGCGGCAAAATCGTCAACGTCACCTCGATCCACGAGGAGGTACCGAACGCCGGAGGCGCCGACTACGACTGCGCGAAGGCCGCTTTGCGGAGCCTGACGCGCACGCTCGCGCTCGAGCTTGCCGAGCACGGCATCAACGTCAACAACCTCGCGCCCGGCATGGTGCTCACGCCGTTCAACCAGGAGGCAATCGACGACCCGAAGGTGCGCGAGAAGGAGACCGCGAGCATCCCGCTGAAACGCGCGGCGATGCCCGCCGAGATCGCGAGGCTCGCGGTATTCCTCGCCTCGAGCGACGCCGACTACGTGACCGGCTCGAGCTACGTGATAGACGGCGGCCTGATGCGCAACCTCGGCCAGGGGGCGTAGGTCGAGCGCACGCTCGTGAAGACGCTTCCCAAGCTTCACGAGGAAGCAACCGATTCCGAGCTCGCAATCGCGTTCGTCGGCTTCGCCCTCACCGGACCCACCATCGCCGTCCTCGCGGTCTTCTTCTGTGTCGCCGGACTCGGGATCGGCTTCGCCGAGACCGCTGAGAACGCCGCGGTCGCAGCCCTTGCCCCCACACCGATCCGCGGCTCTGCCTTCGGGGCCCTCGCGACCGTCCAATCGCTCGGCAACTTCGCCGCCAGCGCAATCGCCGGAGTGCTCTACACCACCGTCTCGCCACGAGCGGCCTTCCTCTACCTCGCCGCCTGGATGACCATCGCCGTCGCTGCCTTCGTCCTCACCACCACCCGGGCCCAGTCAGCTTGACGCTCTGAGAAATCTCGGCGCGCTAACGGGCCGATATCGGGTTCCCCACACCCGCCCGGACGAATCCGTAGCTTCGGCCCGTTCGGCGTCCGGACTCATCTAAGCGGTCCGAGCGGCCGCGTAAAATCCGGCTAGATCAAGATGCCCGACAACGCTCTGATCCGTCTACGCAAGCCCGGCTCCCTGAACAGTTTGGGGACAGGTCTTGGGGACAGGTTCCGGGCTCCACGGGGTGGCTCGGGGAGCTTCGAGGAGGGATCCACAACACGGACGAAATGGCGCAACTGCAAGCAAAACTAGGCGGGAAGCGCACTCCCTCCTACCCGCCGACCGCACGCGAA
>JBBRYW010000264.1:0-2328 GCA_038237235.1 Gaiellales bacterium
CGCCGCACCGCGCTGGAAGCCGAGCTGGAGCGCGACGAAGGCCAGCCCGTGACAGGCGAGCAGCGCCGGGACGAAGAGCAGCCATGCACCGCCTCCGACAGCCGCCTTGGTGCCGACGTCGCCGGCGGCGTAGAGGACGCCTGCGCTGACGCCGAGGCCGGCACCCGCAGCGAGCACGTGGGACGCCGGGCCAGCCGCGAACGCCGCAACGGCGAGCGACCCCGCCATCCAGATGGCGATCGCGAGCCAGGCGCCGTGGCCTCCACCCGGCCGCTGGCCCGTGAGTGAGATCCCGAGCAGCAGCAGCCCGACGACCGTAACGAAGACCGCGGTCCACTCGCGGCGCGAGAGGGTCACGCCGGTCGTGCGGGAGACAAGCAGGGCGAGCAGGCCGATACCCCCCGCAGAGGTCGCCTGGACAAGCGAAAGGGGCGCGAGCGCGAGCGCCGCAACGTACAGGATCCAACCGCCGATCCCAGCGAGGAAGCCGGCGAGCCAGCGCAAGTTGGTGAAGAGCAGGCGCAGCGAGAGGAGCGGATGCCGTAGCGAGAGCGGCGGCAGCTGCGCGGCCTCACCGTGCTGAGCGAGGTAGCCCCAGTTGAGCGCACCGGCCGAGGCCAGCGCGAGCACGAGTCCGAGGGCGAGCCTCGTCGTCAACGTCGGCCTCGACCGGAAAACGGCAGGTATGCCTCTGCCGCGAGCGCGGCGATCCCGACGCGCGGGAGGTCGCGGCGGCGCTCGTAGACGACGAAGCGTCGCTGCCAAGCGGGGAGGAACTTGCGATTGAAGAGGAGCAGGTTGTCGAGCTGGAAGTGCCCCTTGAGCGTGAGCAGCGCTCTCCGCTCGAGCTGCTGCAGGCTCGAGAGCTCCGCCTCGGGAGCAAGGAGGGCCGCGAACGGCGCGAAGTTGAGCGAGACGCGTTCGAAGCCATGCCCGCGCGCCCAGGCGATTGCCTCGCAGACGAGCCACTCGTTGAAGCCATTCGGGGTCGTGCGCAGCCGCGGCATCGAGGAGAGCGAGAGCGCCGACCCCGGACGCGAGAGGGCGAAGTGGAGGAAGCCTGCCGGCTCGCCGGCGGGGCTGCGGCCGATGACGAAGACCGCGTCCTCGTCCTCGAGCCGAAAGAGCGCGTCGATCGCCATCACGAACCCGCGCTCCGGCTGATCGCCACGCCACGAGCGGGCGATCGTCTCGAGCTCGGCGCGCAGCTCACGGTCGATCTCGCGTGGGTGCAGAACCTCGGCCCGGTAGCCCGCCGTTTGCAGGCGGCTCACCGACTGGCGCACCTTGCGGATGGCGCGGCCCTCGAGCGAGAAGGACGTCGCGTCGACGACGGCCTCGTCGCCGTGGTAGAGCGCATGCAGACCGTGGGCACGGTAGAGGCCGAGCTTGCCTTCGGAGGCACCGAGAATGGCGATCCGCCAGTCGCGCGCGTGGGCGAAGGCGATGAACCGACGGACGAGCCCGTCGAGGGCAAGCTTCGGGCCGACGGGGTCGCCGGAGACGATCGCGACGCCGCCGACGACCTTGTAGGCAAGGAAAGCGCGCTCATCCTCGCTGAAGAAGTACGACTTGTCGGCCCGAAGGACGAAGGGCGCGAGCGTGTCTGCTCCCCACGCGGCCACGAGTGTCCCGGCGAGCTCCCGCTCGCGTGCCTCCTGGCGCAGTCGGTAGCGCCAGGGCGCGAGCCAGCTGGCAAGTAGTAGCGCGGCGGCAGTAAGGCCCATGAGGAGCACCGAGAGCGGGAACCACTGGCCGAAGTCGCCGGCGAGGTGTGCAGAACCACGGAGGGTCAGCCCGACGAGCGCGGCGCTCGTTTCCCGCAGGGCGAAGCCGGCGGAGAACGGCTGGTCGGCCATCAGCCGATTCACCCACAGGGCCGTGGCGCCGTAGCCGTAGATCGTCGCGGCGAAGAGGAAGGACCGCAGGACGATCCGGGGATTGTCCGCATGGTCGCCTCGCAAGCTGAAGTCCTGTCGTCGCGCAATCAGGGCGAGAGCGACGAGCACCGTGGCGGCCGCGCCGTAATCGACGCTGTGGAGGAGATGGAGCGCGGCCGAGCCGCCCAGCAGCGCGACGGCGAGCAGCCAGGCGCGACGTTTCCGCCGGGCGAGCCCGCGTGCGATCATGACCACCCCGAGCCCGAGCGGCGCGAGCAACGCCTCGGAGATTCCCTGTACCGCGTGCGGCGCGAGCTGCTCGACGACCTTCGGCCCGTTCTCCGGAAAGATCGTCACGAACAGGTCGAGCATGCCTGCCAGGGCTACGAGCACCGCGAGGATGAGCGGCGCCCGATTGAGATTGCGCTGCCGCCTGTGTCCCACAACG
>JBBRYW010000265.1:0-2328 GCA_038237235.1 Gaiellales bacterium
CGCCGCACCGCGCTGGAAGCCGAGCTGGAGCGCGACGAAGGCCAGCCCGTGACAGGCGAGCAGCGCCGGGACGAAGAGCAGCCATGCACCGCCTCCGACAGCCGCCTTGGTGCCGACGTCGCCGGCGGCGTAGAGGACGCCGGCCGCTACCCCCAAGCCCGCGCCTGCGGCGAGCACGCGGGCCGCCGGCCCGGCGGCGAGCCCGGCGACGGCGAGCGATCCGGCCATCCATAGCGCGACGGCAATCCAGGCGCCGAGGCCGCCTCCCGACCGCTGGCCTGGAAGCGAGATACCGAGGAGAGCGAGCCCCGCGACCGCAACGCCAACCCCCGTCCAGTCCCGCTGCGAGAGAGCCGTGTCGGTCGTGCGTGAGACGAGCAGGGCGAGCAGGCCGATGCCACCCGCTGAGACGGCTTGCACGAGAGAGAGCGGAGCGAGGACGAGCGCACCGACGTACAGAATCCAGCCCGCGATCCCGACGAAGAAGCCTGTGAGCCAGCGCAGGTTGGCGAAGAGCAGGCGCAACGAGTGGAGCGGGCGCCGCACCGTCAAGGGCGGCAGCTGCGCGGCTTCTCCGTGCTGGGCCAGGTAGCTCCAGTTCAACGCGCCGGACGAGGCCAACGCGAGCAGGAGCCCGAGCGTGAGCCCCGGTGTCATTCGCGCTCCCGGCCCGAGAAAGGCAGGTACGCCTCGGCTGCGAGCGCCGCGATCCCGACGCGCGGAAGGTCACGGCGACGCTCGTAGACGACGAAGCGCCGCTGCCAGCCCGGGAGGAACTTGCGATTGAACATGAGCAGGTTGTCGAGCTGAAAGTGCCTCTTGAGCGTGAGCAGCGCCTTGCGCTCGACTCGTTGCAGTGCCGACAACTCGGCTTCTGGAGCAAGCAGGGCCGCGAACGGCGCGAAGTTCAACGAGATGCGCTCGAAGCCGCCCGCGCGCGCCCAGGCGATCGTCTCGCACACGAGCCATTCGTTGAAGCCGTTCGGGGTCGTCCGAAGTCGCGGCATCGATGACAGTGAGAGCGCAGACCCCGGACGGGACACGGCGAAGTGGAGGAAGCCGGCCGGAACGCCGTCGGGGCCCCGGCCGACGAGGAAGACGGCGTCTTCGCCCTCGAGTCGGAAGAGCGCGTCCAGCGCCATGACGAACCCGCGCTCCGGCTCGTTGCGCCGCCAATCTCGTGCGATTCTCTCGAGCTCGCCGCGGAGCTCATCGTCGATCTCCCTCGGGTGGAGAGCCTCGGCCCGGTAGCCCGCGGCCACCAGGCGGCTCACCGACTGGCGGACCTTGCGGATCGAGCGGCCCTCCAGCGAGAACGAGGCCACGTCGACGACGGCCTCGTCCCCGTGATAGAGGGCGTGGAGCCCATGGGTACGGTAGAGGCCGAGCCTGGGCTCCGAGGCACCGAGAATGGCGATGCGCCAGTCGCGCGCATGGGCGTAGGCGATGAACCCTCGCACGAGCTCGTCGAACGCAGGCTCGGCTCCGACCGGGTCGCCGGAGACGATCGCGACGCCGCCGACGACCTTGTAGGCGAGGAAGGCCTGTTCATCCTCGGAGAAGTGGTAGGACTTGTCAGCGCGCAGCACGAACGGGGCGAGCGTGTCCGCCCCCCACGCAGCCACGAGCGTCCCGGCGAGCTTCCGCTCGCGTGCCTCCTGCCGCAGTCGGTAGCGCCAGGGCGCGAGCCAGCCGGCGAGCAACACGGTTGCCGCGGTCAGGGCGAGGAGAAAGACCGAGAGCGGGAACCACTCGTCCAAGCTCCCGGCAAGGTGTGCCGAGCCGCCGAGCCTGAGCCCCAGGAGCGCCGCACTCGTTTCCCTCAATGCGAAGCCGGCGGAGAACGACTGGTCAGCCATCAGTCGATTCGTCCAGAGAGCCGCCGCGCCGTACCCGTAGATCGCCCCGACGAAGAGCAGGGCACGCAGCAGCGTGCGCTGGTTGCCCTCAGGATCACCGCGCAGGCCGAAATCCTGCCGTCGGGCGACGAGGGCGAGGGCCACGAGCGAGATGGCGGCTGCGCCATAGTTGACACTGTGCACCAGGTGCAAGGCGGCCGAGCCGCCCAGAAGCGCCACGGCAAGCTGCCAGGCGCGCCGCTTTCCTCGTGCAAGACCGCGGGCTATGGCGACGAGGCCTAGGCCGATCGGCGCGACGGCGGCGGCGGCGAACCCTCTAACCGCCTGGGGCGCGAGCTGCTCGACGACCTTCGGCCCGTTCTCCGGAAAGATCGTCACGAACAGGTCGAGCATGCCTGCCAGGGCTACGAGCACCGCGAGGATGAGCGGCGCCCGATTGAGATTGCGCTGCCGCCTGTGTCCCACAACG
>JBBRYW010000266.1:0-2145 GCA_038237235.1 Gaiellales bacterium
GTGGCTCGGCCCGAGCACGTGTCTCGGAGTGTCGGCGACGAGGCGGTCATCCTCGCCGACCGGGGGATGTACTTCGGCCTCAACCCGGTCGGCGCGCGCGTGTGGGGATTGATCCAGGAGCCGCGGACGGTTGCCGAGGTCTGCGAGACGATCATGGCCGAGTACGAGGTCGACCGGAGCGCCTGCGAGCGTGACGTGCTCGAGCTGGTGACGCGGCTGTCCGAAGAACGGCTGGTCGAGCTGCGATGAGCGTCCTCACGCGCTTTGCCGACCTGCCGCCCCAGCGACGGGCGCTCCTCGTGCGGGCGCTCCTCACCGTCTCGCTGTACCGGGCTGCACTCAGCACCCTGCCCTTTCGCGTGGTCCGATCGCTGGCTGCGAGACGGGTCAAGCCGTCCCGCAGGGCATTGACCCGGGCGAAGAGGCCCGAGGAGCTCACCTGGGCCGTGGCCGCCGCGAGCCGGCGCGTGCCGCGGGCGAGCTGTCTCACACAGGCTCTGGCATTGCAGGAGATGCTGGCGCGGGCGGGACTCGCCTCCGACCTCCACATCGGCGTCGCGAAGAGCGAGGACGGCCGCTTCGAGGCGCACGCGTGGCTCGAGCGGGAGGGTCGCGTCGTCATCGGCGGGCGCGTCGAGCGGTTCACGCGGCTCGCGCGCGTCGCGTCCCTCGTCCCGTAGGGGCTGGCGGTGGCCGCGCGGCCAATGTCGATCGCGACGGCCGTCACCGCGCGGAACTTGTGCGTCGAAGCAGTGACCGGCGAGGTCGTTCGCGCCTTCGCGGAAGCGGGGATCCACAGCCTCCTGCTGAAGGGGCCGGCACTCGGGAGGCGACTGTACTCGGAGGGAGAGCGCGCCTACGGCGACTCCGACCTCTTCGTCGAGCCGGCTCGCCTGGGTGCCGCCGGCGCGGTGCTCCGGCGTCTCGGCTTCGCCAACGTGCTCGTCTCGGAGGACGTACCTGACGCGCGGGATCAGTGGGCGGACCTCTGGGTTCGGGCGGGCATGCTGGTGGAGCTGCACCGCACGATCTGGGGCGTCGGTGTCCCGCCTCTCGCCCTGTGGCAGGGCCTTTGGCGGCACGCCGAGCCCCTCGAAGAGGTCGGGGGCCACACAGTCGACATTCTCTCGCCGACGGGGCTCGCCTTCCACACCGCGCTGCACGCGGCACAGCACGGTGCGCGTGTACCCAAACCGCTCGGTGACCTCGAGCGGGCGCTGGCGTCCTTCGATCGCGAGTGCTGGACGCGGGCGGGGGAGCTCGCGGTCGAGCTCGAGGCCGTGCCGGCCTTCGTCGCGGGGCTCGAGCTCCTGCCGGCCGGCGAGCGGCTCGCCGCGGAGCTGTCCCTCTCGTCGTTTCGCTCCACGCACGTGGCGCTGCGTGCCCGCACGGCCTCAGCCGGGGCTCTCGCCGTCGATCGAGTCGTCACCGCCGCCGGCGCGCGTCAGCGCCTTCGGCTCATTCGGCGCACGATCTTCCCGTCGCCGAAGTTCATGCGCGTCTTCTTCCCCGTGGCGAATCGGGGCTCGCTGGGTCTCACACTCGCGTACTCGCTTCGGCTGGGCTCTCGCGCCTGGCAGTTCCTGCCCGGGCTGCGCACCTGGCTGCGCGTGCGGAAGCGCTAGCTGCGCGTGAGCGTGACGGACGCGCGCCAGCGGTACGAGCCGCTGTAGATCCCCTGACGGAACGGCGTGGTGCCTGAGAGCGACAAGGTGACGCGAGCGGCTGTCAGACGGCTCGCCGGAATGATGCGCTTCATCGTGGCCGCCAGGCGCTTGCCGACCCCCGCCGGGCCAGGGCAGACGACGAACGTCGCGTGCGGGAACGCCCAGCGAACCTCGACCTGGCCGCGGCTCAGCCGGTGGAGGACGACGCCGCCCGACGCCGTTCGAGAGCTCGAGTCGCGGCAGCGCTGCTCGACGTAGGGCTGGGTCGGGGCCGATCGCTGTGCGATCTTTGCGCGCTCGGAGAGCTTGACCGAGAGCTTCGCGGCCACACGGCCGTTGCCGCTCGCGGAGATCGCGACGATCGCCGGCTGTCTCGTCCGGGCCTTTCGCGCCGAGAGGTCCGCAGTCCCGCTCGTCCGCTGGGAGAAATCCGCCGAGCGGCCCGTGTAGGTGAGCCGCGCGCTCGCGCTCGCCGCGA
>JBBRYW010000267.1:0-1913 GCA_038237235.1 Gaiellales bacterium
CCGAGATCGCGCCCGCCGGCGACTTCTACTACGCGGAGCCGTACCACCAGCAGTACCTGGCGAAGAACCCGAACGGCTACTGCGGCATCGGCGGCACCGGGGTCGCCTGCCCGGTCGGGCTCGCCGTTCGCGCGTAGACGCAGAGCGCCGGCCCAGCCGCCTGGAAGAACACCGCTCGCCCCCGTAGGCTTCGGGCGTGGCCCAGATCTGCCCGAGTTGCGGCCAGGAGAACCCGGACGGCTTTCGGGTCTGTGGGATGTGCGCGAGGCCGCTCGACACCGCGCCGGCGGCGCCGCGCGAGGAGCGCAAGGTCGTCACGGTTCTCTTCGCCGACCTCGCCGGCTTCACCTCGCGCGCCGAGCGGCTCGACCCGGAGGAGGTGCGCGCGTTGCAGGCGCCGTACTGGGCGCGCGTTCGCTCCGAGCTCGAGCGCCACGGCGGCACCGTGGAGAAGTTCATCGGCGACGCGGTGATGGCGCTCTTCGGCGCGCCGCAGGCCCACGAGGACGACCCCGAGCGGGCCGTCCGGGCGGCGTTCGCGATCCACGAGGCGCTCGCGGACGAGTCGAGCCTGCAAGTCAGGATCGGAATCACGACGGGCGAGGCGCTCGTCGCCCTGGGCGCGCGACTCTCCGAGGGCGAGGGCATGGCCTCGGGCGACGTCGTCAACACGGCCGCTCGGCTGCAGGCGCCCGCGGCCGTGAACGGCGTCTTGGTCGACGAGACGACCTACCGCGCAACGAGCCGGGCGATCGAGTACGGAGTGGAGGAGGCGATCGTCGCGAAGGGCAAGGCCGAGCCGGTTCGGGTCTGGCGGGCGCTCGAGGCGCGCTCGCGCTTCGGTCTCGACACGGTCCAGGAGGGAGCGCCGCTCGTCGGCCGCGGGCGCGAGCTCGACCGGCTCGCTGACGCACTGGCGACCGCACGTGCGGAGCGAACGGCGCAGCTCGTGACGCTCGTGGGCGTCCCCGGCATCGGCAAGAGCCGTCTCGTCTACGAGCTCTCGCAAATCGTGGACGCCCAGCCGGACCTCGTCACGTGGCGGCAGGGCCGCTCGCTGCCGTAGGGGGAGAGCGTCACCTTCTGGGCCCTCGCGGAGATGGTGAAGGCGCAGGCCGGCATCCTCGAAACGGACGCCGGAAGCGAGGCGGAGCGGAAGCTTCGCGCGGCCGTCGAGTACGCCGTCGGCCCCGACGACGCGCGTTGGGTCGAGAGCCGCCTCGGGGCTCTCGTCGGCGTCGCCGCCGGCGAGGAGGGTCCTGCAGACCGGGCGGAGCGCTTCGCGGCCTGGCGTCGCTTCCTCGAGGGCCTGGCGCTCCGCCGGCCAACCGTTCTCGTCTTCGAGGACCTCCACTGGGCCGACGACGATCTGCTCGACTTCGTCGACTACCTCGTCGACTGGGCGTCGGACGTGCCGCTCCTCTGCCTCTGCACGGCGCGGCCAGAGCTGCTCGAGCGCCGCCCCGGCTGGGGCGGCGGCAAGCCGAACGCGACGACGATCTCGCTACCCCCGCTCTCGGACGAGGACACGGCGCGGCTGATCGGCACGCTGCTCGACCGCCCCGTCATGGCCGCCGAGGAGCAGGAGGCGCTGCTCGCGCGGGCAGGCGGCAACCCGCTCTACGCGGAGCAGTTCGCCCGCATGCTGGCCGAGCGCGAGGGCGGGGACGTGCAGCTCCCCGAGACCGTGCAGGGAATCATCGCGGCGAGGCTCGACCTGCTGCTGCCGCGCGAGAAGGGGCTCCTGCAGGACGCCGCCGTGCTCGGCAAGGTCTTCTGGCTCGGCGCGCTGGCGCACCTCGGCGGCGCCGCTCGCGGCCTGCTCGAGGAGGCGCTCCACGGGCTGGAACGCAAGGAGTTCGTCCGCCGCGACCGGCGGCCTTCGATCGGCGGCGAGCAGGAGTATGCCTTCC
>JBBRYW010000268.1:0-1648 GCA_038237235.1 Gaiellales bacterium
AACCGGAGCCAAGGAAGCCTGGGCGACCTTCCGCTTCGAGGCACAGCCCGCGCGCGGCCCGATCGTCGCCAGCTGGTATGCACCGAGCGGACAGCTGATCGGCAGCGTCAAGAAGAACAACCGGCCCACGATCAAGACGGGGATCGGATCTGCAGGCGGCCTCGGTGCAGGCCTCTTCCGCGTCGAGCTCAGCGCTGGGGGGAAGACGATCCGGCGGCTGAGCGTGCGGGTCGGCTGAGGCTGGCTACGAGCACTACGAGCGCACTGAGGTTTGCGCTGTGCGCTGCGGTATGAGGCACCCCGTTTCCGTCGCCCGGGCTCCGATAGAGTCGAGAGCAGGGATCCCGAGAGGCGGGAAAACGATGACCGCAGCACGATTCTCCTTCTTGCTGCTCGCGCTCGCGGGCGGCGTTTGCTCGCTCCTGGCGGGCAGCGCGCGCGCCGACACGACCTGGAAGCGACTCTCGACCGACTTCAACTCGAACATCGTCGTCCCCAGCCTCGCGAGCGACGGCTCGAACGCCGTCGTCGCCTGGGCACGCGACGTAAGCCCCTCGGCGAGTCGCCTGGAGGTCGTCACCTTTCGGCCGTCGCTCAAGGGCGACGCCGTCTCGCTCGCCGGCCCCGTCGATGCCGCGCCAGCCGGTTGGTCGATCGGCTACACACCCCAGCTCTTCGCCAAGCCTGGCGGAGGACTCCAGCTCGCCTTCGAGGGCAACCTCGCGCTCTACGTCGTCCAGCGTAACGAGAGCGGCTCGTTCAGCGCACCGGTCCAGGTCGGTCGTCCCTACACCGGGCTGGCGTCCGCCATCCTCCTTCCCGGCGGAACGCCGTTGTTCAGTACAAATCACGCCGGCGGGGCCCGTGTGCTGCGCGGCACCGACCCGAACCAGGGCGGCGCCGACTTCCAGTTTGGTGGTACCTGCTGCGGGTACCAACCGCGACTCGGCCTTGACGGCATGGGCCGGCTCTGGCTCGCCTGGTACTCGAGCACCAGCGCCAACACTGGCCTGTATCTGCTGCAGCTGAACCCGACCACGCTCGCGGCCATCGGCTCCGTCCAGAAGGCGCCGGGGAGCGAGAGCGCGTACAACAACACATTCCGGATCGCCTTTGCCTGCTCGGTCATCTGCCGGGTCGCCTACGGAACGGGCGACTTCAACAACCAACGGCTCGTCTCCTGGGCCCCGGGGGAGACAGCGCCTACCACGATCGCCAGGATTTCCTCCCCGGAGAGCGCAGGCCGCGTTCTGACCGCGAGCTACGCAACCGACGGCCGCTTGTGGGTCGCCTGGTACGACGGCAAGAACTACCGCTTCACGCTCGGCGACGCGAAGGGAGCGGGCGGAGCCGAGCTCAGTGCAGGCCGCCCGCCGGGAACGGTCTCGGGGGCCTATGCGCTCAACTCACTTCCGGTCGAGGAGGGCCTGTTGCTGGCCGCGAACTGGCTGGCCGGCACGGCTCAGAACCAGTACGCGATCTGGGCGAACGTCGTCTCGGATCGCCCCGCGGACGTCCTCGACACCCGCTTCCCCGACCCTCCGCCGAAGCTCCCCGCGCCCGCCGGCACCCTGCTCGTCCAGGTCACAGGCGACGGCACTGTGAAGACGACGGCGCCGCTACGACTCGCGCAGGATCGGGGGCCGGC